>CAMYNC010000201.1 GCA_947259685.1 uncultured Desulfuromonadales bacterium | reverse complement strand
CTATTGAACTTAATTCAAAAGAGCCCCACGGATTGACCGTAGGGCTCTTGAGGATGTCAGCGGTTGCAAATACTTTTTCTATTATTTGCGAACATTAGATGCTTGGGGACCTTTTTGGCCTTGGGTGACATCAAAAATCACACGGTCTCCTTCGGCCAGAGATTTAAACCCTTCGCCTTGGATTTCGGAATGATGAACGAACACATCATCTCCACTCTGCTGCTCAATAAAACCAAAACCTTTTGCATCGTTGAACCACTTCACAGTACCTTCAGCCATTTTTAACTCCATGCTCCCCTGTGGGATTTTGTTGTGCAAACAATATTTACGTAAAAATAAAAAACCACGCAACCGTAAGAGGTCTGCGTGGCATATTCGTGACTGATTAATTTTAAATCTCGTCCAACAAATTATCTCTGCACAAACGTTTAAGATAAATGACTCTACCACGGACACCCAAGTCAGTGCAATGTTGATATCATCTTCGGATGATGTTAACAAATGGTTAGAGATCCTTATTTTTCCGAAATTCGTTTTCAAAGTGAAATTTTGATTTTTGAAATGCCGAATCAGTTCGATTTATCCTCAAGCCATACAAGATCCCCATTACGGAGCAACTTGTAGGAAAGCCCCAGTCCTGGATATCGCCACTTTTAGGAGAGCACTGGACCAGGATTCTCAAAACTTAGCAGTTATTGCAGTTGTCGGCTTCGGCCAGTAAGCGCCAGGTTCCATATGTCAAATGTCCAGTCAATATAGGTTTGCGTATATCCATAAGAGTTTTGAAAAAGAGGGTGGCGGGTTAAACATCATTATGCTCGGCGGGTTTCACGCAATAATTGGTGGTCGATTTGAGGAGGCCTATGAGATTTAAAGACCTGTTTTTACATTTGAAAACTGTGGAGGCCAACCAGGCACGCCGTTGGCTGGAGAACCTGCGCGGGGCGGCAGTCGGGTAATCTACAGGTAGCATTCACGTCTTGAATCAACCCTGTCTTGGCATTCTCTTTCTTTGGCCCCTGGTTGCAGGCCGCCAAGAGAAACGGAAAGTTTCGCCAAATATCGCTCAGGATTGCTGCAGATTGCTGCTTAGGGCGCAGGCCACCAAGTGCTGTTTTTCCAGCCGGCGCAGCTGTTTGAGCTGGGCTTCCCGGCGGCTGGCGCTGCTGCGATCATGCTCGGTTTCCAGATAAACCAGGCGTTCGGGTTTGCGGCCGCGAAAATACTTGGCGCCGGTTCCGGTCGCGTGTTGCTGGATGCGCCGCTCGATGTCGGTGGTGATGCCGGTGTAATAGGAGCCGTCAGAGCAGAGGATGATATAGACCTGCCAGGCCATGGTTGTCTGCTGGCAGCTCAACGCAGGGTTTGCAGTTGAATCTGCAGGTGATTGCCGGCGTCGCCGATACCGATCAGCCCATCCTGAATGCTGATATGCAGTTCCATCGAGCGCTGGGTCAGATCGGTCAGCGCTTTACTGGCCGCCTCCGGCAGATTGAACACCCGCAGGTTGCTGAAGCGGCCCAGCTTTTCGGCGCTTTTTTGCCACCATAGCTCGGCACTGCGACCGCCGTAACAATAAACGCAGACCTGCTGTGCCAGGCCACAGGCCTTTCTGAGTCGTTCTGAATCTGGCAGGCCGACATCGAGCCACAATTCGACCTCACCGGTTAAACTTTTCCTCCAGAGGGCCGGTTCATCGTCGGCGCAGAGCCCCTTGCAGAATTCCAACCGGGGGTCGGCATGCAGGGCAAAGGCGAGCAGCCGCACCATCATCCGTTCATCGGTCTCAGAGGGGTGGCGGGCCAGGGTCAGCTGATAATCGCCGTAATGGTGGCGGTCCATGTCGGCAAGCTGCAGATTGGCCTTGAAGATGGTCGCTTTAAGGGCCATCGAGTTACATCAACTGGGTGTATTGGGTGTAGGCCAGAATCGCGCCCAGCAGAATGACGATAATCAGAATGAGAAAGACTTGGGTTTTGTTCATCGAAAGGGACCTTATCTCGAAAAAATTCAGGGTTCGATGGCCGCCGGCTCAGCAGTTGCGGACAACGGCCGGTCTTGGCTGTGGTCTTTGGCGAACAGCATGTAAAGTGAAGGGACCACGAACAGGGTGAACAGGGTGCCGATCGCCATCCCGCCGACCAGCACCAGGCCGATCGAATTGCGCGCTTCGGCGCCGGCACCGGTGACCAGAGTCAGAGGAAAGTGACCGGCGATGGTCGCCGCGCTGGTCATCAGAATCGGCCGCAGCCGCACCAGCGAGGCCTCACGCACCGCTTCGAGCTTGGCCCGGCCCTGCTCCTGCAGCTTATTGGCGAACTCGACGACCAGGATGCCGTTCTTCGCCACCAGACCGACCAGGGTGACCAGACCGACCTGGGAGTAGATATTCAGGGTGGTGGTCCAGCCGGCGGTCCAGAAAGGCACATTGGGGTCGGGAATCTTCAAAAAGGTGAACACCAGAGCACCGAACATCGCCAGCGGCACCGATCCGGCGAGGATCACGAAGGGGTCGCGGAAGCTGTTGAACTGGGCCGCCAGGGTCAGAAAAATCAGCGCTACCGCCAGGGCGAAGGTTGGTAGAAATTGGTTTCCTTCCGCCCGCAGCTGGCGGGATTCACCTGTGTAGTCAAGCATATAACCGTCCGGCAGGATTTTCGCCGCTTCGGCCTCCAGAAACTGCAGTGCCTCTTCCAGCGGCCGCACCGAGACGCCGCTGATTTTGACCGCGTTAAGCTGCTGAAAACGGTTCAACGAGCGGGGCACGGTACTGTTCTCGATGCTGGCAATGGTTGACAGCGGGATCAATTCGCCGCCCGGACCGCTGACATAGATCTGTTTCAGCTGTTCAGGATTGAGCCGATCGATCCGCTGCACCTGGGGGATCACCTTGTAACTGCGGCCGGCGATATCGAAGCGGTTGACAAAGTTGCCGCCGACCATGCCGCCGAGATCGGCGGCGACCTGCTGCAGGTTCAGCCCTAAGGTGGCGACGCGATCCCGATCAATGACGAATTCAGCCTGCGGCTGGTCGATTTTGACATCGATGATCGGCGGAAAGGCGAACATGCCGCTCTGCATCGCTTTCATCTGAATCTGCTGGGCGAACTCGAGAATCTGTCCATGCTCGGCGGTCGAGGCGAGGACGAACTCAACCGGGAAGTCGCCGCCACCCGGCAACGCCGGCGGGGTCACCGGGAACATACGGATACCTGGGATGCCCTGGAGCATCCCCTGAACCTGGGGGAGAATTTCGAAAACCGTCCGTTCGCGCTCCTCCCAGGGCTTGGTGACCATGCCGCCGAAGCCGGAGGAGGGGGAGGTGATCTGGAAGGTGAAATCGGTCTCCGGGATGCTCATAAACGCCCGGTTGGCAGCGGCGGCATAGAGGCTGGTTTGATCCAGGGTGGCGTTGGCGGCGGCATCAATAATCCCGAAAATAACCCCCTGGTCCTCGGTCGGCGCCAGCTCCACCGCCGACATGGTGAACATCGGCACACAGAGCGCTGCGATCACCAGCCAGATCAGGTAAACCGCCGGCCGGCTGCGCAGGCTGACGTCAAGCAGCCGGGCGTAGAGATTCCGCAGCCGATCGAACCCGCGCGAGATCCGTCCGGCCAGACCGCGCTCAGCGGCCCCCGGCTTGAGCAGTTTTCCCGACATGATAGGCGACAGGGTCAGGGCGACGATGGTCGAGACGACGATCGCCCCGGTCAGGGTGAAAGCGAATTCGCGGAAAAGCGATCCGGTCAGCCCCCCCTGCAGGCCGATCGGCGCATAGACCGCCGCCAGCACCAGGGTGGTGGCGATGATCGGACTGATCAGTTCCCTTGCTCCCAGCAGGGCCGCCTGGAGCGGCTTTTGCCCCTCGCGGATATGGCGTTCGACGTTCTCCACCATGACGATGGCGTCATCGACCACCAGCCCGACTGATAATACCACCGCAAGCAGGGTCAGCAGGTTGATGGTGAAGCCGAACACCTGCATCAGGAACACCCCGCCGATCAATGACAGCGGAATCGCCACCACCGGCACCAGCGCCGAGCGCAGCGAGCCGAGGAAAAGGAAGATGACGACGATGACAATCAGCAGGGTTTCGCTCAGGGTCTTTATAACCTCGCGGATGGCGCTGTCGATATAAGCGGTGGCGTCATAAGCGATCCGTGCCTGCAGTCCGCCGGGCAGATTCTCCTGGACTTTCGCCATTTCGGCGCGAACCCGCTTGATCACGTCCAGCGAGTTAGCGTTCGGCAGCGGCCAGATGCCCATGAAGACCGCTGTCTGGCCGGAGAAACGGACCTCGGCATCATAATCCTCGGCACCCAGAACGACATCGGCGATATCCTCAATGCGGACGATGGCCCCGTTCTCTTCACGCACCACCAGCTGCTCGAACTCGTGGATGGTATTCAGGTTGGTGTCGGCCACCAGGTTGACCTGAATCAGCGAACCCTTGGTGCGCCCCAGAGCAGCGAGCACATTGTTGCCGGCCAGCGCCTGACGGACCTGGGCCGGACTGACGTTCAGCGCCGCCATCCGCTCCGGTTTCAGCCAGATGCGCATGGCGAAAGTGCGCGCGCCGAGGATATCCGCTCGCTGGACCCCTTCCAAAGCTGACAGGCGCGGCTGGACGACCCGCACCAGATAGTCGGTGATTTCGTTCTGCTTGAGGATGTCGGAGGTGAAGCTCAGGTAGGCCGCGGCGAAGCGGCTGTCCGCCGACTCGACGTTGATGATCGGCACCTCGGCTTCGGGCGGCAGGTCGTTGCGCACCTGGTCGACCTTGGAACTGATCTCGGAGAGCGCCTTGATGGCGTCGTAGTTCAGCTTCAGCCGCACATTGATGGTCGACAGCCCCTGGGCGCTCTGCGATTCGATGTATTCAATGCCGTCGGCAGCGGCGATCGCCCGCTCCAGGGGGGTGGTGATGAAACCGCGCACCAGCTCGGCGCTGGCGCCGACATAGACGGTGGTGACGGTGACGGCGGCATTTTCACTGCGCGGGTATTGACGCACATTAAGGCTGCGGACCGCCTGCAGGCCGGCGATAATGATCAGCAGGCTGACCACCAGTGCCAGCACCGGCCGGCGGATGAAAAGATCGGTAAACCCCATAACGGTCAGTTATTCTCCGGCTGCGGGTTCAGCTTGAAAGCGGGGGCGAGCTCATTATTGACGACCACAGGCTGGCCGTTACGCAGTTTAAAAACGCCGGTGGTGACCAGGGTTTCATCCCCTTCCAGGCCGGAGAGCACGTTGATAAAATCACCCCGCTTATTGCCCAGGCGGATAAACTGCTGGCGCAGGGCCAGCTGGCTGCTGCCATCCTCGCCGGTTTTTTCTTCGACGACAAACACCGAATCGCCAAATGGAGCGTAGAGTACCGAGGTGGCGGGAATCGCCATGACCGTCTGCTCTTCCGGCAGGACCACCGCGACGCTGACGAACATCCCGGGGCGCAAACTCTCATCCCGATTGCTCAGGGTCGCCTGCACGCCGATGCTGCGGGTGGCGACATCGACCTGGGGATTGATTGTGGTGATCTGGCCGCTGAACTGGCGATCCGGAACCCCAGCCAGGCTCACTCTGACCGGCACGCCGGTTTTTATCTCTGGCAACTTTTGTTGGGGCAGCATGAAGTCGACATAAATCGGGTCCAGGTTCTGCAGGCTGACGATCGG
>CAMYNC010000200.1 GCA_947259685.1 uncultured Desulfuromonadales bacterium | reverse complement strand
CTGAAAAGTACAATAATTTTTGAACCAACGAGCTCATATGCGCCTCCCCAACAGTTCGCTTGGAAATTAGTCTTGGCAGCCCAGCAAAAAACCTGCTTCGGTTTTCTTCTCAGCAGAAGCTTACCGCAGCAAAGCTTACCATTGACTTACGCTTGGGAAAAAACGGGTTACCGCTTAATTGTATAAAGCAAAAAGGAAACAGCAACTGCGGCTTCTGCTATGCTTCTTTTGAGTTGCGCTCAGCTTTTGGCTGACAAATCCAGCTGGCGATAATATTTCTGATCGGTCATTCCATGGGCATGATAACCAGCTCTCCTTACCAGATTCCCAATGTCCGGCTGTTCATCATCTTCCGGGTGCTGTTCAACGCCCGCTTCTACTACCCGGTCTTTTCGATCCTGTTTCTCGATTTCGGCCTGACCCTCTCTCAATTTGCCATCCTCAATGCCGTCTGGGCGGCAACCATTGTGCTCTGCGAGGTCCCCTCCGGAGCCTTGGCGGATACCATCGGCCGGCGCAACCTGCTGGTGTTTGCCAGCAGCCTGATGGTGCTGGAGATCGCCCTCTGGGCCTTTGTCCCGCGTACCAACCTGAGCCTGCTGTTCTGGGTATTTGTCCTTAACCGGATTTTAAGCGGCATGGCCGAAGCCGCGGCCAGCGGCGCCGATGAGGCGCTGGCTTATGACAGCCTGCTGAAGGAGGGGGATATTAATGACTGGGGCCGGGTGCTGGAACGGCAGATCCAGTGGCAGTCGGCCGGATTCGTCATCGCCATGACCCTGGGCGGGGCGGTTTATGATCCGGGATTGCTGCAGAAGTTGGTCAATCTGGCCGGCCTACAGCTTGAAGTCACCCGCGAGACCTGCCTGAGATTACCAATCTATCTGACTTTGTTGACGGCTCTGTTGACCTTCTTCACCACCCTGCGGATGCAAGAAGTCGCGGTCAGCGAAAAAGTTTCCCCCACAGTGGAGCAACCAAACATCAGCACGGCGTTTCGACTGGTCTGGCAGGCCGGCTGCTGGATCTTCCGCACCCCCTTTGTGCTGGGCTTGATCCTCTTCGGCCTGCTATATGACAGTGTCATCCGGATGCTGATCACCATGGCCAGCCAGTACTATCGCTTGATCGAAATCCCGGAAGTGGCTTTCGGCCTGATCGGGTCGTTCCTGGCACTGTTTGGGTTTTTCATTCCCGGGCTGGCCCGCCGCCTGACCCAGCGCCGCACGGCGCTGTTCAACCTGATGCTGACCGCAGCGCTGATTCTGCTCGGCCTGATCGGAATGGGCCAGGCCTGGCCCTGGTTCGGTATCCTGCCAGCGCTGTTGCTGTTTGCTAATCTGTACCTGATCGGCTTCTTTCTCAGCCACTACCTGAATCAGGCGACCAGTTCCGAACAGCGCGCCACGGTGCTCAGCTTCAAAGGGCTATTTCTTAATCTCGGCTATGGCGGCATCGGGCTGCTCTATGCCCTGCTGTTGGCATTCCTGCGCCAGCAGGCGACCCAAACCGGCCTGAAACTGCCTGAAGAGGCTTTGAAAAATCAGCTTTTTGCCGACTCACTGCCCTGGTTCATCGGCTATTTCGGCCTTTTGCTGACGGTCCTTTTTCTCGCTTATTATCGGCAGCTACGCAACCAACCAGGCTGAGAGATTTCCATGTGCTTTCCAATTGACTTTATTTAATAAAAAGGCAAAGATGACCGGACTATTCTTCTACCCGATCCAAGCTGCAACCATCGCAAAGGAGCAAGAATGCGGAACAGCCTCACCCTGATCATCGCCCTAGGGCTGTTTGTCTTCCTTTGGTTGCAGCTTTCCGGTCCGGCCCCTGAGCCGAGCCGCATCGGCGTTATTCAGTTTACCAACAACAATGCCACCACACTGGCCGGCTTTAAGCAGGGGATGCAAGCTGCTGGCCTGCAGGAAAACCAGGAGATTGTCTATCTGTTCGACGGCCCGGTACAGGACCGGCAGCAGTTAGAAGCCGCGACAAAAGAACTGTTGACCAGGCAGCCGGAGCTGATTCTTGCCTCCACCACGCCAGCGGCCCGGGCAGTCCAAGCCGTGACCGCCCAACTTGCCCCCGACCTGCCGGTGGTGTTTGCCCCAGTGAACGATCCTGTGGCGGCTGGAGTGGTCAAAAATCCGCAGCAGCCGGAAACCAACCTGACCGGGGTACGGCTGGCGCTCAGTGAAGGGCGACGCCTGCAGTCCCTGATCGATACCTTCCCTGAGATCAAAACCGTCTGCGTCCCTTTCACCCCGCAAGATAAAGCGGCGGAAGCATCTTTGTTTCAGTTGAATAGCGCTGCAACCAAATTGGGCATCAGTTTGCTAGCCGTTCCCTTTCGCCAGGGGAGCAGCCTTGAGAGTATCCGTAGTTTAATCCCGCTCGCCGCGGATGCGGTCCTGTTGCCGCGCGAAGGTCGGGTCATGTCGCGAAGCAATGATTTTTCCACCGTTTCCATCGAGCGAAAACTGCCCCTTTCGGTGGCTCGTTTCAGTCAGGCAGAGGCAGGGGCACTGATGGGCTACGGTTTTGTCGGTTCAGCCCTGGGCGAGCAAGCGGCTCGCCTGGCTCGACAGATTATGCGCGGCACTCCGGTCGCCAATCTGCCGGTCGAAACCGCCGAGGATTTTCTCTTTTTTAACCTCGACACAGCTGCCCTGATGGAGCTGGAAATTCCTGAAAGCGCCTTGCGACGGGCCCACTTTCTGATTCAGGACCAAAAAATAATCAGGAACTTATGACCAGTCTACGGCGTTATTTTCAAACCAACTTCGTGCTCTTGACGATCCTGCCCTTGTTACTGTTAGGAGGAATCCTCTGTTGGTTCGTTTTTCGCATTCAGCTAAACAGCGACACCCGTTTTATCCAACAGCGCGCCCTGCATGCTGCGGGACAGATCAGGGAATTTTTTCATTTTCAAGTTGAGGAGATCCTTGATACCACCCGCTTTCATAATTTCCTTTCACTGAGTCCCAAGCAACAGCGTGAGATGTTGCTGGAGGCCCTGAACCATCAGCCCTTAGTGCAAGAAATCACCCTGATTGATCCCCAAGGAAACATCTTGCAGCAGGTCTCAACGGTTGAGGTTTTTTCTTCGTCGGAACCAAATAACCGCTCCAGGCCGACCGATATTGAAGAGGTTCTGGCGACCCAAAGCCTTTACTATTTACCGGTGAGCGTCGATCCCGACTCCCTGGAACCTTTGATGCGGATAGCGATCCCCTTTCGAATTCCCGGACAAAAGGGCATTTCGGCGGTTTTCACTATCAAGGTGCGCCTGCAAATTCTGCAAACACTGATCCGGGAAGTCGGAAAACCGAATCCAGACAAGCACACTTATATTACCGATAAACATCGCCGGATTATATCCCACTCCAATCCATCCCATGTGCTTGCCGAACGGACCTTTACGCCATTACCTGAGGTAGATTTACAAACCGGCCTCGAGGGACGTCTGGCAATCATCAAAACTGCCCTGGTCGAACTTGGCGAACAGAAATTTTACGTTATCGTCGAGCAGGATGCCTTGACTGCTTTGGCCCCGGCTTGGCGGGCAACCGGACTCTCGGCTCTTATGTTGCTGATTTCTTTATGCGCATTCGTCCAATTTAACCGGAGTGTGCGCAGGCAGATTGTTGAACCGGTTGAGGACTTAACCAAGACCGCCCAGGCGATCGGCAATGGCAATCTTATCCGTCAGACCAAAATTGCCGGGCATGGTGAAATCCAGCAGTTAACGACCACCTTCAACAGCATGACCAGTCGCCTGTTCAGCTCCTTGAACAGTTTAGAAGAAGAGATAAAAGAGCGAAAAAATATCGAACGGCAACTTCGTCACACCAAAGAAAGCCTCTCCTTCCACCTGAACCACACCCCGGTTGGGGCGATCGTCTGGAACACCGACAGTAGTGTCGCGGAATGGAATCCCGCAGCGGAAAAAATCTTTGGCTACAGCAAAGCAGAGGTGTTGGATAAAAGCGCCTTTGCGCTCATCATCCCGAATGCCGAGGAGCTTGAGCAGAAAAAGGTTTTTCAAAGCTTGCTGGAACGGCGTAGCGGTTATGTGAACACCAATGAGAACCTGACCAAAGATGGTCGGACTATCATCTGTGAATGGCACAACACTCCCCTGGCCAGCGAGCAGGGTGAGGTCTATGGCGTTGCTTCCTTGGTGATCGACATTAGCGATCGAATCAGGCTGGAAGAGATGATGATCCAATCGGAAAAAATGCTCTCCCTGGGGAATATGGCCGCAGGAATCGCCCATGAACTCAACAACCCGCTCGCCGGTATTTTGCAAAATGCCCAGTTGCTCGATTCACGGCTGCGACAAACCAGTCCGCAAAATATTGCCACGGCAGAGGCCGAAGGGTTCAGTATGGAGCAGCTGCAAAAGTATGCTGTACAGCGCAAGCTGGATCTGTTGCTAGATTCGATCCGCGACTCGGGACAACGAGCGTCAAGCATCATCAAAAGCATGCTTGACTTAAGCCGCAAAGAGCGGGGCGAACATCTGCCCTGTAATCCCGGCCAATTGCTAGACCAAACGGTCGAGCTACTTGCCAACGATTTTAATCTGGAAAAGAGCTTCGATTTCCGCCAGATCGATATCATCCGCGCTTACCAGCCTGACCTTCCGGAGATCATCTGCGATCCATCACAGCTGCAACAGGTGTTCATCAACATCCTCAGCAATGCAGCTCAATCGATGCGGGACGCCAAAACCGCTGCACCACAAATCCGTTTAAAATTAAAGACTGATGCTGAGCACTTACAATTATCGATCAGTGATAACGGCCCCGGCATGAGCCCAAAGATCCGTTCCCGCATCTTTGAACCCTTCTTTACCACCAAAGATGTGGGCAAAGGAACCGGTCTGGGGCTCTCTATCAGCTATCACATTATTACCGAAAACCACCAGGGAAGCTTGCAGGTCGAATCGACTCCCGGCTCTGGAACCAGCTTCTATATTGACTTGCCGTTGAACCTAGAAACTGCAGTTGAATCGTAGCAACTGATGCTAAAGCTGATTTGAACTCTGTTCTCAAGCTTCTCTCCCGCCACGGTTTTCTGCTATGCTGCCGGCCATGAACTTCCACGGGCAATTCTTCCTGAAATTTTTCCTCACCACCACCATCCTGCTGTTATTGCTCTGCTCTTGCAGTTCCAGCCTTCGCCCGGCAGCTCCAGCCGTTGAGCCCGACCCGATCGGCGAGCTGCTCGACGAAGCACCACCGCTGCAGCCCGAGCTGGCTAAACCGCTGCAAAAGATGGGCTTCAGTGTCCAGGTCGGGGCCTTTTCCAGCCTCGACAATGCGGTGCGCCTGGAGCAGCGACTGGAAGAGCGCGGCATCGATGCCTACCATTTTCTGCATGAATCGGGGCTTTACAAGGTGCGCTTCGGCAACCATCAGCAATATGCGGCCGCGCGCAGTGAAGCCAAACGACTGCAGAACCAGCAGCTGATCGACAACTTTTTTATCGTCATTCCGGAAAACTATGCCGCGGCAAGAATTGAAAAAAGCGGTCAGGGGGATCTACGCGGCGAACTGGTAAGCACCATCCGCCGGTTTATCGGCGTGCCCTACCGCTGGGGCGGCGAAGATCGCAAGAACGGCTTCGACTGCAGCGGCCTGACCATGGTCAGCTCTGCCGCGCAACTCGCGCATGCAGTTCAAAGCCGGACGCTACACCGCAAAACGCAACCTGCAGCAGGGTGATCTGGTGTTCTTCGCCACCAAGGGGGGCAAGCGGGTCACTCATGTCGGGATGTACATCGGTGGCGGCAAGTTTATCCATGCACCGCGCACCGGCAAAACCGTGCGTGTCGCCAGTTTGGGAAATAATTTCTGGAAAAGAACCTACGTTGGAGGCAGAACTTACCTTTAGAATCGATACTTGATCCCCAGGGCCAGGGCATTGGAACCACCATCATCGGCGACCAGGCCGAAAGCATCGGAACGGTGATGGATGCGGGCGATCAACTCCAGATCGGGCCGGGCAGAGAAGGGCGCAACCGCCAGCTCCAGCATCCAGTAAACCAAAAACCTGGAGGTCTCGCCATCATTGTCGATCTCCACCTGCGGTTTCTCGGTGGCATAGGATCCCCCCAGGCCGAAGGCAGCACTGGTTTCCAGCCATCTATCCCAGAAGAACGGCTCCCAGCGGAGCACCCCCAGGGCATTGAACTCCCAGTGGTCCTGCAGATCGAAATGTTTCACCAGCTGACCCTCAACCTCGTAACTGAGCAGATCTTGATAGCCTCCGAGACGACGCGCCAAGGTCGCTGCCAACAGGTAGGAATCTTCGAAATCCGCATCCTCGCCAAGAAAAAAATCATCAAAGTGATTGCTGGTCATCTGCCCGATATAAAGGTTGAATGCGTAATCTCCCTGTTCGGCAAAGACAGGAGAGACGCATGTCAGCATCAGGAAAATCAAAACCAGGGTGTTTCGCATATTTTTCATACTTCCTATTTTAGCTTATGTGGTTATGCACTTCGCTCCAGTTCGGATCCTTGGACAAAAATCCAAACCAATTTGTATTCACAGGGATATGCAGGATATACAGGATTGAAGGCA
>CAMYNC010000199.1 GCA_947259685.1 uncultured Desulfuromonadales bacterium | reverse complement strand
GGTGCCCCTCTATCCGTTTTTTCTCCAGGGTGTGGCCACAGAGCCGGGACTGAATCAGGCCGATGGAATGCATCCGACCGCTGCCGGAGTCGAGGTCATGGTTCGGGGGATGTTGCCGTTGGTGAAAGCGGTGCTGGATGAGATGTTGAAAAGAACGACTCAGGGACCCTGAGCGGGATGCAGCTGTCGTGCTTACGCTTGAGCGTCAAGCTCGATCCCGACCTGCGGTAAAAAGTCTGCCAGCTCAGCCGGAAGTGACGAATCGATCGCCAGCGGTGTCGCGCTGAAGGGATCGATAAATGAGAGGTGGCTGCAGTGCAAGAACAACCGCGGCAAGGCAACCGGGCAAGGACCGCGAAAGCGTTTGTCACCAAATAGCGGATGGCCCTTTTCGGCCAGCTGGCGGCGGATCTGATGCTGGCGACCGGTGTGCAACTGCAACTCCAAAAGTGACGCCTGATCGTTGCGGGCCAGACTGCGGAATTCAGTCAAAGCAGTTTTTTCTTTGCCTTTCGCTTTAACCACTGAGTCGAGTCGACCACTCCCTGCAGTATGCCCCTTCACCAGCGCCTGGTAATACTTGTCCACTTCATGCTGCATAAACAGCTTGCCCAGTTCGGCGCAGGCACGTTTGCCCTTGCCAAAAATGACCGGCCCCGAGGTCTCCAGATCAAGCCGGTGGACCGGCGCCACCATGAAGTTCAAGCCCCGCTCGCCGAGCAGTGCTGCAACCCGGCCGGTCAGGTTATCCTGCTCATGCCCCTGGCTGCTGTGGATCGCCAGCCCGGCCGGCTTGTCAACGACCAGAATCTCCTGCGATTCATAGAGGGTATTGACCGCAGCTGCAATTTGCGGCCTCGCGGCGACCAGTTCGAGCAGACGGCCCGACCCTGGGAGGCAGATCTGCTCACCGGCAACCACCGGGTCGCCCACCGAGAAACAGCGATCAGCAGCCTTGACTTTGGCTTTTTTGAGCAATTGACGGAGATAGCTGAGCGGCGCGGCTGGGATCTGTTGCTGGAGGAACTCTTCGATCAACAGTTGATCTTCTGCAGAGGATACCTTGAATGTAATCATGCCCAGAGGATACCCAGCTGGAGAGGATCAGGCAAAGGGAAAATGCTGACGATGAGACGATTGCGAAGACCGGACCAGGCGGACAGGGTTTTAAAATGACTTCACGAGCGGTCTTGCGAAAAAAAATTTCCATAAATTCCTGAAGCAGGTGCAAAAATCAATAAAATTATAAACTACTGGTCTGCTGACTAAACCCGACAAATCACCGAATTGTCAGGCTCTGACAATTCGCCTCCAACTCGCGAATTCATTAAACTGAAAAATTTAAACCGACGGTCTACAGAGCAAAACAACAAAGAACGATAACAAGTTGTTTTATCAGAACTTTTTGCTATTTTTAACTTGCGGGGAAAATGTAGGGGGGTATACTTCGACTGCCACCAACCACTAACTGTGATTTTTAACCACATTTATCAAAGGAGGAAGTCATGAAATGTCCTGTCTGCAACAACCACGAACATTCCGAAATCGATCTTCACACCGAAGGTTTCGCCGAGGGAATTATCGAATGCGGCACCTGCGGAGCTGTTTGGGCGGTCAATCACGGTCTGGCTGAAGTTGTCCGGGATCCCCAGGAGAATACCTTTCTGCAGGCGATCTCCGAAACCGTCGAAGGGGATGATTACTGCTGGGCCGGCTGAGCGACCAGTGACAGTCATGCAATGAATGCTTAAGCCTGCCATTATTGGCAGGCTTTGCTGTCGTCAATAAGAAGCTAAGATTTCACCCCTCCCCATTGTATTCGCCACCGGCTTTATACCAACAAGTTGACTGACCATTTTTGTAAGTGTTTATTGCGCCGCGGCAATGCAAAGTGTTGCAGTTTGATAAACCAGATTCAAATTACCTGGATTGACAGACCTTAACCGTCTGATAAAAGTTTAAGCAGGTAACGAAATTCAAATTTTGCCAGCAGCCTAAAATGCTCAGGTCTGAAAAACTAGCCATCAATAAAGCACCCGCCGCAAGCAGCGGGATATTAACTGCGCGAACTCCCCGCTGGCCTTCAACCAGCTTTCGCCCCAAGGGGGCGGGGAATTAAACCCGGAGAGATTAATCAAAGGAGGCTCCGATGTTGTGGTTCTTCATGGCCATATTAGTAGTGATGGTGCTGATAACATTGGTCTTGCTACTACAGGTCGTTCTCTCAAAATATGCCGGAAGGAAAAATCTTAAGCCCAAGGATGAATGAGCATCTTCCTGTCCCTCGATTGCTTATTTACGGAGATAAGTCAGCTCGAGACTATTCAATTCACTGGTGTCACCAGCGAAGGGGAATTCATTATTTTAAACTCTCAAACCTCTGAAGGTACCTTATCCAGCGGCACAGAAAGTCCAACCGTCTTTCGCTTCACCAGCGCCAGATAATTCCCAGCGATGATCAAACCGATCCCGACCACCGCCGCCGCCGTCCACTGATAATTCTCCCAGATGGTTGAGAGCAGCAACGCCACCAACGGAAAGAGAAGCGTGGCGTAAGCCGCACGACTCGGGCCAATTCGGCCAACCAAGCTGAGGTAACAACCGAAGGCGATCACCGACCCGAACAGTGCCAGATAGAGCAGCGAACCAAGGTAGCTGGCAGTGGTTTCAATGCTCAGTGGCGCACCGAACAGCAGTGCAATCAGCAGCATCAGCAGGGCACCGTAGCCCATGCCGTAGGCATTACTCTGAATGATCGGCAAGCCTTGCTGCTGGTTGCGAGCCGAGATGATGTTGCCGAGTGACGCCAGATAGGTGGCGGCAAAGCAATAGATAAGCGCCAGGAGTGTCTCACCTGCGGCATCGAAACGAGCGACCTCCGGCCAGAACAGCAGGCTCAGACCGAGCAGGCCCAGACCGCCTCCGAGCAAGACTTTCCACTCCACCGGCGTGCCGAGAAACAGCCGGCCGTTGAGGATATTCATGATAACGATGGTGGAAAAGACCACCGCCGCCAGCCCGCTGGTCAGCTCGAGCTCTGCCAGGTAGAAGAACAGGTAGTTGAGGGCAAACAGAAAGCTCCCCTGCAGCGCCATGAACAGCTGCTCTCGACCGGAAAAGCGAAGCTTTCGCCGGGTCAGCAGACACCAGCCGAACAGCATCAGTGCGGCCAGGGCAAAGCGGTAGGCGACCGACAGCGCCGGCTCGACAACTCCCAGCTGATATTTTATCGCCAGCCAGGTGGAGCCCCAGATCAGGACCGTCATGCTGTAAAACAGAAAGTTGGCCATGGTTTCCTTTCGGTTATTTTCGGAAACAAGCCAGCTCTCCCGCTAGGGAGAGTGCCAGTGTGGGGGACGTTTAACTCAATAATTGTTTTGCCAGGTTTCCCAAGGTTTCAATCGCCGCCTCGACACAGCCGTCCCAGCGAGCGGCGTTGAGGCGGATGCAGTTTTGATACTTCCCTTCAATAGAGAAGATCTGCCCGGGGGCGATGCTGATGCCGAACTGTTTCGCCTGCTCATAGAGTTTTGTCGCATCCATCGCGTCAGGCATTTCGACCCAGAGCACAAAGCCTCCCTGCGGCCGCGAAACCCGTGTCCCTGCAGGAAAAAAACGACCTATGGCGTCCCCCATCTGGGCGACCTGGCGGGCGTAGATGCGGCGGATACTGCGCAGGTGATGGTCGTAGCCGCCGTTGGCGAGAAACTCGGCGATGGCCAACTGCGGCGGGCTGGCAGTCGCGACGCTGCTAATCATTTTGCCATGCTCGATCTGGGCCTGATAGCGCCCCGCCGCCACCCAGCCGACCCGGTAGCCGGGAGCTAGAGTTTTGGTGAACGAGGAGCAGAGGATAACGTTGCCACTGCGATCATAGGCCTTGGCGACCGTCGGTCGGTCGTCGCTGTAAGAGAGGTCACCGTAGATGTCGTCTTCGATAAGCGGCACCTGGTGCTTCTCAACCAGTTTGACCAGCCGCCGCTTGTCGTCATCCGACATCCGGCTGCCGAGAGGATTGTTGAAATTGCTGATCACGATGCAGGCCTTGACCTGGCCGACGTTATGTAGCAGCGCGTATTCCAGCGCTTCTAAGCTGATGCCACCGCGCGGCGAGGCCGGGATCTCCAGCGCCTGCAAGCCCATATCCTCGATCAGCTGTAGAAAATTGAAATAAACCGGGGTTTCGATGGCCACCGCGTCACCCGGCCGACAAAGGGCGCGCAAAGCCAACACCACGGCATCGACACAGCCGGAGGTGATGACAATCTGCTCCGAACTCAGGGTGCAGCCGCAACCAAGCAGCCGCTGGGCGATCTGCTGCCGCAGCCGCAAGTTGCCCGGCGGCAGCTCATAGGCCACCGACTGGAGGGGGAAGCGTCGCGTCTCGCGGGCCAGCATACGATTGAGCTTTTCGACCGGCAATAGCGCCGGATTAGGCATGCCCAGCCCGAGCTGCAGCAGCTGCGGGTCGAGCAGATCGCGCATTACCATCTGATAGACAGTACAGAGGCTGACATCCGTCGGGCTCAGCGCCGGGCGGTCGAGCACCGGTTCGGCCGGCAATTCAGGCAAGCGGGTCCGAACGTAATAGCCGGACTGCGGCCGCGCTTCGAGCAGGCGGCGATCCTCCAGCTGACTGTAGGCCTCCTTGACGGTGTTGATGCTGACCTGCAGCTGCTTGCTCAGGTTGCGGATCGACGGCACCCTGTCGCCAGGCCGCAGGGTGCCCTGCTCGATCAGGTAGCTGATCCGGCTGGCGACCTCTTCATAGAGGGGCAATTTGCCGCCACTATTTTCCACAGTATTCAACATGAGATCACCCTAAAGCAGTTTCCCCAGCAAAAACAGATACAATTGCCCGTCCGATCAACGGACACAGTTATCAATAACTGTATCTGTGACGGTTACAATAGTAAAGGGCTGTATCTGGCGCAGAATTGGGAATCGGGCTTTAATTGCCCAGGAGGCTGTCGGACTATTCGGACCGAAGCGAAAATTTGGATGTTTGAGACCAGATTTTGGCTCGTTTGAGAGCTCATAGCCAAAGCTATGGGCCGAAAAGGAGCTGAAATCTGGGCCAAACAGTCGAATTTGCAGTCGGTTCATGAATAGTCCGACAACCTCCTAACAAAAACTTTGGGAGGCGGACAATGGAACTACTACTGGAAAAGAACGAAATCCTCGACCTTGGTCAAGACTTGCGCGGCATGATTATCCTCTGCCAGGAGGGCTGCTGCTGGCTGACCCAGACCGGCGACAGCCGCGATCATATTCTGCACGCCGGCGGCCGCTTCAACGTGCAGCGCAAAGGGCAACTGCTGTTGACCGCCAGCCAATCCTGCCGGATCATGCTGCTGGCTGATAACCGTAGCCAAGCCGGCTTCCCTTTGTTGCGGCAGCTTCACTGCAATAATTGACCACGTCGGCTACAATTGGGACTCCCCACAGAAAGGGGGTCCGATATCGATCAGCTCTACATGCAAATGCTGAAACAGACCGCTTATAAAAACTGATCGCGCAAGGGAGGCAATAATCCCGTTTCGAACCGGTCACCGCCACAGAGGCAACGCAGAAGCGCAGAGGATAGGATTTTCTCTGCCTCCTTTCCATCTCCGCGTTAAAGAAAATCCTTTTGCGCCAGAACCTGAGGCAAGAAGGATTACCAAATCGGGTAGGAGGCGGGATTACTCCCGCCGTCCTCCCACACCACCGTGCGTACGGTTCCGTACACGGCGGTTCACGAAACGTGTTGAAAACTGTGGAA
>CAMYNC010000198.1 GCA_947259685.1 uncultured Desulfuromonadales bacterium | reverse complement strand
AAATAGATGAAGGCAAGGAGTTGTTACAACGTATTGTATCCATATTAACCAAGTTGATAATGCGATTCTCGCCTTCATCGGAAGTTCGTGAGAAAGTTGTTCGTTATAGTATCAAAGACAAGAACGCGCACGAGAACCAGAATGACGAGAATCTCGTACTCTTCCTCGTACTCTTCCTCGTACTCGTCGTCGAAAACAGTCGTTCGTGACGAGTTGGCACAATAAACTGTCGAGGACGAGAACGAGCACGACGAGGAGGACGATTACGGGAAGTACGACGACAAGGACGATAAAATGAAGATTACACCTTGAATGTTTACTGAAAAGGACATTAGTATATCGTGAATTTTTTCATCCAAAGACCCATTTTTGCCATGTCTATTGCGCTGGTCATGATTCTGTCCGGAGGCGTCTGCATGCTGGTGCTGCACATTGCCCAGTATCCACCCCTGGTGCCACCACAGGTGCAGGTTTCCACCCAGTACATCGGTGCCGGGGCCGACGTGGTGGCCAGCACGGTCACCACACCCCTGGAAGAAAAGATCAACGGAGCCGCGGGGATGATCTATATGTCTTCGACCAGCACCAACAACGGGGATTCTGCCATCACCGTCACTTTCGATGTGGGCTTTGACCAGGACATCGGTCAGATGGAGCTGTTGACGCGCAGCAACGAGGCCATATCCGAACTGCCGCCCGAGGTGAACCAGGTCGGTCTGACCATCCAAAAGCATTCCTCCAACATGCTGCTGGCAGTCAACCTGATTTCCCCCAAGGGGACCTACGATGCGCGGTTTATACAAAACTACGCCGATATTCACATCACCGATGCCCTGTCCCGGATCCCGGGGGTGGCTCAGATCAATAATTTCGGCTTAAGCAAATACGCCATGCGGATCTGGCTTGATTCGGCCCGCCTGACCAACCTGGGACTGACGGCCATGGACGTGGAAAATGCAATCCAGGAACAGAACCAGCAAGTGGCAGCCGGTGCGATCGGCCAGGCCCCGGCGCCCGCCGGCCAGGCCTTCCAATACCAGCTCAACACCCTGGGGCGTCTGGAGCAGGTTTCGCAGTTCGAGGACATCATTGTGCGGGCCAATCCCGATGGATCCGTGGTCCACATCCGCGATGTGGGCCGGGTGGAACTGGGAGCCGAAGAATATGACTGGGACACGAAGATAAACGGCAAACCGACGGCTACGCTCGTTGTCTTTCAGCTGGCCGACGCCAACGGGCTCCAGATTAAGACAGCCGTCAGCGAGACCATGGACCGGCTGGCTAAAAACTTCCCGGAGGATATGCAATGGGTCATGCGCTATGACACGACCCTGTTTATTACCGAATCGATTAAGGAAGTCATCGTGACCCTGCTGGAGGCGGTGGCCCTGGTGGTGCTGGTGGTGTTTATATTTCTGCAGAATTTTCGCGCTGTCCTGATTCCCACCATTGCCGTGCCGGTGTCGCTGATCGGCACTTTTGCCTTCATGAAAATTTTCGGATTTTCGATCAATTCCCTCAGCATGCTGGGCATGGTTCTGGCGGTGGCCCTGGTGGTGGACGATGCCATCGTGGTGGTGGAAAACGTGATGCGCAAGCTGGAGGAAGGCGGGCAGCGCGACATGAAGGAGATCACGGCCGAAGCCGTCAACGAGGTGCGCGGTCCCATTGTCGCCACAACCCTGGTGCTCATGGCCGTATTCGTGCCGGTGGCGTTCATCCCCGGCATGACCGGGATGCTTTACAATCAGTTCGCCCTGACGATTGCCATGGCCGTCGGCCTCTCGGGCTTTAACTCCCTGACCCTGAGCCCGGCCCTGTGCGCGGTCTTGCTGCGGCAGGGTTCCGGCAAAACCAACGCTTTTTTCCGGGCCTTCAACAAGGGTTTTGCAAAACTGTCTTCCGGTTATGCCGCCAGTGTCAAGGTGATGGCAAAGATGTGGTACGTGGTGTTGGCTGTTTTTGCCGGCCTGTGCCTTTTGACCGTTTTCTTCTTCAGCGCCATACCCGGAGGTTTTGTGCCCGAGGAGGATCAGGGCTATTTACTGGCGCTGGTGGAGCTGCCCGACGCGGCCACCATCGAGCGCACCCAGGCCGTGATAAAGCAGGTCAACGACATTGCGCTCCAAACTCCCGGTGTGGCGGATGTGGTGGCAGTGGCCGGCTATAATGTCATCGACCAGATCAAGCAGCCATTTGCCGGCTTTGCCTTTGTTATCTTTAAGCCCTGGGACGAACGCAAGAAACCGGAAACAAGATTGGAAGGCATCATGGCCGGGATGCGAGCCAAAGTCAGTGAAATCCCCCAGGCCCGGGTGTTGATCGCCAACGCACCCTCGATTCCGGGCCTATCGGCAACCGGCGGTTTTAAATTCGAAATTCAGGACCTCAACGATCAGGGGATCGAAGCGCTTTCGAAGGCGGTTGACAACTTTATCGGGGAGGCCCGCAAGCGGCCGGAGCTGGCCGGCGTGTATACCACCTTTAACCCGGCGGTGCCCCAGCGTTATCTGGAGGTGGATCGCACCAAGGCCAAAACCCGCAAGGTATCGATTACCGATATCTTCGATACCCTGCAGATCAACCTGGGCTCCCTTTATGTCAACGAATTCAACAAGTACGGTCGGGTCTACCGGGTATACCTGCAGGCCGAGGCCGATGTCCGCTCCGATGAAGCCGACATTACCCGTCTCAAGGTCCGCAACCAGGATGGGGATATGATCGAGCTGAGTGTCTTCATCCGGACGCAGCCCATGACGGGTCCATACAACATCCCGCACTACAACATGTACAAATCCATCGCCGTCAACGGCAACAATGCCCCGGGCTACAGCAGCGGCCAGGCCATCAAAACCATGGAAGAACTGGCGGATACAGTGCTGCCCGAAGGATTCGGCACCGAGTGGACCGAACTGACCTATCAGCAGCTCAAGGCCGGCAATCTGGCACCGATTATTTTTGCGCTTTCGCTGGTGTTCGTCTTTCTGGTATTGTCCGCCCAATATGAGAGCTGGGCCATGCCGATCATGGTGCTGCTGGCGGTTCCGTTGGGGCTGATGGGTGCCGTGGGGTCCTTATTGCTGCGCAGCCTGGACCTGGATACTTACGGCCAGATCGGACTGGTGATGCTGATCGGCCTGACCGCCAAAAACGGTATCCTGATTGTGGAGTTTGCCGCCGATCAGCGCCGACAGGGAGCCGGTATTTTAGACGCGGCCATGGCGGCCGCCCGCATTCGTCTGAGGCCGATTCTGATGACGGCCCTGGCCTTTATCATCGGGCTGATGCCACTGGTAATCGCCAGCGGCGCGGGGGCCAGTGCCCGGCGTTCCCTGGGCACCACAGTGGTCGGCGGGCTGACCGTTGCCACCATTTTAATTATCTTTGTGCCGATATTTTACTATGCGATCGAAAGACTAAGGGAGCGAAAAACTCCCCAACAAACCAAAGAATCTGCGCCAAAGGCCGGACAAGTTGCGACAGGTCCTGATGTAAAAACTAAGGGTGCTAAATAGTAGTTTTTTCTTCTATTCCAATTTCTGCCAATAAAGGAAAGGATTTTTTACATGCAAACAACATCACAGAATCGACACAAATTCCGGTTCCACATCCTTGCGGCTTTGGGATTGATTCTTCTTTTGATGGCAGCCTGCGACGGAAAAGCCAAAAAGCCGGCTGTCAAACCAGCGCCGCCAGAAGTCCAGGTGGCCGAAGTCACCCAGGAAGCAGTTCCCATCGTCATGGAATTCAGCGGCACCATCAAGGCGATCAAGATCGTCGATATTATCCCGCGGGTATCCGGCTATATTAACGAACGGCATTTTGAAGAAGGCACGTTTATTAAGCAGGGCGATCCGCTTTACCTCATCGATCCCCGGCCTTACAAGTCTCAGCTGGACGCATACAATGCCCAGCTGAAGCTTGATCAGGCCAGCCTGGCCTTCTGGAGAAAAGAAACCAAGCGTTACCAGACGCTGGTCAAGCAGGGGGCGGCTTCCAGGGAAAAAACCGAAGCCACCATCGCCAAACGTGGTGAAGCCCTCGCGACGGTGGCGAAGGATAAAGCCAACATTGAAAATGCCCAACTGGATCTAAGCTTCACCAATATTACCGCCCCCTTTGACGGCCGCATCCAGGAAACAAGGATCAATGTCGGCAACCTGGTCCAGCAGCAGCGCGATGTGTTGACGACCCTGGTCCAGATGGATCCCGTCTATGTGGTTTTTAATATCAGCCGCAGCGATGTTTTTGAAATTCAGCTGCTCAAACGCCAGGGAAAGCTATTTGAGACGAAAGATATGCGGATTAAAATCCTGCTGCCGGATGGCAGCACATATACCCGGCAGGGCAAGGTTAACTTTATCAGCTATCAGATCAATCCCACCACCGATACCGTCCTGGTGCGCGGCATCATCCCCAACAACAAAGATCAGGCCGTCGGTGACTATGACCTGATCCCCGGTCAATATGCGCCGGTGCGGCTGATTGTGGGCCAGAACCCGGCAGCCCTTTTAATTCCTCAGCCGGCACTGGTGGAATCCCAGATCGGCAAGCAGGTCTTTGTCGTCAACCAGGACAACAAGGTTGAATCGCGCAGTGTGGAAGTCGGCCGAGGCTACCAGGGTCAGTGGATCATCAAGAAGGGTCTGAAAAAAGGCGAGAAGGTGATTGTCGAAGGCACCCAAAAGGTACGGCCTGGCGTGGTGGTCAATTCGAAGCCCTATTCTTCTAAAAAAGCTCAAACCAAATGAACAGCTCTGACGCTCAGCCGCTGAGTCTGATTGTTATAAATACCTAATATTTTCGCCACCAAGGTACCAAGATGCGAAATTATAGTAAACAGTTATTGTTTTTTTATTTATGCCTTTGCCTGCCCAGTGAAATATTTACCCCATTGAATTTTGCAAATGATAAATCTGTAGTAAATAACAAAGAGAAAGCTATTCAACTGGGCCGTAGCCCATTTCACCGGGGTGGCTATTCTATCCGGTTTATCCTGGTTGGGTATTACGCAACCAAATCGTAAAAATACCCCTCTCTTACTCCCCCCTATACTCCTTTTTGGGGGTGGCGCCATGCCTAAAAATGTCTTAGGTTCTATAACGCGATAAGATAGCGTGGGGTAGTCCGTTCATAAAACCAACAAAGGAGGTGATACATTATGGCAAAAGCAAAAAAGAAAGAGAAGAAAAAAAAGAAAGAAAAAAAAGGTAAGAAAAATAAGAAAAAGAAGTAGGTAAACCCTTCGGTCTGCTGCTAATCGGCATGGAATGGCTGAGCAACCCGCAGTGGCAGTCCTGGATCAAGCTGACCCAAGACCAGATCCAGACCGCCGTCTTCCTGCAGATCGTCGCCGGCGGCCACCTGCTGCTGTTCGTGATGCGAGCGCGCGGATCCTTCCTCAGCCCGCCCTGGCCGGCCATGCCCATGTTCGTGGCCATCGTGGGCACCCAGACTCTGGCTGTCCTGCTGTGCGGATTCGGCTGGTTCGTGACCGCGCTGCCCTGGACCGTCATCGGACTGATCTGGCTCTACATGCTGGCCTCTTTGTTCGCCTTCGATTGGGTCAAATTGGCGCTCTACAGCCGAATACTGCCGGGTGCGGATCGTCCGCACTGGTATAGCCGGTTTCTCAAGGAGCGGCACCCGGCGCATGCCGTTGCCCAGACCGGCAATGTCGATCAATAGTACGACTGGGTCACTCTTCATAAGCGCTAACTTATTTTTGAGTGGAAGAAACTGAAAAAATGAACATCGAACATCGAACGTCCAACATCGAACGTCGAATATTGATGACGCTACGCTTTATCGATTTTATAACCAG
>CAMYNC010000197.1 GCA_947259685.1 uncultured Desulfuromonadales bacterium | reverse complement strand
GAGTGAAGGGACTTGAACCCTCGACAACCAGGGCCACAACCTGGGGCTCTACCAACTGAGCTACACCCACCAGAAAAACTCGGCCATGTTACGGAAACGATTTACCCATGTCAATTTAAAAAATGGCGCGCCAGGAAGGATTCGAACCCTCGGCCTACGGATTAGAAGTCCGTTGCTCTATCCAGCTGAGCTACTGGCGCGCAACCTCAGCAGACCTGAGCAAAAGACGAACGCGGGCCGCTGACGGCAGGCAGAGTTTCTAACACGCGATTCAAAGTTTTGCAAATGAAAAAATACATCTATTAACAAGCAGCTGACTCGGGTCGGCAAATCAACCAATTACATACTAAAAATTAAGACCTGGAAAAGATCGGTAGAGCTATCAACCAGCAGCGAAAATCCATTCTCCCAGCAGCCTGAAAATAGCGCTCCCACTGCTGGTTTACCTGTCACCCTTGCTCAAAATCCAGGCGAATCCCCAAAACCTAAAATGCACATTTATTCATTCAGTATCCGATTATACTATCAGCCAGGAAACCGCGGAACTATGATGAATCGACTGCAAAATTGCCCGATCGGCTTATGCCTCCGACAGTTTTCGACAAAGTCGAGACCCAATTAGACCGGGCAACAAAGCCTGACCAGCCAGATTTTTTAAATGGTTGGGCTCTATGGTAATCGGACCTCTGGGCTCTGCTAATGGCGCCATCCTGTTGATCGGCATTTTCTGGACAGTCCATTTATTAAAAACGGAAAAATATCGCCTGCAAAAAACTAAGAAAAACACATTGAATTTTTATTAAACAAGAAGTATTATTGGAAAGTCCTAAGCTGCACTTGCTAGCTAATCTTTTTAGTGGGAGAGAAATGATATGGCAACAAAAACCCAGGGACTCAACATCAGAACCAAACTCATGGCAATGGTCATGCTGCTGGTCTTTATTTCTATTGGTGTTGGTGCCGTCACGTACTATGGCCTGTCGCGTACCATCAACCAACTCGACACCAATCTCCTGCAAGAATTGGATACGGCTCATGCCATCGACTTCCAGATCGCAAAATCAAGGCGCTATGAAAAAGAATTTTTTCTATTTTCCAGCATTGAGAAAAACGAGAAAATCATTAATAAGCAGCAGGGCTACCACATTAAACTGATCCAGAACTACGATAAGATCAATCCCTTATTGCAGAGCCTCGACGCAACCGGCCTTGCTCAAGAGGTCTCGGAGAAAAACCTGGAGCTACAGGAAAAAGCGCTGGACTTGACAACGACTCTAAATATGGACTACGCCAATGTCAGGAAAGCATTAGAACCACTCGCCCAGGAGTTACTTGACGGCAAATCCTTTCTTGAGGTCAGCGACCCCTATTCCAGCTACAAAGCCTATGTCCATGATTTGGAAGATCATACCAAGGAACTTATCACCCTCTTAAGCAACATGATTGAACAGCAACAAAACGCCTCCGAACACTTCAAAGAGGAAATGCTTTTTACCCTGTTAGCTGTTAGCGGTGGCTTGATCATCTTCGGTGTTATCGCGGGCCTTTTCGTTTCAAACCGGATCACGACTCCACTGAATAAACTGATGGAAGGGATTGAAGCATTTGGGCAGGGTGAGATTGTCGAGGTCACTGCACCCTCAAAAGATGAATTTGCTGAAATTGCCCGGGTTTTCAACGAAGCCATGAATCGAATAAAAGGCTATATTAAAACCGATGAGCAACGTCTGAAGACCGAAGAAAATGTCATCAACTTTCTTGAGGTTGTTAGTAATGCCTCTGATGGCGACCTTACTGTCCGCGCACCGGTCACCGAAGATGCCTTCGGTTCGATTGCTGACGCTTACAATTTGATGGTAGAAAGTCTTGCTGAGTTACTAACCGACACCTCAGCCAACGCTCAGGAGGTAGGCGAAGAGTCACGCCACTTGCTGGAAATTTTCCAGAAAATGAAAAAGGGTGCGGACTCTCAACTTCAGCATGTAACCGACGCCAGCGATGCAGCAGAAGAGACTGCCAAAGCAGCGGTCCAGGTCGCCGATAAGGCCTCACTGGCCCAACAGGCGGCAGCTAAGGTCGATAACGCGACTTCACTCGGGAGTGAACAGATCACCCGTAGCATCGAAGGGATGCAGCTTATCCGCGTCACAGTGCAAGTCATCAACAAGAAGATGAAGACGCTTGCCGAACGGCTACTTGAAATAGGGACCATTTCTCAGTTGATTTCGGATGTCTCCACCCGCACTACTATCCTGGCCATGAATGCCTCCATTGAAGCTGCGCGCGCCGGCGAGCAAGGTCGCGGGTTTCTGGTTATTTCAGACGAAATCAAGCGCTTGGCCGATGAAACCTCCGATGCCACCAAGCAGATCGGCGGTATCATTAAAGCGATTCAGACCGAGGCCAACGAGGTCACTGCTGCCCTGGAGGATGAAACGACAACGGTTGAGCAACAAACCCAGATTGCTCATGAGACAGGCGAAGCCTTGCATGCTATCAATCAAGCGACCAACGAATCGAAGCTGGTGGTTACTGAGATCACTGAGCTGTCCCAAGAGCAGCAGAATTTTTCCCAGAGCATGGTAGCTACGATCCGCAATATGGCTGATATTTCTACCAAAACTTCTGCCCTGATTAACGAATCAGCGCAGATTTCCGAAGGCCTTAACGGTGTTTCCGAATCGCTGCTCCGTTCTCTGGGTCAATTCCGGCTGCAGGAAAGCGATGAGGGGAGCAATGAAATCACCGTTGAACTGAGTCCTGCGGATATTGTTTCCGACACCTTCCTTTCAATTGAAGACGCCCCGGATCACGCAAAAAAAACCCCGGCGATCTAATCCCGGGATCTCAATGGCCAGAAAGCGGTCGGCTAGCCGACCGCTTTTATCGTTCCGAAAAGCTGTTAAAAAAATTTCAATCATAATCGAGTAGGGTGAGATGAGCACCATCTAGCTCATCTCATCCCTCTCACAGAACCGTGCGTACGGGCCTCGTACACGGCTCCTGTCCATTCTTCTCTCACAATAATTCTGAGGCAGGTAACCCGTATCAACTCTGCTCAAGTCAAAAAGTCCCAATTCTTCGAACCAGCGGTTAGGCATCGCATAATTGGCCAACGCGCTGGCGGCATTACGCCACAAACACATCTTTATGGCTTTGATCTCGCCTTGATAGCCAAGCTGCCTCAGCCTGCGATGGAGCCGTTTCGGCTTCTTCCACAGGGTCAGCTGCTTGGCACGCAGCCGTCTGCGGACCCAACGAGCCAGGTCTCTAAACTGGTTGCGACAGTTTGCAACCCGGAAGTAGTTGGCGAACCCTCGTAATACCGGATTCAGATCCTTGATGACCTTTTCCAGATTCACGGGTGAGTTGCGCCGGGTGATTCGCTTGACTGTCTGTTTTAACTTGTGAACCTTTTCGCTCTGAAGGCGGGTGTACCGGCTCTCGATGATAACACCGAGATAGTGGACCCCGTCCCTGCTATGAATGATCCGACTCTTGCGTCCGCAGACACTCAGGCGAAGCTCTCCTTCCAGATAGCTCCGAGCGACCGCGAGGGCGTTTTCCGCCCCCCTTTTTGAACCACTCAGAATCAGGATATCATCCGCATAGCGGACAATCCGGTGTCCTCGGTTTTTCATGTGCTGGTCGAAGGCATCGAGATAGACGTTAGCAATCAATGGGCTGATCACTCCGCCTTGCGGACTTCCCAGTTCACTGTGTTGCCAACGACCATCTACCATGATTCCACTTTGCAGAAACAATCGCAGCAATCCAAGAATACTTCCATCGGTCACCTTGCGGCGAAATTGCTGGATAATGAGGTCATGGTTCAGGGTGTCGAAACACCGTGACAAGTCCATGTCCACCACCCAACGTCTTCGATAGCGCCGAATAAACAGGCAGGCTTTGGCGATGGCCTGATGACAGCTTCGCCCCGGCCTGTAGCCATAGCTTGACGGATGAAAATCTGGATCAAAGATTGGCTGCAATATGTCCAACAGAGCCTGCTGAACGACACGGTCACGAACCGACGGGATGACTAGCGTTCGCACTCCGCCGTCCGGCTTGGGGATTTCTACCCGCCGCACTGGCTTTGGACGATAGTTCTTGCCCTTGAGTTCGTGAACAAGTTGGGCGATTTCTTCGGGCAGATGCTCGAAGGAGCCTCTGCTCTTGAAGCATTCGGTCATAGAGGCTGTAATAAATTCGCGCCATCTCATCTTACCTGCGCTTCCCTCCTCGGCTCAACCTGCAACGCCTGCGATTCTTGGCCCGAGTGCTGTTCGTTTCTATCCCGATGGGCAATATAGAACAGCATGATTCGGGTTACTCCGCTCGGACGGTTCGATGGCGCAGTCGATATTTCTTAACCGCAATCATCGGGCCTCGCCTCGTCAGGCGACTTTGTGTCCGGCATAACAGCTTGAATCCGATTCGAAGAAACGTTCGAATGAACTTCATCCCTTCGCATTCTGATGAGGCTTTTGGCGCTCACCAGCCCCTGCCGACAAAGCGGCAGGTCATCCCGGTTTTACCCTCCAGTCTGTTACCAGCTTTCACAGGCCGGGATTTCATCACTACTACGGAATCATCTGCCACCTCGCACCGCATCGAAAGGCCTTGAGTTTCCTCTTGTGCCGTTCTTACCCGAGCCATTGACCGAATGGACCGAGATAATACGAGGCTTCCCCAGTTACCTCTGACTCCCTGCAAGCTACCGCACCCTCAATCACGCTACGGATTACGATCAGGTATCGGGCTTTGCGCTATCTTGCACGCTTACCCACCCGCAGCGCCGAATCAGGTTCGCTTCCGCTGTGTGCAGCTTACTTCCTATCGCTTCCTTCAGACCCTGCCGTTGCCAGCAACGCCCTTGCGAATCGGATTGTCTTCCCCCTGTTCGGGGTGACGCCTGTTTCTTACAACAGGCCGGGTTTGCCAGCTCCGCTGGGCAAACCAAAAAGAGAGGCAGCCCCATTCAAGGGCCGCCTCTCTTTTCGGTAAACAAAAGTGTCAAATCTCTATATCTGCTTGTGTTTCCTGACCACCGTCAACAGACCATCGACATCAAAGGGTTTCACCAGGTAATCGGTTGCGCCTAGCTCAAAGGCCTCCTTTCGATGCTGCTCTCCGGCCCGCGAGGTCAGCACAGCGGTTGGCGTTTGCACCTCACGACGCCTTAATTCGCGAAGCAACTCATAACCGTGCATAATCGGCATTTCAAGATCAGTTATGATCGAGAAAATATTTTCCTTATCCAGGATCGCCAACGCTTCCTGACCGTTGTTGGCGGTAAGCACCTGATAGCCACGCCCTGCCAGAATCATTACTGCAAACTTCCTCACACTTAAAGAATCGTCTACGACCAGTACTTTGGGATTATCTGGTTTCTGCTCCGCGAGCTCAAGCGGTGCGTCAAAGCCGCGAGAATCCTGATGCCTCATCCGGGCCGGATTGACCACTAAGCGCATGGTGCCATCGCCGGCCAGGCTGGTTCCGGAAAAATACGGTAACTCTTGAAGAAATGAACCGAATGGCTTTATAACCGTATCTTCCTGACCTAGAATGGCATCCACTCGGAGCATGATCGGCGCTCCCTCTGACTGGGATACCACACCAAAACCTGGCGCACTATCCTCCCGGGGGATCCGCAGCAAGCCGGCAAGATCGATTTGCTGCATCCGCTCATGCACATTTGCTTCTCCTGAAATGCCTGAGGTATGCGAGAGATCAACGATTTCTTCCACCAGAGCCGAAGGGATAACCATCTTCTGGCCACAGCAAACGAACTGAATAACATTGACAATAACCAGTGAGAGCGGCAACCGCAAACGGAATC
>CAMYNC010000196.1 GCA_947259685.1 uncultured Desulfuromonadales bacterium | reverse complement strand
AGAGGAACTCGACGGCAAAATACCTCCGGAACATGTTGAGGTTATAAGAGACGAACTTATGCCATTATTGGGAGAGGTTGTTGCCCCAGTATTTATTGACCATAAACTGTCCGCGATTTTAATACTGGGCGAGAAGGTATCTGAAAATGTTTATGAGGATGAAGATATTGACTTATTGAAGACCGTTGCAAATCAGTCAGCCATCGCAATCAGGAATGCACGACTTTATAATGAACTTGAGGAAAGGGTTAAGGGGCGGACACTGGAGTTGACCGAGGCAAATGAACATTTAACTGCTGAAGTTACTGAACGTAAGCGGGCTGAAGACGATTTGATAAAAACGACAAATGAGCTTCATCGAATCAACCAGGAACTGAAAGCCACTCAGTCACAGATGCTGCAACGTGAAAAGATGGCCTCAGTAGGACAGTTGGCAGCCGGAGTTGCTCATGAAATAAATAACCCGACAAGTTTTGTTGCGAGCAACCTTGAGACGTTGGGTACATATTTTGATGAAACTAAAGAGGTTATTACGTGTCAGAACGAAATCATTAAAGCATTACAAGGTTCGGATGAAAGTGGAGCTTTGGAAAAAATAAATGCTTTACGGGAAAAAACAAAAATAGATTATATTCTGGGAGACGGCAAAGATCTTATAGAAGAATCAATTGAAGGTACAGACAGAATAACAAATATAGTCAAGGGCCTAAGAACGTTCGCCCGGACGGATCAAAACGACAGCGATCATGAAAATATTAATAGCTGCCTTGAAAGCACATTGAATATCGTCTGGAATGAGTTGAAATACAAAGTGACCTTGGAGAAAGAGTATGGCGAATTACCCTCGTTGAATTGCCATCCCCAGCAGCTTAATCAGGTTTTTATGAACCTGCTAGTCAACGGGGCTCATGCAATTGAAGAAAAAGGCATCATAAAGGTAAAAACCTGGAATGATGAAAAAGCGATTTATGTTGAAATAAGTGACACTGGCTGTGGAATTCCGGAAAAGAACCTGACACGAATTTTCGAACCTTTTTTCACGACCAAAGAGGTTGGCAAGGGAACCGGATTGGGAATGAGTATCTCTTACGAGATTGTCAATGCCCATGGTGGGGAGATCAAACTGCGAAGCATAGTTGGCAAAGGAACGACTTTTACTGTCGAACTGCCCTTAGATGTGGAGGAAGTTACGGATGTCTGAGATGATTAAAATTCTTTGTGTCGATGACGAAAGAAACGTTCTCAAAGCTATACGTCGGCTGTTTATGGATGAGGATGATTATGAAATTATGGTTGCCGAATCGGGTGAGGAAGGACTTGAGATCTTAGAAGAAGAAGGTGATGTCAGGCTGGTGGTATCCGATTACCGGATGCCGGGAATGAACGGTGTCGAGTTTCTTTCCCAGGTTTTTACTAAATGGCCAGCTACTATTCGGATCGTACTCTCAGGATATGCTGATACGGCTTCAGTGGTCGAAGCGATCAACCTGGGACAGATTTATAAATTTATTCCAAAACCCTGGAACGATGAGGAATTAAAGACGTCGATTTCCGCTGCGTTGCAGCATCAGGAACTGCAATTCCAATATAAAAAACTGAATGAACAGCTACAGGAAAAAAACCATCAACTTGAAGAGATCAACGGAAAACTGGAATATCTCGTCAATCAACGGACTGAGGCGCTAGAAATACGCAACCGTACACTGCATGTTTCTCAAGGCGTTCTGGATGTTTTGCCGGTGGGGGTGTTCGGAATCGATGTTGATCACATGATTGTGCAGTGCAACGATACCGCCCGCGACATCTTACCAAATAGTATGATGGGGACCCGTCACGAAGTGTTTACAGATGATATCAATCGCCTTCTCGATCGAGCCGAATTCGAGGCAGCGCCGAAAGGGGTTGTGGAAATTGAGGGGCGTAAATACAGAGCCGAAGTGCGTGTTTTGCACGAATCTTGTTCCGAAGGGGTCGTGTTGACGCTTTTCGAGAACTAAGGATGCGTCGATCTGGTTGTAGAATGAGGGAAGATTGGTGCCGGCTAAACCGGGGAGCTTTTTGATGAGTAATGAAATCCCAGAAGATGTCGTGATAAAAATCCTGCTGGTTGATGATGAAGTCAACATCACCAAAGCTTTGCGAAGATTATTGCTTGAGTTCGACCACTACGATGTTTATACGGCAAGTTCCGGCGCAGATGCTCTTGAATTGATCAAAGAAGAACCGGAGATTGGGGTGATCATCTCCGATCAGCGGATGCCTGAGATGACCGGTGTTGAGTTTCTCTCCAAAGCTCGGAAAGAACTCCCAGACGCCATCAGGATTCTGCTTACCGGTTATGCTGACATTGAAGCTTCGATCGGCGCCATCAATCAAGGCGCCGTTTTTCGCTATCTGACCAAACCCTGGAAAGATGATGAGTTGTTACAGGTTGTTGCCGAGGCCGCCCGTGGATTCTGGCTGGTGGCTGAAAATAAGCGGCTCAACACCCTGGTCGCCAAACAAAATAAGGAGTTACAGGACTGGAATAAAAGGCTTAAACAGAGAGTACTTGAGCAAACCTCACAAATTCTGGAAAAAAATACTGCTTTGGTCAGAAGCAATAAGTTATTGCGCAATAGTTTTGATGGAATTATAGAGGCCCTTTCAAGCCTGATAGAGATGCGGGATCGAGGTGCCCCCGACCACAGTCGTAATGTCGCTGAGTTGGTCACCGCTATGGCCGGGAAGCTGGACTTGCCCGTTGAAGAAAGGGGGAAGTATCGCAATGCAAGTTTGTTGCATGATATCGGAAAGATTGGCATGTCGGACAGCTTGTTGGCGAAACCGATCAAGGATTTTGATAAGAATGAGCTACTGGAATATCAGAAACATGTTGTCCGTGGACAAACAGCAATAGATTCGGTCCCAGATTTGCGCGAAATCGGCATTCTGATCCGCCATCATCACGAACGCTTTGATGGGATGGGGTTTCCCGAAAAACTCAGAGGGGAAAGAATCCCCCTCGGGGCACGACTGATTTGCGCAGCTGATATGTTCGAAAGACTGCTGAGTAAATACCCAGAGTCAGATGCTTTAAATTCAGCTATTGAAGAAATAAGTCAGCAATGGGGGAAGGCGCTCGACCCGGCATTGCGCATTCCCCTTGAAGAAGGCGCTCGCGAAATATGCAGCTTCCTCGATATTACTTCCGAGTTTCTTGAACTCAAGGTTTCTCCCAAAGATCTTGAAGTTGGCATGCAACTTCTTGAGGATTTACATAGCGGCACAGGCGCCTTGATGCTTAAAAAAGGCACAGTTTTTGACGAAACAGCCATCGAAGCAATGAGGCGTTGCTATAAAATAGACCCCTTTGAACGAGAGATATCCGTGGTGATCCGCAAAAATGAATAGCGAGTTGTAAGCAGGCGCCTATCAGCTATTGAATGAGCAGTTTATAGGCATTGTTGACTAGTGGCATATGGACCAATTCTTCGGGCCTCCACCCTTTAACCTTGTAATGAAGGCTCCGCGATCGATTTATTGCTCAAAGTTACTTTGCCTTGGGCAGAACGCAAATTTAATAACACAACGATTGGGTAAACTTTAGACCATCGGAGGTTTCACCTGTCGATGTCATTCTTTCTGATCTTAAGATGGTCGGGATGAGCGGCCTCGAATTTATCGCCGAAGCCCAAAAAATCCTTCCTTTTGATACCCAGTATATTGTTATGACCGGTTGGGGCGAGCTCGATACCGCCATCGATGCAATGCGTTTGGGGGTGGTTAATTACCTGACGAAACCGATTGAGAAAAAGACGTTGGTTCAGAGTATAAATCAAGCCCTCGAAAAGGTTTCAGCAATTCGCCGTGAACAGTTGGAGCGTTATGAAGAGAGCCAGAAGAATGCCTTGATCTATTCTACGGTTCAAACAGGTGTAATGCTGATTAAAAAAGACAGTTACACCATTGTCGATGCGAATGCCGCTGCTTGTTCATTGCTGGATGGCCGAATTGAAAATATCTCCCAGACTGGCTTTCAACAGTATTTCTTTTCACTGAAAAACGCACCTCCAGAAAAAAATCAGATCATTTTAGAGGGGTGGGAGGACAATACCGAACTTCTGTTGCGGGACAGATCGGGGCAGCAAAGAATTGTTCAGCTTGCCGTTGCCAGTATCTGCTTGAGCAACAATGATTTTTTCCTCGCCAGTTTCATGGATGTGAGCAAGCGGAAAAAGGTTGAGGCTGAATTGTTGGCCAGCCAGGAAACCTTTTCTGCAATTGTTGAACGAAGTCTGGATGGGATCGTAATCCTGGAGAAAAATGGAAACATTCTATTTATTAATCAGGCGGCTGCAACCTTTTTTGGTCGATCCAGGGAGGACCTGCTAGGGGGCCCTTTTGGCTATCCGGTCGCTCTAGGGGAGGCAATGGAGTTGACTTTTTCGCCCCAAGAATCATCAATGATAATCGCTGAGATGCGCGTAGCGGAAACTCATTGGCAGGGCCAGGCTGCCTTAGTAGCAACCTTGCGGGATATCACCGAGCGAAAAAAGCTGGAAGATTCCATTAAACATATGGCGACCCATGACAGTTTAACCGGTTTGCCGAATCGCAATCTGCTGCCGGTTCAGTTTGAAAAAATGCTGGCGCTGGCAAAACGGAATCAGACCAAAGCGGCCCTTCTGTTTATTGACCTGGATAACTTCAAGCCGATCAATGATAATTTTGGTCATGCCGTCGGTGATGTTGTGCTGCAAAAAACCGCAAAGCGCCTCAGCAAAGCGGTGCGCGCCTCAGATCTTGTCGCCAGGGTTGGGGGGGATGAATTTATTGTTGTCCTGCAAGAGGTTCGTGATACCGATTCCGTCGCGCTGGTCACCAATCGAATCATCGCTTCCGTCAGCTCATCGATTGAAATCGATGGCCTTTCATGTCAACTGGGAGCAAGTGTCGGGGTTAGCCTCTTCCCGGATCATTCCGAGGACCCTGAAGAGTTAATTCAGATGGCCGATGATGCTATGTATCAGGTTAAAAACAGATCGAAAAATAATTACTGGATTTATTCGGCCGGGATGGAAAAAGCGCAAGCCTGATTGACGGTAATTGCAATATACCAACAATTATCGTAAGTCATTTTTCTTTGTCCCAATTTCAACAACAAATTTATTGAAAATAAATCCAAACGTGATGATTAGAACAATGACTAAATGTTGAGTGCCACCAGTTCGTGGCACTCAACATTTACAAGGTATTAGATGTTGGCGACAATCCACTCTGAGCCGCTACGCCTTGTAAAGGCAGATAAATGGTAAATACGGTGCCTTCCCCCGGTGTGCTCTGTACGTTGATTCCCCCTTGGTGGCCCGAAATGATATCGTAGGCGATACTCATTCCCAGCCCGGTTCCCTGGCCAACATCCTTGGTGGTAAAAAATGGCTCGAAAATCCGCTTATGGAGTTCTTCGGGAATTCCGCAACCATTATCGCGGATCGTCACATAAGCCTTCTCATGATCTGCCCAGGTCTTCATTTCAACGACTCCCGCGGTCTCAATTGCGTGAGAAGCGTTGAGCAGAATATTCATAAAGACCTGGTTGAGCTGCTGCGGATAACAAGGTACCAGGGGTAAGTCGCCATAATCTTTATCCAGGGTCACTTTGTATTTCAGCTCATTCCAGATAATTTTGATGGTGCTTTCCAGGCACTCATTCAGGTCTGAGGGTTTGTACTCTGCAGCGTCAACATGGGAAAAACTCTTTAAGTTTTGCACGATATCCTTGACGCGGTCAGCCCCATCCAAAGACTCTTCGAGCAGATCCGGGATATCTTCAAGCATGAAATCGATCTTTGCCCCTTTACGCAGCTGTTTGATCTCCGCCTGTTGCGCTTCGGTGAGCTGCTTATAGAGCTTTTGCACCTCTGTTTGATAGCCGAGGAACTTCTTCATGTACTTCTGTAGTGACCGCAGGTTACCGGCTATAAATCCCATCGGGTTATTGATTTCATGGGCAACCCCTGCCGCCAGTTGGCCGACCGAAGCCATCTTTTCCCGCTGTAGAATTTGTGATTGCGCCATTTTCAGCTGATCATGGGCCTCAATCAGTTCAGAATGCTGTTGATCCAGACGTTGTTTTTGTTCGGCGAGCTGATCCAAAGAGCCTTTCAGTTTTTGCTCTGTGCATTTTTGAACAGTGATACTCTTATCCAGGCTGCGCATTCCCCAGACCAGCATTAGCAACAGGAAGCCAGATACGGCAAAGGGCAGAATTGACGCGAAGAAAATGACCCGGTCAAGAGCTTTGATCTGTTTGGTAATATCGTAATACAGCTCAAAAGCGGCCATGAACTGACCAGCCTTCATAATAGGAACATAGGTTTCGATCACATCCGCCTGTTGCATCTTGCCTTCCAGGGAAGGGGTTTGTTTTTTGACCAGCTTTGAAAAAAGCCGACCTTTGGCAACGATCTGATGGAAATAATCTTTGTTATTTATTTTGCCAACATCCGATTCCTCTGTTGAGTAGACTGTCAGTCCTGAGGCGGAAAATATCTTCATTTTTCGCAATTCGAAGTCATTTTTGTAGTTCTGCAGCAAATGGATCGCTTCAGGGCTGGGAGTTCCGCCGTCATGGACAAAAGACCACCCATCAACTTCTTGAAGCTCTCTCTCAATATGGTGAGCCAGCCTAAGGGCAGAATCCTCGATATTCCTTTCCAGCTGGACTGTAAATTTAGGGTAGATGAGAAAAACATTGATCAACGGCATTGCTAAGGCGATCAGGATTGAAAATAGTAATAAACGCTTAAGCTTTTTATCGGCAATAAACATATGGATATACCCAAACGTAAGAGTAGCGATATATAATTAAGATTTATTAAAAATATCATGTCTATTTTTTTTTGTCTACAGTTTTACAAGGAATCCCTGAATACAGCCACCAGCGAACGGCTCACCCTGGAAAATGATCTGCGCAAAGCCTTGGAGCTGGACGAGTTTCTGTTGCACTACCCACTTTCGCTGTGGTCAGAAGATGGTCGATATAAATTTGCCTTGCATTTTCGTAGTCTGTCTCCCAATATGCAAGGTATGTTGACGCGATGGATTACAGCCAGGCTGCAGAAAAATATCGAGCAGGTGCCCACTGTGGCGCTTCTTGGTCCGCGCCAGGTAGGTAAAACTACCCTTGCAAAGGCGTTAGCCAAAGGCCAGAATTCAATCTATCTGGACCTGGAAGCCCCGGAAGACTTGTTAAAGCTGAGCGATCCAAGCAGCTATTTGGGTGGCCATAGCGATAAACTCATCATTCTGGACGAGATTCAGCGTGCCCCCGATCTGTTTAAGGTTTTACGTGGTCTTATCGACCAAAACAGAGAGCAGGGCAGAAAATACGGCCAATTTCTGATGCTGGGCTCTGCCTCGATGGCTTTGCTGCGCCAGTCCTCTGAGAGTTTAGCTGGACGGATCCGCTACCTTGAAATGAGTGGTTTTAATCTGTTGGAGGTTGGAGAAGGTAAGAATGATCACCAAAAACTCTGGCTCAGAGGCGGTTTTCCGAACAGCTATCTGGCCGGCGATGATGGCATGGCCATGGACTGGCTCGAAGATCTGATCCGCACTTATTTGGAGCGGGATGTTCCGCAAATGGGTTTTCGGGTACCTGCAAACAGATTGCGCCGCTTATGGACCATGTTAGCTCACTTGCAGGGTGAACCGGTGAACCATTCAAAACTTGGCGGCAATCTTGAAATCGATGGCAAGACGGTTCGCCATTATATAGATATTCTTACCGACCTGCTCCTTGTCAGACGATTGGAGCCATGGCACGCCAATGTTAAAAAGCGGCTGGTGAAATCTTCGCGCTATTATATCCGTGATACTGGCATCCTGCATCGCCTGCTGGGCATTGATAACTTTGACGCTTTATTGTCCAACCCGGTGCTCGGGAAAAGCTGGGAAGGCTTCGTCATTGAGAATATTCACTCAATCCTGCCTCGCCGCGCTGAAACCTATTTTTATCGTACAGCCGCAGGTGCAGAAATTGATCTTGTGGTCAAGCTACCATCCTCAGAAATCTGGGCCATTGAAATCAAACATGGCGTGGCACCCAAACTGGGCAAACATTTCAGTCAAACCTGCGAAGACGTGGGAGCAACCAGAAAATACATCGTCTATGGTGGGAATGATGAATTTCCGGTCGGCAATGACGTGACGGTCATCTCACTGCCAGGACTCATGCATAAGCTGCAATCATAGCATTCTGCGTTTTTGCGCCCTTTTTCAGCTCAGTTTTTTAGGCCGGTCGCTCTCCCTTCTCAGTTCCCTGCAAAAGCCTTCCCTTGAAAGGACTAGCCCCCTTAACTTCTTGCCAGTTAAGGGGGCTTTCAATACGTAAAAATGCCTTGGTTTATCGGTTTCCGGCCCTTTTTTCTGGCAGTCAGCCGGAAAAGAATCAATCCAGATTAATCAGCTCATCAGGCTCCGGTTGGCTGTTGCCTGCCTGACTTTCCAGATCGCTCCAGCCGATACTGGCCTGGCTCGGTTCGCTGGCCGTTGGTGCGGGCGCCGCAGGCAACGGTTGGGCGACGCCCTGCTTCAGGGTGAAGCGTTGCAGCATCTGCTGCAGTTGGGCGGCCTGGCTGGACAGTTCTTCGCTGGTGGCGGCGCTCTCTTCTGCGCCGGCGGTGTTCTGCTGAATCACCTGATCGATTTGTCCAAGCCCCTGGGTGATCTCCGAGACCCCTTGCGCCTGTTCTTTGCTGGCCGCAGCGATCTCACCGAGCAGATCGTCAACCTTGGTAATGGCACCGACGATCCCGTCCAACGATTCAGCTGTGCGCTCAGCGATCTGGGTGCCATTGGCGGCTTTTGCCACCGAACCCTCGATCAGGTCGGCAGTCTCACTGGCCGCCTTGGCGCTCCGGGCGGCTAAGTTGCGCACCTCTTCAGCGACCACGGCAAAGCCCTTGCCATGCTGTCCGGCACGGGCTGCTTCCACTGCGGCATTCAAAGCGAGCAGATTAGTTTGAAAGGCGATTTCGTCGATCACCTTGATGATCTTGTTGATACTCTGTCCGGCTTCGTTGATTTCGCTCATCGCTTCGACCATCTTGGTCATCTGGACATTGCCGGTTCGAGCTGCTTGAGCTGCCTCAGTGGCCAGCAGGTTGGCCTGGTTGGCGTGATCGGCGCTCTGTTTGGTTTGTGAGCCGATCTCGTTCATCGAACTGCTGATCTCTTCCAGCGAAGCGGCCGATTCGGTGGCGCCTTGCGACAACGATTGGCTGGCGTCGGAAACCTGACTGCTGCCGGCATCGATCTGGTTGCCGGTGGTCTGAATCTGGGCGATCATCTGGTTCAGGTCGACTCCCAGCTGCTGCAGAGCAGTGCGCAGAACATCCCGGTTGTCACGCGGGCGGGCCTCAAAGGTCAGGTCTCCCTGCGCCAGTTGCTGCAGCGGTTGAACG
>CAMYNC010000195.1 GCA_947259685.1 uncultured Desulfuromonadales bacterium | reverse complement strand
TTTGCCGGATCGTTCGCCTTGATTACTCTTTCATGGTATAAGAACGCAGTCTGATTGCATTGTCTTTAGGGGGATCACTTATGGAGATCGGCACGTTATACAAAATCGGCATTCCCATCGCCTTGGTCATGGCGGCGCTCTGGTCCTTCGTCTTTGATAAAAACAAACCATCGTCGAAAAAAGAATTCATTGCCAAGCTGGTGGCCAGGGCCTTACTTTTTATCGTATTTCTCGCGGTCATCGTTGGGGTTCTTTCTCTCGCCCTAGTGGACCGCCCAGCAAGTTGACCTGCCAGAATTCTGGCCCCGAAACGATCCAGAGTCATTTATCGCGAATGATGAAGCCCAGGTTGCCAATCATGACTTTTTCATTTTTATCCCCCAGCCAGAGCCGCACCGAACGCTCACCGACCAGCTCAAAACGCATACTTTTATCTTCAATCGTGGCGACCTTGGTGCCGGCTTCGGTGAACACATCAACCTGGCGGTGGGTGCCGACCGTATCCGCCTTCAAGTCATAAGCCCGCTGCTGGGTGCTTTCACAACCGGTCAGCAGCGCGACAAAAACCAACAGAAAAACCATCAAGATCTTCATTCTTATCCCTTTCTGTGCTGAAGTTAGCAGCCTAAGCCTGAATCAATCAGTACCCGGCATCGAATCAGGCTAAAATATAACAGATTCCCAGCAGGCAGGCGCAGGTCACCAGGCATTGGTCGTCCTGGTCATCATCCCTGTGCAGCGCCCTTGCGCTTCATGCTCATCCTGCTAAACCTGAAGAGACGGGTCGACCCGCAGAAATAAAAATTGGCCCCCTTACTCAAAAAGGCAGATCTATGGACAGAAAAACCGGCAGCAGAGTTCTCATCACCGGAATCAGTTCCGGGCTTGGCTTGGCCCTGGCCAAGGCCTATTTAAAATCCGATTGGGCGGTTTATGGCCTCAGCAGAACTGAGCCGAAGACATTGTCCAACCAGGATAATTTTCATTTCGCGAAGGTCGACCTGGCACAGACGGCCGCCATTCCCCAAAAGCTGGAAAAACTCATTCACCAGGTCAAGGATTTTGACCTGGTCATCTTAAACGCCGGTATCATCGGCAGCTTTGGCGATATGAGCGAGGTTCCGCTGAGCACCATGCAAGAGGTGATGGAGGTGAACCTGTGGGCGAACAAAATCATCCTCGACACCCTGATGAACAATAAGGTCCGGCTCAGGCAGGTGGTGGCGATCTCCTCCGGCGCCTCGACCAGCGGCGCCAGGGGCTGGAATGCCTACGGGATCTCCAAGGCGGCCCTGAATATGCTGATCAGCCTTTATGCCAAGGAACAGCCGGAGACCCATTTCTGCGCCCTCGCCCCCGGGGTCATCGACACCAAAATGCAGGACTACCTGTGCAACCTCGAGCGAGGGAAGGATTATCGAATCCTGGAGATCCTGAAGGAAAAACGCTCCACCCCGGAAATGCCCGAACCGGATGAAGCGGCAGAAAACCTGATGAAATGCATGGCGGAAATTTTTGCCCGGCTTCCAAGCGGTGAATTTGCCGATATCAGGAAACTGACTTTCAGCTGAGGAGTGGGTGATGACAGTTTCAGATTGGCTGGACGAAAAACAGGCCGAACAGGCCGACCTCTCGAAGATCGCCTTACCGCCGGAAATCTTTTACGCTGCAGAACCGGATGAATATCTGTTTTTTGCCGAAATCAACCCTTGCGGGGTTTTCTGCAACGAAAATCATCCCTTCTCCAGCGTCGAACGATTCGGCCACTGGTTTTACGCCCGAGGCCAAGACCAGCAGGCGGGGATCCACTCCGACGAAAGGAGGTGGCGGTTGTTCACCCGGGACAGGGCGCAGGCCCTGCAAGTAGCGAAAGCACACATTGCACACTAACTGCTCTGATTGGCCTGAGCGTCAAGAACCTCACGGATCGTTCGCGCCATGACGGCCTGCTCTATCGGTTTGAGAGCAAAAGCCTTGATACCAAGCGCTTTCGCCTGATCGGCATTGACAGACTCGCTAAAACCGGTGCAGAGGATGACAGGGATATCCGCGCGGATCGCCATCAGCGCTTTCGCCAGCTGTATCCCGGGCATCTCCGGCATCGCCTGATCGGTGATGATCAAGTCATAGCCGGCGGGATCTCGCCGGAACAGGTCCAAAATCTTCGCTGCGGAAGTGGTGGCGGTGACTTGGTAGCCGAGGGTTTCCAGGGACATCTGGGCCAATTCGGCAAGCATCGCTTCATCGTCTACGAACAGTAGCCGTTCGCTGCCACCGGGCAGCTCTGCCTGGTTGTCCACAACCTGATCCACCTCCTCGGGCAGCAACGGCAGCAGTACGCGGAAACTGGTGTCAATCTCCGCCTCGCTGGTGACCTCGATAAACCCACCATGATTCTGGACGATCCCGTAGACGATCGCCAGCCCCATTCCGGTCCCCTCCCCCTGTTTCTTGGTGGTGAAGAACGGCTCGAAGATCCGCGGTTTTACCTCTGCAGGAATACCGCTTCCGGTATCGGTTATTGTCAGTTGGGCGTACGCGCCGGCAGGCAGGTCGGGAGCTTCGCTGCTCAGCGCCGGTTCGATCTGCACCGGCTCAAGGCGAACTTCAATCTTTCCGCCAACATCACGGACCGCGTGGTAGGCATTGGTACATAGATTGATGACAATCTGATGGATTTGCAGCGGATCCCCCTCTATGGTGCCGGTCTGGGGGTTGAGGGAAATATCGATCGGGGTGGTGGTTGGAATCGTCTGGCGAATCAAGGAGAGGGCCTCTTCAACCACCGGCGCAATCCTGATCTTTTCCCGTTTCTCTTCGCTTTTTCGACTGAAGACCAGGATCTGTTGCACCAGTTGCTTGCCACGTTTCCCCGCTTTCAGGATCTCCTCCTGAAAACCTTTCTCTTTTGGGCGATCAGCAAGTTTGCGCTTGGTCAGCTCGGCATAGCCAATAATCGCCGCCAGGATGTTGTTGAAATCGTGGGCGATGCCGCCGGCGAGGGTGCCGATCGATTCCATTTTTTGCGATTGGCGCTGCTTTTCCCTATAAGCACGCTGCTCCCTCTCAACCCGTCTGCGTTCGGTGACATCCAGAATTTGTCCGATAAAATGCCGCGGCTGTTCATCGGTGCCATTGATGATCCGGAAAGAGGCAATGACCTCGGCCGTTTCCCCGGATTTCTTTCGTAGATGTTCCTCCAGGATCAGATCGGCAGAGTTATCATCCAAAGCCGTTTGCAGCTGCTCCTTAAGCCTGTTCCGGTCTTCAGGCGCAGTGACGGAAAACAAGTTTTTTTTTGCCAGTTCCTCTGAAGAATAACCGAGCATATCCTGAAATGCGGGATTGGTCCTGAGGAAGCTGCCGTCAAGCCCGAGAACAGCCATACCGACAACCGCCTTTTCGAAAGAATCGCGATAACGCTCTTCGCTCAACTGCAGGTTGCGGGTCCGCACGGAGACAATCTCTTCCAATTCGTCCTGATAAATTTTGAGCTCCCGGTTCATCTCTTCAAGTTTTTTCCGGGTGACAATCTGCTCAATCGCCGAAAAATTAATCCGGCGAGAAACCGCTATAATTGCCGCGACATAGATCAGCCCCATCACCCCGACATGGCGAAAAACATCGGTTTCCTCAAAGATCAGGACAACCAGCAAAGGACATATGGCAGGCGCTACAAAAACAAAGAAGGCAGCAAATGCAGGAGAAAGAGTCAATACCGAGCCACCCGTTATACCAACGAGAACAGCAACCATATAAAACCGTTCAGCATCGCTGAAGGAAGAGTATAAAATCAGCGAGGAGAGTCCCCAGGCGGCCCCTTGCAGCGCGATGACAGCCAAGGCGATTCTATACTTGAGAATCAGCTTTTGCTCGTTTTGCACCTGCCATTTATCCCAGACAAACAATCCGCAGCGAGCGGCGGAGACGGACAGAATCAGCCAAAGCCAGTCGGACCGATTCAGGTGCAAGGAAAAATACAATATCACCGCGATGCTGACATTGACCGCCGCCGCCAGACCGGAATTACGGTAGAGGGTCCTGGTCTTCTCAGCGAGGAGAATATCTTCGCTGTCGCCTGGGAGCGCCAGGTTACGATCAGGATTCCTACTGGGCATGGTGTCCTCTCTGATGGGACAAAACCGGAGCTCTCAGACAGAAAATGAGAGCCTGGCTGGGTGCCATCCGAAGCTGTCCCTTTCGCCAGAAAATCCTAGACGGGCAGGCGATATTGGGTAAAAGACCTCAATAGCTACTGAGGTTATAGATTTTAGTCTGAGTATAGCAGCCAGCAGTTAAGGAGCAAAACCCATGGCATTTTGGTGGCAAACTAGCAACCCAGGGCAGGTTACTTCAGGTTACTCAGCATTATGTCCCCGGCTTCACCAGCTTGAAAGGCAAATCCGGCGGCAAGCCGCTACCCCTCATAACTGGTAATCACCACATCTGCAGCCCGGTCCCTGAGAGGAATCAAGGCTTGATAGGTCGCAGAATGGAACCAGCGATCCAAGGTCGCCAGATCGACAAATTCAATCACCACGACGAAATCGTGTTCATGGGTCCCAGCCAGGATCGAAGCAAGTTTTCCTCGAAAAACCACCTTGGCCGCAAATGGAGCGAGAGATTCCTGGACCCCCGCCACATAGTCCTGCCAAAGAGCTGGATCTTTTACCTTGATATGGCCAACCAGATAACCCGCCATCTGTTCCTCCTGAATCTGAACGTTGCATAAGACCAGTAATGCGGCCTGAAGGTTCAAGCCTACTGCCTTATCAACCCCCATGTCCACCTGATGGCAATTACGCAGACGAAGACCGATCGCTCTGGATATTATATGGGCAGGAAATCAAGCCCAATCCTCAGCAGTCCGGCCAGATTGACCTTACCCCAGCAAGCGACCGGAAAGCGCCTTGCAGATGATTCGAATTTGGGCCGCCGATGGTTGGTCCTTTTGCAATACCGGTTGACAGCCAAGTCACCAATATCAAGTCAGGGAGACAAAAACACCGGCGATTCGCTCCCTTGATGACTTTTCGTTTTACAATATAAGAACCGTTCTCCTCCTCCCAAACATTTGCTACGTCAGGGGCAGCAAAAAAGCCGGCTTGTCTGCAGGCCAGAGCTTTCCGACAACCGACTCAGAGCTAAAGCCGACCCCTGAGATCGCCCCACAACGATAGGAGCACAGCATGAAAAAGTTCATGTTTCTGCATTTCGGATTTGAAAAACCCACGCCAGAAGTCATGCAGGCCTGGGAAGCCTGGTTTGCGTCGATCTCTGACAAGCAGATAGACCAAGGCGGCTTCACCAATGGTCGAGAGATCTCCCAAAGCGGAACCAGGGAGCTCACTTGGGATATGGAATCGATTACCGGTTATAACATCATCGAGGCAGAGAGTTTGGCAGAAGCGGAAGAGCTTGCGCAAAGCAATCCATTTATCGCGAGCATTCGAGTTTATGAATTGCGGTGAGTCAGCTGAAGCGCAGCTCTCCCAAACATTACCGGCCCAACAGGGTTGCGAGCAACTGACCTTACCCCCGGCTTGCAGTTTGACAGGGGGCAAATTCAAGCTACAGTGTAATGAATTTGATAACTTCGGGGTCAACGGACAGCAAAAGCAGGAGGACGAGTCTATGCCGGAGAAATCGGAGCATCTGGTACTTGCCGATGATGGAGAAAATGGTGCCATCGCGCCATTTTACCTGTGGCTGGAAGGTCATTCGATGCCGGGACCGGCCCCTGGGGGGCAATGGAAACTGAGAGGACGAGATGATGAAGTCGCCTTCGTAAAGAGCCAGCTGCCGACAGAAGATAAAATAGTTGTTACCGTTGAAGCCACCGGAGAGGAGCCGACAGCGCACGAAATCTCAAGAAGCTTTGATGCTGATGGGCAGCATCTCTCAATTCAAAAATCGGTATTGATGGGTAAGGAGG
>CAMYNC010000194.1 GCA_947259685.1 uncultured Desulfuromonadales bacterium | reverse complement strand
GATCATTGAAGGCTTTGGGGTGTTTTTTCAGCGCATCCGCAAAGGTCGATCCCGACTCCACGTCTTCCTTCACATTGGTTAATATCGTTTTAAAGGTCTTGTTCTCTTGTTGCGAAGACAGGATATCCAGACACTGAACCAATGGCAAACCAGCATCGATCATGGTGGCGAACTGGCGGGTGAAAATAACGATATCTTTGGTGGTGATTTTCGGCTGCAGGAAACTGATTTCCATGTCCAGGCCTTTGCCAGCCTCTTTCACCTTGTTCGGCTGAATTCCCTGACGCCGCAGCTGAGAGATGACCACAGCTTCGCTACCGGCTTCCATTTCACCTTTTGCACTTTTCCCGTCTCTTGACCGCCCTGTCCAGGAGAACTTTGGCATGGCCTGACCCTTTCGAATTACCGTTACATTTATTTATGTTAGCTGTCTAATTAACGACTGACGCCGGCCGGTTTGCGCCTCAAAACCGCGCTCGGATTAGCGAACATCTGCTTGAGCTCTTCCAGATCCGGAGAACGGCTGTAGGCATCATCCTGGGTAATTTGCCGGGAGTGCGCCAGAAAAAACAGACATTGATTCAGGGTCTGCATGGCGAATTTATCCTGCCCCACCTGCATTTGCGAGTAGATTTGGTGAATCTTGTCTTCGCGGATCAGGTTTCGGATCGCCGGGTTCGGAACCATCACCTCCAGCGCCATGCAACGACCATTGCCGTTGGCCTTTTTCATCAACGTTTGCGACAGGACCCCTTCGAGGACAAAGGAGAGCTGGGTGCGCACCTGAGATTGTTGGGTGGTCGGGAAAACGTCAACAATCCGGTTAATGGTTTGCACACAGGAGTTGGTGTGCAAAGTCGCAAAACAGAGGTGGCCGGTTTCGGCTATGGTCAATGCCGCTTCGATGGTTTCAATATCCCGCAATTCGCCCAACAACACCACATCAGGATCTTGCCGCAAAATATACTTGAGCGCTTTTTTGAATGATTGGGTGTCAGCACCGACCTCACGCTGATTGACCAGGCACTTCTTGTGCGGATGCAGGTACTCAATCGGGTCTTCAATGGTGATAATATGCTCGCTACGTTCGGAATTGATCGCGTCGACAATCGCTGCCAGAGTGGTCGACTTACCACTGCCGGTCGGTCCGGTGACCAGAATCAAGCCACGCGGCTTTTTCGACAAGGCCCTGACCACCGGGGGGAGACCCAGGTCATCAAAGCTTTTGATCTCAAAGGGAATGGCCCGAAAGGCTCCCGCGACAGCGCCACGCTGCAAAAACAAGTTACCCCGAAACCGGGAAAGACCCTTTACGCCGAAAGATAGATCGAGTTCATTTTCTTCCTCAAATTGACGTTTTTGCGAATCGGTCAAGACGCTGTAGCAAAGCTGTTTGGTTTCCGTAGGAGACATGGCCGGGGTGTTGAGCACCACCATCTGACCATCGATCCGGATCTGCGGCGGCGTACCGGTTGACAGGTGCAAGTCAGACGCACCCTTTTCAATCATTGCCTTAAGCAACTGATGCATATTGGCCATAAACAAAAACCTCGAGAGCTGTTGAAATTATCGATATATACTCAAATGAGAAATCTAATCGTCAGCGACGGTGCAGCGAAGCACTTCTTCGAGCGTCGTGACCCCCTCCATCATTTTTGTCAGCGCTGATTGCCGCATGGTTTTAACCCCAAGCCGCATCGACTCCTGTTTAATTTCTGCGGTGTTGGCACCAGAGAGAACCATTTCCTTTATCTCTTCGAACATCGGCATGACCTGGTAAATCCCGATTCGCCCTTTATAACCAGTGTCGTTACAAGCACTGCAGCCGCGCCCTTTGTAAGTGATAAAATTGCTGATCTCATCTTCGGGGACTCCGGCGGTGACCAGCGCCTCGGTTGACAGCTCTTCCGGTTCCTTGCATTCAGAACAAACCCGCCGGCCAAGCCGCTGTGCCGAAATCAGATTGACCGCCGAGGCCACCAGGAAAGGTTCAATCCCCATATTCAGCAGCCGATTATTCGTTCTTGGCGCATCATTGGTATGCAGAGTCGACAGCACCAGGTGACCGGTCAGTGCAGCTTTGACACCGATCTCCGCGGTTTCGAAGTCACGAATCTCGCCGATCATAATGATATCGGGATCCTGCCGCAAAAAAGCCCGCAGGGCAGCCGCAAAGTTCAGGCCGATCTCCTCGTGCATCTGCACCTGGTTGATGCCGGCAAAGTTAAACTCGACCGGATCCTCGGCGGTTGAAATATTTTCTGAGGTTTTATTCAACTCCGAGAGTGCCGAATAGAGCGAAACGGTTTTCCCGCTGCCGGTCGGCCCGGTCACCAGCACCATGCCGAAGGGCTTGTGAATCTCATGCTTGAAATATTTGAGGGCATTCTCTTCGTAGCCGAGCTTGGTCATGTCGAGCTGCAAGTTGCTTTTATCCAGCAACCGCAAGACCACCTTTTCACCAAACAATGTCGGCAAGCAGTTGACGCGGTAGTCCATCTCGACGCCGCGCCCCAACTTGATCTTGATACGACCATCCTGCGGTAGACGGCGCTCGGCGATATCGAGATCGGCCATGATTTTCAGCCGTGAGGTGATAGCAGCCTTCAACTTGCGTGGCGGCTTCATCACCTCATAAAGCACCCCATCAATCCGATAGCGGACGCGAAAAACATGCTCATAGGGCTCAATATGGATATCTGAAGCCTTCTTTTTGATGGCATCGGTCAGAATCAGGTTCACCAGCTTAACCACCGGGGCGTCTTCGCTGGCTTTTTCCAGTTCACCAACATCTTCAAAGCCTGCGTCTTCAACCAACTCCAGATCATCAAAGTCTTCCAGGCCATCCATGACATCGGCCAAGGTGGAACTCTGATCATAGTAACTGTCAATGGCATCTTTGATAGCCGCTTCAGAAGCGACCACCACTTCGACATTGAAGCCGGTCATAAACTTAATGTCGTCAATGGCAAAAATATTGGAGGGGTCTGACATGGCGACGATCAGGGTCGCACCGGCGCGATTAATGGGAACCAGCTGGTACTTCTGAGCGACCGCAGAAGGGATCAGGGCGACCACCGCCGGATCAACATCAAATTCGGCCAGATTGATCGAGGGAACCCCGTAATGCTTGGAAAGAAAAGACGCAAGGTCGTTTTCCTGCACATAGCCAAGCTTGATTAAGGCAGCCCCTAAACGAACCCCCTCTTTTTTCTGCTCTGCGATTGCTTTAGCTAACTGGTCATCAGAAATCAGCTGATTACGGACCAGAAGTTCGCCAAGGCGATTTGTACTCATTGGATCAGTTTCCCTTCACAGCCTATCCATTTGTCCGATATTTCATGAGACACGTTCTCATCATACCAGCGGCAGGCCGGCGACCAGTCCACAGGACGAAGGCTTCTTCGCCTTGCGCCGCCAACATGCCCAAGCCGTCAACTGCACGCAATCCTTGAAGACGAGCGCTTTTCAGCAGCGGTGTCTCGGTTTGGGAATATACCATATCATAAAATAGCGCACTATGCTTAATATTTTCCAATGGAAAAAAATCCATTGACTCGCCTTGCAGGCCAATCGAAGTGGTGTTAACAATCAGATCGGCATTTTTCAGCGCAGTCGCAAAGGTTTCCTCCTGATAGTTGAGTGCCTGGAATTCCGTCTCAGAAAACTGCCCGCCAAGCTCATGCACCAACTGCTCAGCCCGGTTTTTGCTGCGATTAGCAATAACAATCCGGCGAGCGCCCGCTTCCGCCAGGGCCACCACAGCAGCCCGACAAGCTCCTCCGGCCCCAAGCAGGAGCACTCTGCTCTGCTCTGCATTGAACCCGAGCTCCTGTTCGGCTGAGCGTAAAAAACCCAACCCATCAGTATTGTAGCCAATCAGAGCACCCTGACGATTAACAATGGTATTGACCGCCCCGATCAGCCGGGCGCTGGCATCAACCTCATCGAGCAACGGCAAAACAGCCTCTTTATGGGGAATGGTGATATTGACACCGGCCACCTGCAAAGCACGCAAACCGTCAATCGCTTGCGGCAAACACCCGGGAAGCACATGAAAGGGCACATAGACAGCGTCGATACCAAGTTCGGTCAGGACATGATTCTGCATCAACGGGGAGAGGGAGTGGCTAACCGGGTCTCCCAAGATACCATAAACCTGACTTTTTCCAGTCAAAGACATCGCTTGGTCCTATTTCTAGGTAGCTAAAGGGAGAGATACTGGCGGTATTGCACAACCTGAACTCGCTCAAGAATTTGCCGGGCCTGCAGCACGTCATTGGCGATTGCAGCGGCCAATTCTTGCGGGCCAGAGAACTTCTGCTCTGCTCTGAGCCGCTCGACAAAATAAATCCGTAAGGATTCCTCATAGAGGCGTCCGGCGTAATCGATCAGGTGCACTTCAATCGTAGACTCCTTGCCACCGAAAGTGGGCCGATGACCAAGGTTGACCACGCCATTAAATTCCTGCTGGCCATGTCGCACCTTTACCGCATAAACCCCATGGGCAGGCAGCAGCTCTTTGATATGACAGACGTATTCCTGCGCGAGAATCGGGCTTTGGCAGGGCCATACCGGATTGAGCATATACAGACAGCGCTCGATCCCGAAGCCCCAGCGGGGCCGGTCCACGAAGGCGCAAGCCTGTTCGATCGTTTTCTTGATGGACAGCAGCTCCGGTCGGCTGGACTGCTGCGACTCGAACCAGACAAGCGGCGAACGTCCCTGCAGCAGCTCGGCGAAGAGCTGGATCCGGTCGGCTTGGCGGTAGTTGATCGCCAACAACCGGCCCAGGGCGTCCGGACTGGCCGCAAGTCCCTTGTAGCGCAGCGGCGCCCGGGGATCGAGCGCCGCCAGGACGCTGGCAAGGGTCCGATCCCCTCTGGTGCCGCTATCGGTCGCCTCACGCCCCCGGCGCAGCGCCTCGCCGATGCGTGCGGCCCGCTCTTCTTCGCCAAGGCTGCGCAGCACCCAACCGGCGATCTCTCCGTCCTGTATGCGCTGCGCCGCCTTGGACCAGTTGTTGGCCAAGGCGAATCCCAACGATCGCGCATCCCAGTAGTCGGACCCGGCAAAATCGAAGGGTCGCGCCGCCTTGGGCTGCTGCGCCGGCTGCTTGAAGGTCGGCGGACCCCCGCCCAGCCAGGTCTTCAAGTCGGCGGCGTTCCAGCGCTCGTGCTCGTCGTCGCACAGCAGGCCCCTCAGCGGCTCCAGCATGGCGAGCGGAATTCGCGCCTTGCCGAACATGGCGGTGTAGCTTCCCGCTTCGAGCTTGGCGGACACGATCTGATGATCGCTCATCCCGGCGCAGGGGGTCTGGCCGGTCAGCAGAACCGCCAGCAGAACCCCGAAGGCGTAGAGGTCGTCCGCCGGGTTCCCCGAGCTGCGCCCGGCGGGCTCGGCCATGCCGTTTTCGATCGTCTCGTAGATCGCCGGCTGCAACAGTCCGGGCGGTGCGGAAACGCACTCGCCCAGCATCGCTTCGCCGCGGCCGTTGTCCGTGTAGAAAAGGTTTTCCGGTCGAATCGCCCGGTGGGTCAAGAGCCGGTCGCCCAGATCCTGGAACAGGGGCAGCAGCGGCGCGACGACCTTTCGCTTCACGTCTTCCGGGCGCATCGGCTGGAACCCGCCTTGCGGATCGGCCACCACCCGTTCGCCGCCGGGCCGGCGGAAGACGACGGCATAGCGCCGCTCGCCCGCAGGCGCCCAGTCGACCGCCCCCCATTGCAGGGGCTTGACGATGTTGGCGCGGTCGAGGCGCGCGAAGCGCTCGAGAACATCCATGCGCGGTAGCAGATCGCGGCGGCAGAACAGCGCGAACAACGGCCGGTCCGGAAACCGGAGATCGCGCGCCGCATGGGCCTGGGCGTGCGGCGAGTCGAGCTCGGGCAGACGGGTTCCGGGGTCCAGCAGGTATCGCTCGTCGAGGACCGGCGAGCGTCCGGCACTCACCGGCTCCGACCGCATCTCGCCCGTTTTGCTGCTCACAAACGCCTCGTCTTCCAGCCTGCGACAAGCCTCGGCCGACCGCGTGGAGGCGGTCCAGGCCGACACATTAAGCTGAATAGATTAGTCAAAAAGGGGGAAAGGGAC
>CAMYNC010000193.1:6151-7090 GCA_947259685.1 uncultured Desulfuromonadales bacterium | reverse complement strand
ATCGATCTCGTCGAATGCGGTGAAGTCTGCCTGTCCTTTGGTAGACAGTACTCGAGTTATTGCTGCCGTCAGAGTTGTTTTGCCATGGTCAATGTGTCCGATGGTACCGACGTTGACATGCGGCTTAGTTCTTTCAAATTTTTCTTTTGCCATTAGCGCACCTCATTTGAACTGGATCAATTCAGCCTAAACGCCTCTTATTTTATGAATGATTGTTTCAGCCTTTTTAGCTGGAACTTCTACAAACTCTTTAAATTGCATTGTAAAAGTTGCTCGCCCTTGGGTTGCTGACCTGAGATCAGTAGAGTAACCGAACATTTCGGTTAGAGGAGCATTTGCCTTTACAATTTGGCTCGTCCGATCAGCTTCTACACCAGCCAGATGAGCTCTTTTCTTATTCAGATCATTTATTACTTCACCCAGATACTCTTCTGGAGTAATAACTTCAAGGGACATAACAGGTTCAAGGAGTATTGGTTTCCCTTCACTTAATCCTTTCCGACAGGCTATGCTGGAAGCAACTCCAAAAGCCATCTCTGTGGATCGTTCTTCATCATAAGATCCACCAATAAGAGTCACTGTCACATCTGCAATCGGATAACCAATCAAGGGACCGGAATCAAGACTATCTCGAACACCCTTCTCAATTGCCTGAATGTATTCTGCAGGTATTGCACTTTCTTCAACAATACTTTTAAAGTGAATACCACTGTTTCGCTCACCCGGAACAAATTCAAGCTTTACGTGTCCGTATTGATCCTTGCCACTTCCCTGATGCTCGAATCTTCCTTCAGCAGTAACAGTCTCTGTGACTGCCTCCTTATAGGCAACTTGTGGTTGGCCAATATTGGCGGCTACTTTAAATTCCCGAATCAACCTGTCGGTTATAATTTCGAGATGAAGCTCGCCCATACCTGAAATAATTGTTTGACCAGTATC
>CAMYNC010000193.1:0-6111 GCA_947259685.1 uncultured Desulfuromonadales bacterium | reverse complement strand
AGCTTGGATCTTCCTTGACTATTTTTTCAAGGGTTTCAGCAAGCTTTCCTTCATCTGCTTTTGTTTTAGGCTCAATTGCAACCCCTATGACAGGCTCAGGAAACTCCATTGTATCAAGAACAATATAGTCACCAGCACCACATAGAGTGTCACCTGTTGTGGTGAACTTAAGCCCAACAACTGCTCCTATATCTCCTGTGGAAATAGAATTGACTTCCTCGCGTTTATTTGCGTGGAGCTTGAGCAGTTTTGATATCTTCTCCTTCTTTTTCTTAAGAGGATTATATATCTTGGCACCCATTTTTAGTTCGCCGGAATATACTCTGACAAACGCAAGGTTGCCTACAAATGAATCTGCTTGTAGTTTGAAAATAAGGCCACAGAATTTCTCACCATTGTCTGCCTTGCGCGCTATTATCGTATCCGACTTGTCAACACCCTCCACTGGAGGGATATCTACCGGAGATGGTAAATAGTGTGTAACAGCATCCAGGAGTGGTTGAACACCTTTATTCTTAAAAGCGCTACCACATAAAACCGGGACCAAGTCTAGTGACAAGGTCGCACTCCTGAGAGCTTTGCGCATTTCAGCGGGAGAAATTTCTTCGTCATTAAGAAATTTTTCCATGACATCCTCATCGAAGTCGGCCAACTTCTCGAGAAGTGTCATACGGGCGGCCGTAGATTCTTCCTTTAGTTCATCGGGGATACTCTCTACTAGAACCTTCAGCCCTTTAGATGCTTCATCAAAAATTAGCATCCTCTGTTCTATCAAATCGATAGTACCACTGAAGGTTTCTTCACTGCCTACCGGCAGTGCAACTACTGCTGTATTCGCACCAAGCTTACTCTCGAGATCCTCAACACACCTTTTAAAGTCAGATCCGACTCGATCCATCTTATTAACAAAGGCAATCCGTGGAACTCGGTAGTGATCAGCTTGTCGCCAAACAGTTTCCGATTGAGGCTCAACGCCTCCAACTGCGCAAAAAACTGCTATTGCGCCGTCTAATACCCTGAGTGACCTTTCCACCTCTACGGTGAAATCGACATGCCCAGGTGTATCAATTATGTTTATTTTAAAATCGTTCCAGGTGCAGGTTGTAGCAGCAGAGGTAATGGTAATTCCTCTTTCCTGCTCCTGTTCCATCCAGTCCATGACTGCAGTACCATCATGAACTTCACCAATCTTATGTGACTTTCCCGAATAAAAAAGAATACGTTCTGTAGTAGTGGTCTTCCCAGCATCAATATGGGCCATAATCCCGATATTACGCAGGTTGGATAATGTTCCTCCTCCAGCCACTTTCTTTTCCTATATTCTTTAGCTTCATTCGCTGTTTTCGTTTTTAAAAATGCTGCTGTATCTACAGCAGCAAGACTTGCTTGTCAATGTTCTTTTTCACACTTAGGTAAAAAAATCAATTACACACAAGCAACCTACCATCTGTAATGCGCGAAAGCCTTATTAGCTTCTGCCATCTTGTGTGTGTCGTCTTTCTTCTTCACTGATGAGCCACGATTATTATAAGAATCCATCAACTCAGCAGCGAGACTTTGAGACATATCCACACCTGATCGGCCATTAGCAAAACCAATTATCCAGCGGATAGCAAGAGCATTCCTTCGCTCTGGCCTCACCTCAACCGGTACCTGATAGGTGGCACCACCAACCCGTCGGGACTTAACTTCAACCCGAGGCCTGACATTATCCATTGCCGTCTCAAAAACCGCAAGTGGCTCTTCGTCAGCAATCTTTTTTTCAATTATATCAAAAGCATCATATAATATCCGTCTCGCAAGACTTTTTTTACCATCCTGCATTAACCGATTGGTAAACTTAGACACCAACAGGCTGTTGAAGCGAGGATCTGGTTTGACAGATTTTCTATTAGCTACTTTTCTTCTAGGCATAATTAACTACTCCAAAACTAAACAAACAGTTAAGCGGTTTATTTAGGACGCTTTGCACCGTATTTAGACCGTCCTTGACGACGATCTGAAACCCCTAATGTATCCAGTGTACCCCGAATGACATGATAACGAACACCGGGAAGGTCTTTTACACGACCACCACGAATCAGAACAACTGAATGCTCCTGAAGATTATGCCCGATACCAGGGATATAGGAGGTTACCTCTATACCGTTAGTTAACCTTACCCTCGCTACCTTACGTAAAGCTGAGTTAGGCTTCTTAGGAGTTGTCGTATAAACACGTACACACACACCACGTCTCTGCGGACAACTTTGCAGAGCAGGTGTATTGCCCCTTTTAACGATTTTCTTTCTTCGCTTTCTGACAAGCTGATTGATTGTCGGCATCTTACTTCCTTTATATGATAAAAATATTTGCCTAGTTATTTGGCAGACACGAAAGAGTATATATTATCGAAGTCTACTGTTTGTGTCAAGTTTAAAATCACTTAATAGCTATTCAGGAATGTTATAACGAGATAGACCAGTACCCGCTGAAATCAGTCTACCCATTATTACGTTTTCCTTCAGACCTGTGAGATAGTCAACCTTACCAGACATAGCTGCGTTGGTAAGGACCTTGGTAGTCTCCTGGAAGGAGGCTGCAGATATAAATGAATCTGTACTTAGAGAGGCCTTGGTAACACCGAGAAGGAGAGGTTCAGCAGAAGCTGGTTGCAATCCTGCTGCAAGCATTTTTTCATTTTCCTCCCTAAACTTATACCATTCAATATGTTGATCAAGCATGAATTTGGAATCACCTGAATCGGTAATCCGTACACGTTTCAACATCTGGCGAACGATGACTTCAATATGTTTATCATTGATCTTTACACCTTGAAGCCTGTAAACCTCCTGAATCTCGTTCACAAGGAAACGAGCAAGTTCTTCAGCACCGAGAACACGCAAAATATCGTTTGGCAAAACAGATCCATCCATGAGCTGCTCACCAGCTTTTACATAATCACCTTCATGAACACTGATATGTTTGGCCTTAGGGATAAGATATTCTTTTGGTTCTCCGGTCTCTGGAGTAATAACGACCCTTCGTTTTCCTTTCAGATCCTTACCATAGGTTACACGACCGTCGATTTCAGTGATAATGGCTTGCTCTTTCGGTTTTCTGACCTCAAACAACTCTGCAACCCTTGGCAAACCACCGGTAATATCTTTTGTTTTTGTAGTTTCCCTTGGAATTTTTGCAATAACAGTCGCTGGCCTGATTTCATCACCTTCATCAACGGTAATAATGGATCCAACAGGAAGAAGATATCGGGCTTGAGCTTGACCATCAGCAAGTTTTAAGGTTCGTCCCCTACCATCTTTGATCGCTATTCGAGGATTAACCTGCTTAGAAGTAGTGGGATGAGTAATAACTTTACTGACTTTACCCGTAACTGGATCAACCCTCTCCTGCATAGTTTCACCTTCGATGATATCACCATATTTGATTTTACCACCAAGTTCAGAAACAATTGGAATGGAGAAAGCATCCCAGTCGCCAATAATCGTTCCAGGATCTACCTTGGCACCATCTTTCACGAAAAGCTGAGCACCATAATTAATCGGATAGCGCTCACGTTCTCTTTCTTCTTCATCAAGAACAACAACCTCGGCATTACGATTCATGACAATCTCATAACCGGAATCATTGGTTGCTGAGTGGAGGTCACGATACTTCACAACACCGCCACGTTGGGAACGAATTTCAGCCTGTTCAACAGAACGACTTGCTGTTCCACCGATATGGAATGTACGCATTGTGAGCTGAGTACCAGGCTCACCAATTGACTGGGCAGCTATAATACCAACAGCCTCACCGATATTCACCATATGACCTCTACCAAGATCACGTCCATAACAAGCAGCGCAGACACCGCGTCGAGATTCACAGGTTAAAACAGAGCGAATATTGACATGGTCAATGCCAGCAGCTTCAATTATTTGAACCTTTTCTTCAGTAATTTCCTCATCCATTTCCACGAGAATTTCACCAGAGTAAGGATCCACTACATCTTCAAGAGCAACTCGACCAAGAATACGATCACCAATACGAACAATAACTTCACCACCTTCAATAAGTGGTTCAGCGAGAAGTCCCTTCATGGTTCCACAATCTTTTTCAACTATGGTGGAATCTTGGGCAACGTCTACCAGTCTCCGAGTAAGGTATCCCGAGTTAGCTGTTTTAAGAGCAGTGTCTGCAAGACCTTTTCGGGCACCATGTGTTGAGATGAAATACTCAAGAACATTTAGCCCTTCACGAAAGTTTGCCTTAATAGGGGTTTCAATGATCTCACCAGTAGGCTTGGCCATCAAACCACGCATACCGGCAAGCTGGCGGATCTGATCTTTTGAGCCACGAGCACCGGAGTCAGCCATGATGAAAACAGAATTAAAACTTTTGGATTCTACCAGCTCATTTTTGCTATTGCGCATGAAATCGACGGCCATCTCATCCATCATTTCCTTGGCCACTTTGTCCGTAATTTTGGACCAGATGTCGACAATCTTATTATATTTCTCGCCGTCCGTGATCAGACCGTCCGAGTATTGGTTCTCAACTTCCAGTGCCTGCTTCTCAGCGGACTCGACGAATTCCTGCCCGCTTCCTACGGAGCCCAGCAGGATTTCGCCGCGCGTCTGGAAACGGCGCTGGCCGAGTTCGGCGAGCAGGAAGAGCAACGACTGGCCGCCCAAATGCCGCCTCGCCAGATCAGCGTCTGCGAAGACGAAACCTTTCATCCGCAAATCTGTCTGGTGGCTATCGAGCCGGTTTCCAATTTCCTGCTGCTGGAACAGTATGCCCCCCGGCGCGACGCGGAAACCTGGAACGCCTGTCTCGACGAGCGGTTGGCCGACTGGCCGGTGACCGTTTGTCAGGTCACCAGCGACCAGGCCAGTGCCCTCATCGCGCACACCCAACAGCACCTCGGCGCCCATCATTCTCCCGATCTGTTCCACGTTCAGCACGACACCGTGCAAGCCACCAGCCTGGCCCTGGCCGGTCAGACCCGGCGTGCTCATGAAGCGGCCATCGCCGCCACGCAGCAGACGGACCAGCGGCAGCAGGAACTGGCGGCTTGCCAGCAGCAATGCCCGCAGTCGTCCGGCGTCGTCGAACTCCAACAGCAACTGGACCAGGCTTTGACCGCGGAAGCCGAGATCCGCCAGCAAGTGACCGCCTGTCAACAACGGCAACAGCAAGCGACCGAGGCCCGTCAGGCGATCTCACACGACTACCATCCGATTGATTTGGAGACCGGCCAGCCGGTCGATGCGGACAAAGTCGGCCGGCGTCTGAGCGGCCATTTCGATCAGTTGGACCGGATCGCGGACCAGGCCGGATTGTCGGCGCGGGCCAAAGCGAAACTGGCCAAGGCCCGCCGGGTGTTGGCGTCGATGCAGAGCACGATCTTGTTTTTCTGGACGACCGTGAGCCGACGGTTGGCTTCGTGGCAGTTACCGGCGGCGACGGCCCAGTGGCTGCGTGAGCAGTTGCTCCCCGGTCTGTATCTGGAATCGGTGGCGGGGAAAGCGAAGACGGCGGCGGAGCGTCAGCGGTTGCGTGAACGGGCGGACGAGATTTTGGCCCGAGCCCGCTCTCCGGACGGTGTGTGGGGCACGTTGACCGAGGCCGAACAGCAGGACCTGGAAGCCAAAGCACGCGAGTGTGCGGACCTGTTCCAGCGGAGCAGTTCCTGCGTGGAGGGGCACAATGGACAATTATCGTTACGGCATCACGGGTTGCACCGGTTGACGGTCCGAAAACTGGGCGCGATCCGGGTGTTGCACAACTACTTGATCGAGCGACGTGACGGGACAACGGCGGCGGAGCGTTTCTTCGGTCAGCGTCCGCGGTCGTTAGTGCCGTGGCTGCTGGCGCGTCTGCCGTTGCCAGCGCGTCCGCGTCGTCGAGACAACGCGAACTGAGAAAAAACGGCCGTCGGAGCCGGCGCTGATTCCCTGCGCATCGCGTCTCACTCACATCTGCCTACCCTCATCCCGCCCTGCCAGCTACACAATGCTATTAGAATTTCCAACGTTACGATCAAGGCCCTTTCGGGCGTTGATTCTGGCTTTGCGGCAGACAGTGACCGTGATAACCTGATATTGGAGGTCGTTCACAAATGAC
>CAMYNC010000192.1 GCA_947259685.1 uncultured Desulfuromonadales bacterium | reverse complement strand
GGCAGGATGGTCAGCTGAAAAAAGCTGGCCTGAAAATAGCGCCTTAAGCTGGTCATCGGTGTTCTACCTTGCGGCCATCAATGACAGTAAAGTGGGCGCGCCGCAACGCCGCATCGGGAAATTCCAACTGCATTCTGGCTGCGCTATCGAGGTTCAAAAACAGGTAATCGCGGGCGGTTTCCACCGGCAGATGGGCCACCGGCGTCCCCTGCAGAATCTGTTTTGCCAGGCGGGCGGCCTGCTTGCCCACCTGCCAGCCGACAAAGCCGTAACCGAGCAGGCCGTCGGTTTCAATCTGGGCGAAGCGAAACACCGAGAGGGGCAGTCTGCGCTCGATGGCCACCTCGGAAAAATCTTTGCTGCGTGAGGCGATCCGTCCCTCGCGCGGCAGCAGCAGGGCATCACTGTCTGGTGGAATCAAGCTGCTGATCTGCTCTTTACTGAAGACTTGAGGAAAGGCGACCGGTCGCAAATCGATGGCAAGCTTTTTGGCCGCTGTCCGCAGCTGGTCCAGCGAGGCTTCGGCAGCCTTGTCGTTCGGCGAAAAGGGCACGCAGACGATTTTGACCGCCGGAAATATCTCCTGCAATGACTGCAGCCGGCGTCCGTCACTTACGGCCAGGCGCACCCCGGTCAGGTTGGCCTCGGGCTGACGCATGCTCTTGACCAGTCCGGCAGTGAGGGGATCGTTGACCGGGGCAAATACCACCGGCAGGCCGGGGCTCTCGGCTGCGGTAATCGCTTTGACGGTTCGTGCCGCTGGGGTGGTGGAGGTAAAAATAAGTTGTGGTCGTTTCTGAAGAAGCTTTCTCACCGCCTCGGCCAGCTGGCGCCGAACCGTCACAGGGCCATCATCCAGGTAAATGACCTCCTGATTTTCACGCAGACCGGCATCCTGCAGCCCCTGCTTGAAGCCGGCCAGGGTGGTGGCGTTGTTGTTTGTGAATTGGATGATGCCGATGCGAATCGGTTCCGACTGCGGGTCGGACATCATCAACCAAATGAAGATCGCGATCCCGAGCGGAATCGCCAGCAAAAGGCTAGTTCGCATGCTTACCCCCCCCCTGGTGGCTGGCAGCCTGGGCCTCAGATCCGAGAGAAAAACCATTCTTGGTTAATTGTTAGATAAAGTCAATGGGAATGTTTTTCAGCTTCCGCTTGCATTGCTGTGGCGAGATGGCGGTAAAAGCCCGCTGTCAGGGTCAGCAGCAGCAGACAGAAATATCCTAAAAACCACGGCAGTGATTGAATGAACAGCTGATTTTTCAAAGCCTCTTCAGACAGCTGCAGCTCTGCCTGCACTGCCTGGCGGCGCAGCAGGGCGAGCAGCAAAGCATAGAGCAGGCCGATACCACCGTAGCCGAGGTTGAGAAACAGTCCCTTAAAGCTGAGGACCGTGGCGCGCTGGGCTGAGCTGGTCGCCTGATTGAGGTAATGGCTGAGAAAAAAGCCGATCAGGTAGAGATTGCTGAACAGCAGCAGGCCCGGAAGAATGCCAAACCAGGGCCAGGCAAAACTCATCCCGAGCAGGCCGCAAAGGATCAGTCCGGCGGTCAGCAGCAGGTTATAGCCTGGCGAGTGGCGTTCAGCGAGACGCCGCGCCAGCCCCGGAATGAAAAGACCGCTGAGGGCCAGCAGCGAACCGAGCAGGCCGAAGAGCGCTTCGGGGACCTCGATAACACGGTAATATTGACTGGTCATGGTGATCAGCATACGGATGACACTGTCATAGAGGAGGCCGAAGAGGATAACGCCCAGCACAAAGGGGGTGCGAAAGATCCAGGCGCCGGCCTGCCAGACCAGCTGGAAAGCGCGTCTGGTGGTTTGCTGCTGAAGCTGGTGAGACTCTGCCTGGCTGAAGGTCACTTCCTGCATCCGCAGGGTGGTGAAGAAGGTCAGCAGAGCCGTCAGCAGGGTCAGATAGATCGGCAGTCGCAGGCAGCTCTCGCGGGTGATCTCCAGCTGCAGGCCGAGCAGATCGGCCAGCTTTTGCAAAAGAACCGGATCGTAAGCCGCCCCGCCCAGGGTCATGGCCACCACAAAGCCAGCCGATTGCCACTGGATCTGCCGTTCCAGCACCTGGCCCCAGGCGTCTTCAGCCCCGGCCTTTTTCAGACTGTCGTAGGCCAGCGCCTCATCGGCCCCGCTGGCCGCCGCCTCGGCCATACCGCTTAAGATGCGGTTGAGGACAAATGCCCAGAACAGCAGGGTCAGGTTGCCCCGCGGCACAAAGGCCCAGAGAGCAATCTCCAGAACCATCAGGCCGCTGGCAAAGACCAGCAGGTTGCGGCGCCCGAGAGTGTCCGCCAGCGCGCCGGAGGGCACTTCGCAAAGGACAATGGTTGCCGCCCAAACGGCATTAAGGATGGCGAACTGGGCCAGGGTCAGGCCGAAATCGAGAAATAAAATGGAAAAGACCGGATAGTAGAAGCGCGCATTGAACAGCACCCGGAAGATGATGAACAGCCGGACATTGGGAATCTGGTAGGGAGAGCTGGTTGTCATGCCCATGGAATGACCGATCAGAAATATTTTCGCCAGCTGGATTTGTCAGCCAAATGCTGAGCGCAACTCAAGAAAAGCATAGCAGAAGCCGCAGTTGCCGTTGTCTTTTTACTTTTAACAATTTAACTGTATCCCGTTTTTTCCCAAGCGTAAGTTAACGGTAAGCGTTGCTGCGGTAATGTTCTGCTGAGAAGAGAACCAAAGGAGGTTTTTACTGGGCTGGCAAGGCTAATTTTCAAGCGAACTGTTGGGGAGGCGCATATGAAATCGTTGGTTCACAAATTATTCTATTTTTCAGGATTCCTTTTATTGCTGCTCGCTCAATTTGCCTGTGCCCCTTTCAAGACGGAATATCTGGCTGAGGTGCAGGTGATCGATTTAGGCACCCTGCCGGGAGGCGGAAACAGCACCGCGCGCGATATCAACAACGGCGGCTATATTGTCGGCAGCAGCGACACGAGCAGCGACACGAGCAGCGGCGGAGACAGGCGGGCGTTCGTTATTCATGGCCAGGGTATGCAGAATCTCGGGACCCTTCCCTCTGGTGGGGCCAGTCGCGCTTACGGAATCAACGAGTCAGGCTATATCGTCGGCTCGGCTGTCAACAGCGCCAATATCCTGCATGGTTTTGTCGCGCGCTACGGAGTGATGCGAGATTTGGGGGCATATCCCCCTGAAGACGACATCGGCTCCAGCAGCCAGGCCTATGCATTGAATAGCTCCCTTTTGATTGCCGGCAAGGTCGATCTGGTCGGTGGAACCTGGGAGCTGAACGGCACCCCCACCTTTCCACCCTTCCCGCCCTTCACCGCGGTCACCGATCCAGGCCAGTTCACCCCAACCATCGCCTACGACATCAACGACAATGGGCAGATTGCTGGCACTTTATTGTCTTTCAGTGCCGGATTTCGCAAAACCTCCGGAAGTCTGGAAAAGCTCAAACCATTGAGTGCCGCCGATGATGATGCCTTTGCCATCAATAGCCAGGGGCTGGTTGTCGGACAGGCGCTCCTGGCGCCACCGGTGCGCTATCATGCGGTCCTCTGGTCAAACCCGGAAACCGTCCTCGATTTGGGCACCTTGGGTGGGGAGAACAGTTCGGCGCGGGATATCAACGATCGGGGGACGATCGTTGGCTACAGCGAGACAGCGAGCGGGGAAACCAAAGCCTTTATCTGGCGCCCCCTGCTGGGGATGCAGTCGTTGGGAACTCTCGGTGGGCAAAACAGCAAGGCTTTTGCCATCAATGCCGATGGCCTGATTGTTGGGGAGAGTGAAACCGCAAGCGGTGACGTCCATGCGACGCTCTGGAAGGTATCCATCGGGACGAAATTGGGGAATAACCTTTCCAACTAGTGAGCATCCGGAAACTCCGGATGCCACTGTGAGGTTTCCAGATTGGAAACGATCAATTTTTTGCAAGGTCAAGGAAATCAAGGCATTGCGCGGAGGTGTACATTGTACGCCGCACAAAGCAAGGCCGCAGATTGACGCAGAGATTGCGAAAAATGGCCGTTTCCGGATGGACACCAACTAGGAGGCTGGCGGGCTTTCAGGAATCGAGCTGGCGCAGCTGCCGGTCGTGCAGGCGGCCGAGCAGCGCCAGGGCGAAGCAGGCTCCGAGCAGCGCCAGAAACATATCGGACTGAGTATCCCAGACATCGCCCTGGGTACCGAGAAAGGCTTCCGCCCCCTCCCCGCTGAGCAGCGCCACCCACCATTCGAGCAATTCGTAAAAGGCGCTGAAGGCGAGACAGAAGCAGACAATGAAAAAGTTTCGCCAGGCTAAGCTGTTGATAACCTGCCTGCGGATCAGAATCTCGCGGGCGATGACTGCCGGAACAAAGCCTTGCGCGAAGTGGCCGACCTTGTCGTAGTTGTTGCGCTCCATGGCGAAAAGATCTCGCAGCCAGTCGAACAGCGGCACCTCGGCATAGGTATAGTGCCCGCCGACCATCAGAATGATGCAGTGCAGCAGGATCAGCAGGGAGCAGAGCGGCGTCAGGGGGAAACGTTTATAGGTCAGGGCGAGGATCAGCAAGCCCAGCAACGCCGGCAGCACTTCGAGAAACCAGGTGAAATAATCTTTGGGATCGATAGCCGACCAGATCAAAACGGAAAAAAAGCAGCTGAGCCAAAGAGCTTTCCACATAAGCTTAACTGCGCAGCAGATTCAGCTTGAAGTGGGACTTCAGAGTGCTCTCAAAAGACTGGACCACCTCCAGGGCGATCTGCAAGCGCCCCTTTTCGACCCTGTTCAGCGAGTCGGGCGAAATAAAATTGTCCGGCTCCTGACCGGCAGTGACTTCGTCGATCTGTCCGCGCAGGCGGAAAAAACTCAGCAGATTGAAGGCCGCTTCCAGGTCGCGGGCCTGCTTACTTTCCAGAATCCGGTGTTCGCGCAGAAGGTCAATTTTATCGTAGGTGCTGCCGCCCAGAATGCCAAGCTCAAGGGCCAGGGTCTTTATTCCCTCGGTGATGGCAAAAATACCGGCTTTTTTCAGGTCGATTTCACCGACATGCTCCCCCTGCTTTTCCGTTTTGATGTTGCCGAAGAAGCTTAACGGCGGCACGAATCGGCAGACATTGTTCGCCATGTGGGCGAGAAAAATCGTCTCTTCGCGGGCACACTTGACGACATAGTCGCTGAGCTGTTGAGCCAGCGAGGCATCGCCCCAGAGAGTCCGCATGTCGGAAAACATGCTGAAGTTGAGGATGTTTTCGCCGGTCGGGGCATGAATCCAGCTGTCCAGGGTTTGGCACCAGGCCGAGCTGCTGCGCCGCCAGAAGGGGTTTTTCGCCATAATCCCGCCGGGGCATTCCGGTACGCCAATTTCAATCAGCCCGGCGATCAGCGCCTCGGAAAAGGCTTCCACCCGGGTCACTTCGGCCGCTGACAAATCATCGGCATAAATCATGGCGTTGTCCTGATCGGTTTTCAGGGTCTGCTCGCGCCGCCCTTCGCTACCGAGGACCAGAAAGGCAAAGCCGCTCGGCAGATCGGGAAAGCTGTCCCGCCGCAGGATTTCGATCAGTTTCAGGCAGATCTGGTCATTGAAGAGCGAAATCAGACGCACCAGGTCCATGGTCCGCACCCCGGAGCGGCTCAGGAAGGTTATCAGCTCTTCGCTGGTATTGTGGACGGCTTTCAGTTCGGCCAAAGACTGAACTTCGTCGATGGAGCGCAGCAGCTTCTGCGGCGAGCGGTTCTGCAGGCGGATGATGTCCGATTCGTTGATGATGCCGACCAGCCGGTTGTCTGCATCGATTACTCCGACCCGATGAATCCGGTGTCGGGACATCTGGTAGAGCACCTCGAACAGGCTGTCGCTTTCGCGCACCGATATCACCGGGGCATTCATGATTTCATGCACGGCGACAACCTTCGGGTCGAGGCCGGCCGCCACCAGCTTGCTGCGCAGGTCGCGATCGGTCATGATGCCGACCGGTTCGCCCTGGTCATCGCAGGCGATGACGCTGGAGACGCTGTTGTCGCGCATCACCCGGGCGGCATCAAGGACCCTGGCATCGATGTGACAGGTCACCAGGTCGCGCCGGTAATAATCTCTGACCGGTAGAAAAAAGGTGCTCTCTTCTGACATCTTTAGGGGAAC
>CAMYNC010000191.1 GCA_947259685.1 uncultured Desulfuromonadales bacterium | reverse complement strand
CGAGCCTGGATAATCTGGAAGGTATGGCGCGCTGGATATTTCGCAATCCGGGACAGAACCTGATTGTCTCCTATATGCTTGAAGTCACAGAGGAAGCGCAATTCGGGACGCAGGTGAATTTTTCCGGTCAGCTGATCGCGAATCCGGATGGTCGTCGTTTTGAGTTTTCACTGGAAAATTCAGGGGAGGTTCAGGTGCAGCCCCTTCATTGGGCAGACACTAACGGTAATCAGGTTATCGACGACTTGGAAATCCTCGAGGTCTCCGATCTGATCGATGAATCAGGGCGTCTGCACCTGGGCTGGGAACAGATTGAAAAGCTCTGGGATGCTGGTGGCTATGAATGGAACACCGAGCAGAAGATCTTCATTCCAGCTCGCCCACTTCCCAAGGTTGTGCTTCCGGAAGCCGAGCCCGGAGCTTTGGAAGATCAGTGATGCATGCCACTGGCCATGCTGAGCATGCGAATGTGGCGAAAAAGATTATAGCAGCCCATCAACGCCACCATGATTCCTGCCGCTTTAAGCATCCAACTGCGCCTTGAACTGAACCACTGAGCTGCGCTGCCGACGAGAAACAGGGCCGGGACCGTTCCCAGGCCGAATGCGGCCATGGTGATCGCGCCGGCCAGGCTGTCGGTTGTCTGGGCAGCAGTGAGGACCATGGCATAGAGAAAGCCGCAGGGCAGAAAGCCGAACAGAATTCCCAGCGGCAGGGCGGCCAGGGCCGGAGGAAGTTGACGCAAGCCTTTCACGGCGTGACTCAAGCTGCGGATGGGACCGCTGAATTCCAGCGACATGATATTCAGCCGGTTAAAGAGGCCGGCGCTACCCAGACCGACAACAATCACCAGCAGATCGGTGCCGATCAGCAGGAATCGCGTGACGTCCTGTAGCGATCCCTTAAAAGCCATGGCCGAACCGATCCAGCCAACCACCAAACCGATCAGAGCATAAGTTAAGATCCGCCCGAGATTATAGAGCAGGTGAAAGGTCAGACCACTGTTCTGGCCGTCTTTGGTCAAGGAAAGAGCACTGACCAGGCCGCCACACATGCCGATACAGTGAGCGGAGCCGAGCAACCCGGTCATAAACGCCATTGAATAAAGTGGATTCATCAGTTTCTCCCGCCTGAAGTTCTTCTATTTTTGCGTGAGATACTAGCATAACGGCCAGCTAAAATCACGGTAAATTACCGTTGATTTACCGAGGGAGGGTCGAGGTCATCGTCGTCATCAAGCATGCGGTATTTTGCTGCTTCGATGTCGTCGAACTCGCCTTTTTTAACAGCGTAAAGAAAGAACAACCAGACCCCGGTGCCGATGCAAAAAGAGAGAAAAATCAAAAGCAGAATCGATTCAAGCATGATGGAGATTTATCCTTTTCAGTCGCAGTGAATTTGATAGAACGCATACCGAACTGAAGGCCATCGCCGCCGCACCGTAGACCGGTGCCAGATTACCAGTCGCGGCCAAGGGCAGCGCCAGTAAATTATAGCTGAAAGCCCAGAACAGGTTCTGACGGATAATCCGCATGGTTCGCCGCGCCAGGTCAACAGCCGTTAACAGCTTTGGCAATTGTGGTAGCGTCAACAGCAGGTCGGCGGCTTCCAGAGCAATGTCGCTACTACCGGCCAGGCTGCAGCCGACCCGGGCGGCGGTCAGGGCCGGGGCGTCGTTGATCCCATCACCGACCATCATGCTGTGCTTGCCCTTGGCACCTTCCAGAATTGCAGCTTTTTCGGCTGGCGTCAGTTCGGCGCGAAAATCTTTAATTTTCAGCGACCTGCAGAGCGCTTCAGCGACCGAATTTCGGTCGCCGGTGAGCAGCATGGTGAGAAGCCCTCTGCTTTCCAGGCCGCTGATCAACGTTGCGGCGCCATCTCGCGGCTGATCGTTTAATTCGACATAGCCACGGTAGTGGCCATTTTGCGCTAAATGAACTTCGCTACAATCACTGGAAGAGTCGAGTTCGGGCAGCAGAATGCCACGCTCCAGCAAAAACAAGCGACTTCCGGCCAAAAAGCGATCATCCTCGCTCAGGGTTTCAATCCCCCGCCCCGGCCAGGCGTTCGACTCTTGCGGCGAAGGGGGGATAAAGCCCTCCTTCCTGGCCTGTTCGAGAATTCCCCTGGCGAGGGGGTGATGACTTCCGGCTTCGGCGGCGGCCAACCAGTGAAATAATTGTTGCGGCTGGCATTGATGGGGGTGAAGCGCGGTCACTTGGGGCTGACCGTTGGTCAAGGTGCCGGTTTTATCAAAGGCGATGAGATCCAAGCCGGCGGTGGCTTCGAGAACATCGCCACCACGAAACAGGATGCCGGCCTCGGCCGCCCGTCCGGTTGCGACCATTACTGCTGTCGGTGTCGCCAACCCCAAAGCACAGGGGCAGGCCACCACCAGAACGGTAATGGCATTGAGTAAGCCTGCCTGGCCTCCATCCCAATAAAAATAGGTTGAACAGGCAATCAGCAGGACCAGAGGGATAAAGCGGCTCGCCAAACGGTCAGCGAGCTGTTGCACCGGAGCCTTGCGAGACTGGGCCTGTTCGACCAAAGCGGCGACCCGGGCAATAAACGAATCCGCGGCGATTGAAGTGATTTCTACTTCGACCCGGGCGTTTAAGTTGAGACTGCCGGAGATGATTTGCGCACCCGGAGCGCGCAGCACCGGCAGGGACTCGCCGCTGACGGCTGATTCATCGATTTCCGTGGTTCCGGTGCGGATGGTCCCGTCTGCGGGAAAACGTTCCCCGGCTGCAACTTGAATTAAGTCACCCGGCTGCAGCTGCTCGCTGTCGATCGACCGCCAGCCCGCTTCCCGCCAGCAGCTGGCCTTGGCTGGCGCCAGTTTGAGGAGCCGGTCAACTCCGGCTGATGCCTTGCGCCGTGCGGTGTTTTCGAACAACCGGCCAGCCAGAATCAGGGTGATAATCATGGCGGCAGTATCAAAATAGACTTCTTTTCCCTGGGTCAACGCATAAAGGCTGTAGCCATAGGCGGAAAGCGCACCAAGGGCGATCAGCAGGTCCATATTCGGTTGGCGGTTGCGAAGGCTGAACCAGGCGCCCCGCAGAAAAGGGGCTCCAGAATAAAAAATGACCGGCGTGGTAACCAGGGCGGCAAAGATTTGCAGCAGGTTGCGGGATTCCGGGTCGATACCCTGAAAATAGCCAGCATAAAGGGCAATGGAAAAGCCCATCAGCTGCATTGACAGAAAAACCGCAGTGCCGAAACGGAACAGCAGCTTGCGCGTTTCCTGTTGATGAAGCTTTTCCAGTTCGTCGGGAGAATACGGGCGGGGTAGATAACCCAGCTCTGCCAGTTGGATGCAGATCTCTGCCGGTGAGATCTCTGTCTCGTCGAAATCGATTAAGACGCGATGGGTGGCAAAGTTGACCCGAGCCTGGCGGATCCCGGTGTGCTGCTGCAAGATCCGTTCGATCAGCCAGATGCAGCTGGCACAGCGGATCCCATCGATAATCAGACTGATTCTGGCGGCATTGTCTGAGCGGCTGACAAAACGCTCCAGGTACTCGGCATCAAACTCTGATTGAAAAGCTTCCTTGAGCGCTCCAGCTTGTCGATCGCGGCGCTGATAAAAGCTTTCCAAACCGGCACCGCTGATAATCAGATAGGCTCCTCGGCAGCCATGGCAGCAGAAATACAGGGTTTTACCGGCAACCTCTTCGCTGACCAGTTCGGCAGGTGAGAAGCTGTCACCGCAGTGGATGCAGCTAAAAGAGGAGGGCAGGCCGCTCATCAGATATTCAGTAGCAGCTGGCGGTTGATGCGTGCCCCTTCACGCTCAAAGACGACGCGGACACTCACTTCGCCAGTCAAGCTGGCGGGTAGCAGGGCTTGATATTGGCCGGGGCTCGTCTCTTCAAGTTCCCGGGCAGGGGTGCTGCGGTCACTTTCCAGGTAAAAGCTTAGTTGACCTCTGGCACCGGTCACCGGCTGGCCCTGGCCATCGAGCAGTTGAATCTCCAGTCGTTGATCATTCAGTTTGGTGTCAAGGCGCCAGCCGAGGACTGTCGCGGCACGTTTTTCAACCAGGGTGGTATTGTATTTCAACCCTTTGCTGTAATAGTCGCGATCGGTAATCTGGCTACCCCGAGTGCTGGCCCGATAGGCGGACCATCCGGAAAAAAGCAGAAAACTGGCAAGCAGGGTCATGATCACCATGGGGTAAAAATTTTTCGGCATCTATTTTCCTTTTAGTTGCTGACCGGGGTGATTTGAGCTTTGGCCAGCGCCAATTCCTCATCCAGTGCATTGAGTAAAACAAATTCTATCATGAAGGGCTGATCGGATGCCTGAGTGACCAGGACGAAATCCAGCTTACGATTTTCTCCGCCACGTAATTTAAGGTCAGCAGTCGGCCCTTTAATGACCAATGGCTTACCGGAGCTGTTTCTGGCCTGCAGATGGAAGATTGTGTCTTCGGGACCGCGATTATTCAGCCAGGCGTTAAAAAAGTTAGCATGCTGTCCATCCTTCAACATCCGGCTGATCGCCGTGTGAGAATGGGCAACTTTCAAGGTGGCTTCGGCCCGGGTCATTACTGCGACGCTGAGCACCGAAATCAGACTGATAAGGGCCAGGCTGAGGAGCAGGGTACGCGGGTTTAGAAGGAGCTTGGAGCCCTGGTTGCTGGCGCCGAAAGTGTAATAGATCAGGCCGGGCTGTTGGCGTTTGAGCATCACCTGCCGGCAGGCGTCGAGGCAGCGGCCGCAGTTAATGCACTCAACCTGGTAGCCGTTGCGAATATCGATTTCCATCGGGCAACTGCGGACACAAGAGTTGCACCTGATGCAGCGACTTTTCTCCGTTGCGGGCAGCTGTAAGGTCAGGGTGCCGGGATCAACCAGCGAGGTTTGAATCCGGCCATAGGGGCAGAACTCCTTGCACATGAGGCGGCGAATCAGGGCCAAGTCAAGATAGATCAGCAGGGTCAGAACAAGAAAGGTGGCCAGGACGCCGAAGGTCATTTCGGTCTGTAACAGACTGAGGAAAAAACGCTGTGGCTCTATGAAATACCAGAGCAGGTTGGCGGCGACCAGCAAGGCCAGGCAGAGATAGAGCAATTGCGCCACCAGTTTTTTCCAAGCCGGTCCTTGCAGGCGATTATGGCTGATTTTCAAGCCCAGTTTTCTGGCAAACCATTCCGCGACATCGTTCAGGGTGGTTTGCGGGCAGGCCCAGCCGCACCAGATCCGTCCTGATATCAAGGTAATCAAGAGGAACGCGACGCCGAAGGTCAGGCAAAAGAGCAGAAACAGGTAGAGCTCTTCAATGCGCAGAATCTGCCCAAACAGATGCAGGCTGAGGCTGGAGATGTCGATTCGGAAGAGGCTGTCACCACCCGGTTGGATCCAGGGCACAAGCAGAATCAGTAATGATGTTGTCCATTGAAAAAGCCGCCGTTTTGGGCCAAGCAGGTTCGGGATAGTCATTCAGGAGTCTCAAATCAATGAAAAACGGGGGAAGCTTGGCTTCCCCCGTGTCAAGTTCCGGCTTATTTCGCAACCTGTTCCTGGTAGGTTCCCATCTTCTCTTGGAACTCGGAATCGGAACTCCAACCGCTGAGCAGATAATATCCGCAGAATATCACACCCCAGATAATCAAGCCAAAAAACAGAATATAAAAGTAGCCCGGAGGCGCCTGCTTACGGTCTTCAACAATCCCGTCAGCATGTTCGTCATGAGATTCTGAACTCATTGGCCTATCCTTTCCTTTCGAAGGTAAAATCAGTCGTCATCCAGCATCTTATACTTAGCTTCTTCATTCTTTTGTTTATTTTTTCTGCTGTAGGTTCGATAGACGATTGCAGCAAAAATAACAAACAGTCCGAAGGTGATTCCCAGATAAAGCAGAGAAGCTAAGTCCATTATTTATTCCTTTGACTGAATGAAGTTAACCAATTGCCAGACCTTATCCGAACCGAGGGTGGAGAAGGCCGGCATACCGTTGTCGGTGATGCCGCTGTAGATGATCTCAAATAGACTGGCGTCATCATAGCCTGCGCCGGCCAGCTCGGGACCGATATCGCCTTCAAGGTTGTCACCGTGACAGGCGGCACAGTTGTCAGCATAAACCTGCTGACCAGCGGCAATCGCAGCT
>CAMYNC010000190.1 GCA_947259685.1 uncultured Desulfuromonadales bacterium | reverse complement strand
GTCCGCAGGGGACTTTCACCCCCAAGTCACCGGTTGGACACCACATCCAACCGGACGGCGCTTACGCGCCACGCGCCATGCCTGGCACACCATAAAAAAAGGCCGTCAGAAACTTCTGACGGCCTTAGCAACTTGAATTCGCTTAGGTTATTCCCACTCGATAGTGGCCGGTGGCTTACTCGAGATATCGTAGGTCACCCGGTTGATCCCCTTGACTTCGTTGATGATCCGATTACTGATCCGCGCCAAATCCTCGTAAGGCATTGGATACCACCCGGCGGTCATAAAATCCTTGGTTTCAACTGCGCGCAGTGCGACCACGTACTCATAGGTACGACCATCACCCATGACACCGACCGACTTGACAGGCAAAAAGACCGCAAATGCCTGGCTGATTTTATGATAGTGACCGCTTTCGTATAGCTCTTCGATGTAGATGGCGTCAGCCCGGCGCAAAATTTCGCAGTATTCTTCTTTTACTTCACCGAGAATCCGCACCCCCAAACCGGGTCCAGGGAACGGATGCCGCCAGACCATCTGGTGCGGCAGGCCAAGCTCTTCACCGACGGTGCGCACCTCATCCTTGAACAGCTCGCGGAGTGGCTCAAGCAGCTGAAGTTTCATGTAATCTGGCAGACCGCCAACATTGTGGTGGCTCTTGATATTGTGCGCCTTGCCGGTTTTCGCCCCAGCCGATTCGATAACATCAGGATAGATGGTTCCCTGCGCCAACCACTTGGCATCTTTGAGCTTGTTCGATTCTTCCTCAAAAATATCGACGAACAGACCACCGATGACCTTGCGCTTCTTTTCCGGATCAGCCTCGCCGGCCAGAGCGTCATAAAAACGTTGCTGGGCATTGACCCGAGTGATCTTCACACCCATGTTGCTGGCGAAGGTCGCCATCACCTGATCGCCCTCATCGAAGCGCAATAGGCCATTATCGACAAACACGCAGTGCAGCTGATCACCGATAGCACGGTGGATCAATGCAGCGGCCACCGAGGAATCGACTCCGCCGGAGAGACCGAGAATCACCTGATCGCTGCCGACCAGCTGCTTAATTCGTGCGACAGCATCTTCGATAATCTTCCCCGGAGTCCAACTGCCGCTGCAGGCACAGATGTTGCGCACGAAGGTATTCAGCAGGACATCACCGCGCGGGGTATGATTGACCTCGGGATGGAACTGCACGCCGTACAGGTTGCGGCTGACATTCTGGATAGCGCAAACCGGAGCGTTGGCGGTTTTGGCGATCATCTCGAAGCCTTGCGGCATGGTTTCCACATGGTCACCGTGGCTCATCCAGACCGAACTTTTGCCGTCAACGAAAAAGCCGTCAAATAAAGGTCCCGGGTTGCCGGCCGCTTGCAGATCAGCATGACCGTATTCCCGCTTGCCGGCAGCAATCACCTCACCGCCGAAATGACGACTCATCAGCTGCATGCCGTAGCAGATGCCGAGGACCGGAATACCTAACTCGAAGAGCTCTTCTTCGATCTGCGGCGCGCCCTGTTCATAAACCGACTTGGGTCCACCGGAGAGGATGATCCCCTGCGGATTAAACGCTTTGATCTCAGCCAAGCCCATGTCATGGGGATGCAGTTCGCAATATACATGCGACTCGCGCACCCGTCGAGCGATCAGCTGGGTGTACTGGGAACCAAAATCGAGAATTAGAATTTTTTCGCTGTGGATATCAGACATCAGGTTACTGTCCCCGTTCCATACGATAGTTGGGAGCTTCCTGGGTGATGGTGACATCATGCACGTGAGACTCGCGCAGACCGGCATTGGTAATGCGGACAAACTGCCCGTTCTGCTGCAACTCCTGGATGGTCCGGCAGCCGGTGTAGCCCATCCCGGAACGCAGGCCACCCATCAGCTGATGAATATTGTCGGAAAGCGGGCCACGGAAGGGAACCCGGCCTTCGATCCCCTCAGGGACCAGCTTGACATCGGTTTCGTCGGCCTGAAAGTAGCGATCCTTACTGCCCTGCTTCATAGCCCCGAGGCTGCCCATACCACGGTAAGACTTGTAGGTCCGCCCCTGGTAGAGGATCGTGTCGCCGGGCGATTCTTCGGTGCCGGCAAACAGCGAGCCGATCATGATAATGTCGGCCCCGGCAGCGATCGCTTTCGGCAGATCGCCGGAGAACTTGATGCCGCCGTCGGCGATCAGCGGGATACCTGCAGCGTGGGTGACCTTGGCCACGTTACGGATGGCGGTGATCTGCGGCACGCCGACCCCGGCAACGACGCGGGTAGTGCAAATAGAACCAGGTCCGATGCCGACCTTGACCGCATCAACCCCGGCCTCGATCAGCGCTTTGGCGGCCGCGCCGGTGGCGATATTCCCGGCCATCAGCTGCAACTCAGGATATTGCTTGCGCACCCGAACGATGGTATCGATGACAGCCTGCGAATGACCATGAGCAGTATCGACCACCAACAGGTCAGTACCGGCTTTAACCAGAGCTTCGGTGCGTTCATCGAGATCGGCGCCAACCCCCACAGCAGCACCGACCCGAAGACGTCCCAACTCATCCTTACAGGCATGAGGATACTTGCGAACTTTTTCAATATCCTTGATGGTGATCAAGCCCTTGAGGGCAAAGTTCTCATCGACGACCAAAAGTTTTTCGATCCGATGCTCATGCAGATGAAACTTGGCTTCTTCGAGGGTCGTCCCAGGGGGAACGGTGACCAGTTTATCTTTGGTCATCACGTTGGAGATCGGCTGATCCAGATTGGTCTCAAAGCGCAGGTCGCGGTTGGTCATGATGCCAACCAGCTGGCCATTTTTGGTGACCGGCACTCCGGAGATGCGATACTTTTTCATCACCTCAAGTGCTTCGTATATCTTCTGATCCGGATCCATGGTGATCGGGTCGACAATCATGCCGCTTTCCGATTTTTTCACCTGGTCGACCTCGGTGGCCTGCTCTTCCGGAGTCATATTTTTGTGGATGATCCCCAGTCCCCCTTCCCGAGCCATGCAGATCGCGCTGCGCGATTCGGTCACCGTATCCATGGCGGCTGAAAGCAGCGGGATGTTCAGTTTGATTGCAGCTGTCAACTGGGTGGTAAGATCGACCTCTTTCGGCAGCACCTGTGAATGAGCGGGCACCAACAGAACATCGTCAAATGTCAGGCCAATGGGAATCTCGGGATCTTGCATCGAAAGCTCCTTTTACGCGGGGGAATTTTAACCGGTGAAACTAACGGAATCGGCTCCCCGAGTCAAGCACTTACGGCGCATTTAAAAATAAAAAAAGCGTCGTAATTTTGGGACATTGTTTTATCCGGCGCGGGGTTGCCAGTGAACTATTTTCCTTGCAATAAATAAGCTTCAATAAAGCCGTCTAAATCACCATCGAGAACCGCATCGGTGTTGCCGACCTCGTGACTGGTGCGGTGATCCTTGACCATCCGATATGGATGCAGCACATAGGAACGAATCTGGCTCCCCCAGCCGATTTCCTTCTTGTCCTCTGCAAAGGCTGCTGCCTCCTCTTCTTTTTTGCGCATTTCCTGTTCGTAGAGCCGGGCCTTAAGCTGCTTCATTGCCGTTGCTCGGTTCTTATGCTGACTACGCTCATTCTGGCAGGCCACGACAATTCCCGATGGGATGTGGGTGATGCGGATTGCCGAATCGGTCTTGTTGATGTGCTGGCCGCCAGCACCGCTTGCGCGGAAGGTATCGACTTTAAGATCTTTGTCTTCCACTTCAACTTCGATCGAATCATCCAACTCCGGAAAGACGAACACCGAGCTAAAAGAGGTATGTCGTCGGGCACTTGAATCGTAAGGTGAAATCCTTACCAATCGATGAATGCCATTTTCCGCCTTCAGATAGCCATAGGCGTACGCCCCCTCGACACTGAAGGTCGCACTCTTGATCCCCGCTTCGTCGCCCGCCTGACATTCTGTCAATTCAGTCTTGAAGCCTTTGCGCTCGCAATAACGCAGGTACATACGGAGCAGCATTTCGGCCCAGTCCTGGGCCTCAGTTCCACCGGCACCGGCATTTATCGTCAAGGTCGCGCAATTTGCGTCATGTTCGCCAGAAAGCATCCGGGCGAATTCCATCTGGGCGACCTGTTTTTCGATTTCGGGAAGCAATTCATTGACTTCATCAAGGGTTTCCTGGTCCTCCCCCTCTTCTCCTAACTCAACCAGGACCTGAATGTCCTCCAGCTGGCTATTGGCTCCCTCCCACCCCTCAACAATCTTCTGCAATCCGGTCCGCTCGCGCAGCAGATCCTGAGCAGCATCCCCCTGGTTCCAGAAATCGGGTTGAGCAATCTCCGCCTCTAGCTCAGAGACCCTTTCCCGTTTGGCAGGGACGTCAAAGATACCTCCATAATTCCTGAAGTTTCTCCTGCAATTCTTTAACGATCTCTTTCGGTTCGCGGAACATAGATAGCAATCTCCTTAAGATATTTATGAGTAGCCGGTCAGTATAACTTAAACAAAAACGGAAAAACAGCCCAGGTTCATCCAGGTTTTAGAGAGGCCTGACGCCGGGGAGCCAGACCACCAAATCAAAAGGCGACGCATGCGTCGCCCCTACCAATTCACTTCCCTGAACCACTTAAGGAGAATGAACCGTTTTCTTATTTCCCGTTGCAGCCCGCGCAAAGCCCGTAGAGCTCAAGCCGATGGGTCTGAATGGTAAAATCATGTTCAGCGGCAACTTTTTCCTGCAGCTCTTCGATCTGCGGCTCTTCAAACTCGATAATCAGGCCACATTCCTTACAGACCAGATGGTCATGATGCTCGTGCTCGGTGACCGGTTCAAAACGTGTCTGGCCGTCACCAAAATGCCGCTCGGCGGCGATTCCACACTCGGCAAACAGTTTCAAGGTCCGATGTACTGTCGCATAGCCGATCTTCGGATAGGCGGCGCGCAATTTCAGGTATAATTCTTCGGTTGAATAGTGAGAGTCTGAATCGATAAAGGTTTCCAGGATAATCATTCTCTGGCTGGTATTCTTCAGACCTTTACGGCTAAGAAACTCAGTAAAATAGCTGATTTGATCCATAGATGACTTCACTCCCGCAAAACACTGAAAATGATTTTCAAAATAGTAAGCTCGCTGGGAAAGGTCAAGGAAAAAGAGAACCTTTGTCCCGATATAAATAATTAATATTTTTACCCGATTCTGAAGTTGCTAAAGACCACTTCTAAGGGTTTAATTGTAGACACTAACCACAGCCTACAAGGAGATCATTGATGATCGATCAGCCGAATGAAAATGTTATTTATCGTTATGTCAGCCAGCTGACGCGAGATACCCTGGTATTAATTCTCGCCGGCGGCAGAGGCTCCAGGCTTCATGAATTGACCGATTATCGGGCCAAACCGGCGGTTCACTTCGGCGGCAAATACCGGATCATCGATTTTCCACTCTCCAACTGTGTCAATTCCGGACTCCGGCGCATGGGCATCCTGACTCAGTATAAATCTCATTCCCTGATCCGACATTTGGTGCGCGGCTGGAGTCACTTCAAACAGGAGCTGAATGAATACGTCGAAATCCTGCCCGCCTCGCAGCAATATTCTGAAGACTGGTATCAGGGAACGGCGGATGCCGTTTACCAGAATCTTAATATCATCCGCGCGACCCGGCCTAAATATATCATGGTTCTTTCCGGCGACCACATTTACAAGATGGATTATCGGCCGATGCTGCTTGAACATGTGGAAAAAGGCGCTGACATGACGGTTTCCTGCCTAGAAGTGCCGGTTGAAGAGGCAGCAGGGGCTTACGGAGTCATGAGTGTCGATAAAGACAGCCGGGTCATCGCTTTTGATGAAAAACCTCCGCAGCCAGCAGAAATCCCTGGCAAGCCAGGCTTGACTTTGGCCTCAATGGGCAACTATATCTTCAATACCGAGTTTCTCTTCGACCTGCTGGAAACTGATGGGCAGGATTCCAACTCAGAGCACGATTTCGGTAAAAATATCATTCCGGCGATCATCGACAGTCAAAAAGTCATTGCCTACCCCTTCCGCGATCCTGAAACCGGCGGGCTGGCATACTGGCGCGATGTCGGGTCATTAGATGCTTTCTGGGAAGCGAACATGGAAATGATTTCGCCGGCGCCGGAACTGAACCTT
>CAMYNC010000189.1 GCA_947259685.1 uncultured Desulfuromonadales bacterium | reverse complement strand
TTATATCATCTCCTTGGCAGCATGTCTTTAAACGATCAACAGCGTTGAGCAGAATCCTTGCTCATCCCCCTTCATGGCGAGATCCCTGATTCAGATAATCATTGCACCTAAGGTTGGTTTCTCACTCGCATTGCATTGAAGATGTAGCTCTACTTTCGAGTGGCGGCCATTCCTCGACCTGTTTCTCCATCAATAGACCTAAGGTCAACAGCATTTTGGCTGACTGGTAATGTCCCTCGGTCCAATGCAATACCCGACTGCGGGCGACTCGGCTGCGAACCACCAGCAAGGCAAACAACCAAAGTCCGGCAATCAGGTACCAGATCGGATTGATATTCAATAGATAAACCAACAACCCACCCAAGGAATAGGGGAAACAGACGCGGAAGAATAGCCCGATCAACCAGCCGAAAAAGGGTAAAACAACCATGTAAAAGAAGAACGCAGCGATAATCGCAAGAAGAAATTCCATAATGACCTCCCTGTTTTTGTTTGATTTAACTCCTTTTTTCAACTGCACCATAGCTGCGCACTGCTGACAGATTGATTACAGATGGCCAGAAAAATCCGATTTTCTTTAATAGGACGGGATTTTTTTGAATCTTCAGCTATATTCTAAATAGTTAATGAATTGGGGCCTCAGATATTATCTATCCTGGTGATCTCAAGGACTTAAACGATGCAGCCAGCCGAATGAATCGGGATAGCGATGAATCAATGGCCGAAATGGAACAGTCGTGATTAAAAAATCATTTCAGCTAATTGTGGCGCAAATCATTTTTTCTCTGTCTTTTTGTTCGGCGACTTTCGGCAGTGCATCAGATCTCAAAGTTTATCCTCTCCCAATCGTTGAAGCGAAAATGGTCGTTTCGGATTGGCTGATGGATACAGGTTTTGAAGTGAAGCGCATTTCTTCAGCGAGAGGACAGGTGGACATAGCGGCGATAAAGGGGCAGGAAGGGTGGCAGATATCATTAAATTCCCATTCCCCGTTGGCGACCAGGATCACCGCGACAACTGGAAAGAATGGCCAGGCTGAACCGCTATGGAGCCATATCTCAGCATACTTAAAACAAATATCTTCTCATTCATCGAACCGAAACAGTCAGATCACGACCTCAACTGCGGTCATATCCAGAACCAAATCTGTCGTCTGCCTCAAGACCACTGGCGCTGAAGAACCGCTTCAGCTTTCAGGATTTGCCATTAATGCCGAGGGGGTTATCCTTTGTACTGCGCATGGTTTAGAGGTCGACTCCCGGGTAATGGTCATTTTGCATGATGGCAGCGAGATCGAGGGGCGGGTGGTCAGGCTCGATGCCTTAAAAGATTTAGCTATAGTTTTAGTTCGGGCTCGATTGCCTCAGGTTGTTGACCTGAGCAATGGTCGCCATCAGCTGGAGAAAAATGAGCGGCTTTTTTCCGTCGGCTGTCCGCTGAATGTCCTGGGAGTGATCCAAACAGGCACTTTGCATGGGGTGCCACGGCGGTTGCATGGCTGGCCACTCTGGCAGGTTGATATGGCGATGCAACCTGGCAGTAGTGGCAGTCCGGTATTCGATGTTGCCGGCAACCTGGTCGGTATGGCCAAAGGTAGGTACCGGGGCACAGATTCTTTCGGATTTATTATTCCAGTAAAAACCCTGCTAGATTTTGTCAAAGAAGAATAGAACTCTATGGAATATGGTCGTTATCAGATTGAAACAAGGTTGGCAAAGGGCTCCATGGGGATCCTTTACCAGGCCTATGACCCGCAGATCGACCGGATGGTTGCTCTGAAGGTTCTGCGCCGCGACCGTCTTTCCAGTGAAGAGTTCGTGCAGCGGTTTCTCAAGGAAGCCAAGGCGATCGGCCGGCTTTCCCATCCAAATATTGTGACGGTTTTTGATTTCGGCCGGGATCAGGAAAATATCTATATCGCCATGGAACTGGTCGAGGGGAAACCTCTGGATATTGTCATTCGGGAAGGGGAGCTGAGTCTCAAGGAAACAGTCGTTTTTGGTATCCATGTCGCAGAGGCCCTCAATTATGCCCACCAGAAGGGAGTTGTGCACCGAGACATAAAACCCTCGAATATTATTGTTTCGCCAGATAGTGGAGTAAAGATAACCGACTTTGGCATTGCCCGCTTCGAAAACTTCGCGGAAACCGACGAGACCCAAGCAGGCGTGGTTTTGGGAACCCCTTTGTACATGTCTCCCGAGCAGATATCGGGGCAACCGGTCGATGCGCGGACCGACCTTTATTCCTTAGGTGCAGTTTTGTATGAATTGACCACCGGGAGGTGTCCCTTCAAAGGCAAAGGGCTTGGGGAGCTGTTCAGGTCTATTGCTCAAGACACTCCCGAATTCCCTACCAAGGTGGATTCAACACTGGGGCTCGAGCCGACCCAGGACTTATACAAATTAATCATGCAAAGCCTCAGTAAGGATCCGGGAGAGCGTTTCCAGACCGGTGAAGACATGGCCAAGGCCCTGATCGCCTGCTTGCGAACGGCTGACTTTGCTGAAGTTAAGCCGCCACAATTGCAAAAAAATTCAAGCAGATTTTCTTCCTATGTGGCAGGCGTGGTTATTCTTTTGAGTGTGCTGAGTGCCCTGATCGCCATCTTTTGGCCGGATTCAAATCAATTTTTGAGCGTTGAGAGTGCACCTGCAGGAGCTCAGGTCTTTGTAGATGGAGCCTTCCAGGGGAAGACGCCGCTTCGGCTCAGCCTGTCGATCGGCAAGCACGAAGTAAGGCTTAGCCTTGCCCAGTATTTAGAGTGGGAGGCTCAGGTTGATATTAATGAAGGCAAGCATGAATCCCTCGCCATACCTTTGATTCCGATGAACGAAACCTTTCAATAGTTCGGGAAGGCATCGCTATGAGATTAAATTCTTTTTGGGTCGCTATCACACTCCTACTGCTGATCTTTTCAGCTTCAGGCCCCAGTTTCGCTCTTTCCGTTGGACAGCAGGCTCCCGGATTCAACCTAATCGACACTCAAGGGCAAACATTCGGCCTTTTCCAGTTTAAAGACCGACCGATGACGATCCTTTACTTCTTCGATGTCGATTCCCAATCAAGTCAGGAAGGATTATTGAGCTTGGCGCATCTGGTTAAGCAGTATCCGGACATTGATATGGAGGTTTTGGGGATTACCCTTTCGGTAAAGGACCGGGCTGTCGATTTTGTGGCGAAGACCCAGCCAGGGTTTCCGGTTTTGTTAGACGATTTGGGGATGAGCGATCAATACAATGCGCGAAAAATCCTCCCGTCCATTTACATTCTTGGCCCAGGTTTCAAAGTCCTTGAAGTTATTCAGGGTGGTGGTAAGGCGACAGAAGTTATGCTGATGCGACTCGCCGAAAGAACCTTGCAGCGCAATAAAACCAAATTGGCGCAAACTGTCAGTGAGCAGCTAATTCAAAAAGACCCAGAAAACCTAGACGCCATAAATCTGAACGGCTACGCAGCCATGAAGGAAGGGAACCTTGACCTCGCCGAAAAAACCTTTCTAGAGCTGGTTGAGAAAAAGGGGCAGGGTGAGGTTCTAGGGAAAGAGGGCCTGGTGATGGTTTATGCCAGAAAGGGGGAGGATAAAAAGGCGCTTGCCCTGGCCAAAGAGGTGGAGGAGATGGCACCCGAGAGGGCGTTTATCCATGTCGTCAGAGGCGATGTCCTTTATCGGCACGGTAATCGGGCCGAGGCCGCGGCGGAATATCAAAAAGCTGTCGCGAAAAGAGAGGCTGATCTGTACCAAAAAGCCCTGGCTTTAAATCAACTGGGACGGATCGAAGCCGACAAGGGCAACTATCAAAAGGCCCGGCAGCTCTATGATCAGGCGGTCGAGATCGACCCCTACTATGTTGAAGCATTGACCAATAAAGGGATTTCTTATGAAAAAGAAGGCCGCTGGGAAGATGCCCTGCTGGCCAACCGCAAGGCCTTGGCGATTGAGAAACAGGACACCTTTGCCAGTGTATTGGCCAGAAATGCCGAAAAAATGCTGAACTTGGAAAAAGATAACCAGCAGAATGAGCGCATTGACAGCTTGGTCAGAGAACTGACCGAACGTTATCAAAACCAGAGGAAAACCAGCCCCGAAGACGAGGACTCCTGGACCTCAGGGCCGATGGTGATGACTTTCATCGATTTCCAGGAGAAGGGCGGGCTCGCGGAACAGGATGGTCTGGCGACAGTTTTGTCCACCCAGCTGGGAGATCTACTTGATAGTTCCGGGAGGGTGAAAGTTGTTGAACGGGCCCTGGTCAGCAGAATCTTGGCCGAACTGAATATAGGCACATCGGCCTTAGCGGACTCAACTACGGCTTTGCAGGTCGGCCGGATCCTGGCCGCGAAGCTCATTGCTACCGGTTCCCTGTTTTACCTTCCAGAAAAAACCCTGCTCACCTTGAGACTGGTCGACACGGAAACCTCAGCCATCCAAAAGGTTTTCACCCTCGATCTCGAACCCCAGACATCTCTCGACCAGGAATTGTTTCGCTTGAACCGGGGGATTCTCAGTACCGTCATGCAGAAGTATCCCCTGCAAGGGTATGTTGTTGAGAATACGAATGAGCAGCTGTTGATCAACCTGGGAGAAAAGCAAGGAGTGGTCCAAGGAACAACCTTTGACGTGTTAGAAGAAAGCGCGCCGAAAACATATCAGCAAAAGATCCTGCGCGGTTCGGCCAAAGTGATCGGACAGATTGAAATCGGCAAAGTAGAGTCGGATCTGTCCTATGCCCGGATTGTAGTGTCCCGTGCGGTTAATGGTGTCATATAATTCTGAGTCATTTTGGTCGCTGTCAAGGCGCGCCGACGCAGGCCTAGCCATAGTTAAACCAAGGAGGCACAACGTGGACAGCGGGCAAAAGGGCCTGAAATAACAGACAGGATTAACCGCACGGGACACTAGCTGCCTGCTGCGGAAAGATTGCCAGGAGAGGGGGAAACATCCCTAATATCTGATATTATTGGAAATACAGGCTTGCAGCGAGGGGAGAAGGTTTTTGCCCTTTGCAATCCCATGCTGATTGATTTGTTCATGGCAACAAAATCGATCAGCTCACATTGGGGGCCCTAAATTGCCATCATTCCTCGTGATATCAGAATCGGGGGAGCAGAAGCTTGTTTCCAGCGAAAAAAGCGAACTCAGAATCGGTCGGCTTCCGGAGTGCGAGATCTTTCTGGACGAGGCCGTGGTTTCCAGAAGGCATGCAAAAGTCTATTTAGATAATCGCAAATACTATCTTCAGGACACCGGCAGTCGCAACGGTACCTTGCTGAACACCAAGCCAATTACCCAGCCGACGGAACTCAGTCCTGGTGATACCATCAGCGTGGGCTCTGCAACGATCGTCTATCAGCATTCGGCAACCATCTGCTTTGATAATGACCATGATCCCTCGGCGAAGACCATCATCATGGCTCGCTCCGCTGCGCCACCTCCTATTCATAGTATCGCTCCTCTTGAACTGCTTGGGATTGTCGCCGATATTTCTGGACAAATCGCTCAAAATCGGCCCCTTGAGGGCCTTTTGGAATACCTGCTGAGTATCTGTCTGGACAAAACCAGTGCCGAGCGCGCGGCGATTTTGCTGCTTGATGAATGCGGCGAACTGGTTCCACGCGCCTATCATTCCAAAACTAAATCCCACCCAGAGTTTGTGATCAGCAGGGCCATCGCGCAGAAAGCCATTAAGGAGAAAAAAGCCATCCTCATCGCCGATGTCAGTTCCGATGAGAAACTGAAAATGAATGAGAGCGTCATCGGCCTCGAAATCAGATCAGCGATATGCACGCCGATCTGCCACGGTGAAGAAACCCTGGGGCTATTGCATATTGATACCAGCCGACCTGACCGACCGCTTGATGAAACCGATCTGCTGTTTTTCTCAACCCTTGCGAGCATGATGGCGGAAAAGCTTGAGGTTGTTATTTTGTCTGATATCGCTGCGGCGAAACATAGTCTGGATGCAGAACTGAAAATCGCCAGGGAAATTCAGTCGCATCTTTTTCCTCTGGAGATCCAGCAAATTAAGGGTTATGACCTGTCGGCGTTTAACTATCCCTGCCATGAGGTCGGCGGTGATTACTTTGATATCATTGCCACTGAAGATACTTATGGGATTGCCATCGCCGATGTGGCAGGTAAAGGGCTTGGCCCAGCCATGCTGATGTCCAATCTGCAAGGGATCACCAGAAGCCGTGCACTGGAATGCTCTGATCCTTCCGCACTGCTGGCGAAATTGAATACAGATTTGCTCAGCCGGGTCGGGGATGATCGATTTATCACCTTCTTCTACCTGATTTTGCATCCGCAGCAGGGGCAGTTGTTTTATTCCAATGCTGCGCAAAATCCTCCCCTGCTGTGGCGAAAGCCAGGATCAGTATCGGCCCTGAATGTCAGTGGTGTGCCGCTTGGAATCTTTGCCGAAAGCAGCTACGAAACCTATACTCTCAAACTTGAATCGGGTGATGTGTTGCTGCTGTATAGCGACGGTATTACAGAATGTTTCAATAAAAGGGGCGAGCTGTTCGGCGAACCACGACTGGAAAAAGTTCTGGCTGAGTCGGCGCACGCAAATGCCCGGGACATACAAGCTGCCATTTTGTCAGCGGTGGATGATTTTCGGCAAGGTGCGCCTTACTCGGACGATAGAACCCTGGTTGTTTTGAAGAAAACCTGATCAGCCGAGGGAAAATGGATTTTGTCTCTAACCTGAATCAGGTTTAACAACACTGCTATATTGAGGGGCTTAACGTGGCAGCATTTCTGGTGATACTTGCTTCAGGGGAACAAAAACTGGTTTCCAGTGAAAAAAATTCCCTCAGGATCGGTCGGCTTGCGGATTGTGAAATCTTTCTAGATGAACTGCTGGTTTCAAGGAAACATGCAGAAATCTATTTTGCTGACAGCAGGTATTACGTCCAGGACACAGCTAGTAAAAACGGGACCTTTGTGAACGCTGAGTTTATCACCCAACCGACAGAACTCTCACCTGGCGACATCATCAGCGTTGGCTCGGCAAAAATCATCTATGAACAGGCCGAAAGGATACCTTTGGAGGCAGAGCAGGATCTGTCCGCAATGACGGTCATCATGAGTCCAGCGACCGTGGCTTCGGCAGCCAAAACGCCAGTGCCTCTTGAACTGCTGGAATCCGTCGCTGAGATTACGGAACAAATCCAGCAAAACCGACCTCTGGAGGGGCTGCTGGATTATATTTTAAAATTGTGCGTCAGCAAAACCAGCGCTGAGCGAGCGGCGATCCTGCTGTTTGACGAAATCGGCAATCTGGTAACCCGGGCCTACCTTTCCGAGGCGAAATCACATCCCAAATTTACCCTCAGCAGATCTATCGCGCAAAAGGCGCTAGCAGAGGATAGAGCCATCCTCATTGAAGATGTCGGCAGCGATGCGGAGCTGAAATTACAAGAGAGCATCATCGGCCTGGAGATTAGGTCGGCAATTTGCAGCCCGATGTGGAGTGGAAAACAAAAAATAGGCGCCTTATATATTGATACCAGTCTGCCAAACCGTCAGTTCGTCGAGACGGACTTGCTTTTTTTCTCCACCCTTGCACGCCTCATCACCGAAAAGATCGCTAAAGCAATCCTCTGCCCCTGGCAGATCAAAATCCACACTTTCGGCCGATTCGTGCTGATTAAAGATGGCGAGCCGGTCGTTTTTAGCGGTAAAGCGCAAAAAAGACCGATCGAGATGCTGAAAGCTTTGATCGCTTTTGGAGGCCGTGATGTCAGTGAAGAGCGGCTGGTGGATGCTCTCTGGCCAGATGCCGAAGGCGACCTGGGCCATCAGACCTTCAACACCACCCTGCATCGGTTGCGTAAAATCATCGGCAAAGAAGCCATCCTGGTCAATGGTGGCCGCGTGACCCTTGATCCCTGTCGCTGTTGGGTCGATGCCTGGGCCTTCGAGCGCCTGCTTGGCGAGGCGGAACCCGGCTGGCGCAGCGATGAACCGGCCCAGCATGGTGAAGCTGCGCAGTTAACTGAAAAAGCCATGGCCATGAATTATGCGCCTTTTCTTCAGGCGGATACAGAGATGGAATGGACCATCATGCTGCGCGAACGGCTACAGAGTAAATTTCTGCGCAATGTTTCACGGCTTGGAAATTACCTGGTCGAAAAGAATGAAACCGAAAAAGCCCTGGAAATCTTCCAAAAAGGGGTGGAAATGGCTCCATTGGTTGAAGAATTCTATCATCAAGTCATGCTCTGTCTGGTGAGCCTTGGCAGGACTGCCGAGGCGAAAAATACCTACCGACAATGCCGCAGGGTTTTAATGTCTGAGGAGGGGCTTGAGCCTTCTGAGAAAATCAGCGCTGCATATCGAAGGCTGAGAAATGACGCCAAAGAGAACGATGAAAGCATAGAAGATTAGGCTCTTGATCGCCTATTCGAAATATTTCCTTTCTGCCCCTCCCCACAAACCTATTAAAACCACCCGAACGGTAGCCCTCTTGTTTATTCACTTTCCTCAAAGAACATCGGCAGTTCGTTTCACCCTTAGTGTTTCAAATATCCATTGCCTATTGAATCTTCCTTTCTAAAAGGTCTCCATTTCCCCAAATCGGTAAGCGATCTGTTATTGCGGCCGTAGTAGAAAAGAGCACAACGCCAGTAGAAAACCAGCTATTGGCCACCAATGTTGTACCGATTGGCTGAGGATTGATGATGATCAATTGGGTCCTAGCAGGAACAGGACCAATCCAATAACCAATACCTGAAACCTACAAGAAAGGAGAGGACGTCATGGCGAAAAATATTATTCTTTGTTCAGACGGAACCCGCAACAAGGGCGGCGTTGGACATCCTACAAATGTCTGGAAATTATTCAACAGTATCGACCTGCAGAGTTATAAGCATTCCGATGCTGTGGAACAGGTTGCCTTCTATGATGATGGTGTCGGCACCGATCGGCTCAAATTTTTAAAAATCATTGGAGGTGCTTTTGGTTGGGGGCTGACCAGAAACGTCAAAGAACTCTATATCCACCTGGTGAAAAACTTCGAAGCCGGAGACCATATCTATCTGTTTGGTTTCAGTCGCGGTGCGTTTACCATTCGGACGCTGGCGGGCCTTATACACAGTTGCGGGCTCATTGATAAGCAGCATTTTTTGATTAACGGTGAAGCAGAGTTGCAAGGCATGGTCGATCAAGCCTTTGAGAGTTACCGAAAGCAAGGCTACCAGGATAAATTCTTTGACCATTTACGGTCGCTGTGGCGTCTGGTTTGGGCATTGATAAAAAGATTACCAGCGCCGAAAGCCCCAATTGAAGCTGACCTTTTCAAAAAGACCTACGGCGTTGTATGTGAACCAAAATTGTACAGGGATGTTTATCAAAACCTGAAATTTGACGACGACAGGCTTAAGAGCAGGAAGGTTGTGCCCATAAGGTTCATCGGCGTATGGGACACGGTCGATGCCGTCGGACTTCCCCTGAAAGAGCTGGCTGATTGCTGGAATGCCAAGGTCTACCATTTCAAATTTCCGGATAAAGAACTCGGTCCAGCCGTGAATAAGGCCTGCCATGTCTTGTCGATCGACGATGAGCGCAAGACATTTCATCCGACGATTTTTGATGAATCAGACGAAAAAGAAATCTCCGCCAACAGTGATGGCGCACGTATTGAACAAGTCTGGTTCCCCGGGGTTCACAGTAATGTCGGCGGTGGTTATCCAAAGCAGGGACTGGCAAGTGTCAGTTTGGACTGGATGGTTGGTAAAGCCCGGCAACATGGCTTGGCTTTCGAACTCTGCGCCTTGAAGGCCATTCGCTGTGAGCGAAATATCCATGACAAACTCTACGACTCAAGATCTGGGCTTGGTTTTTTTTATCGCTATGCACCCCGTGACCTGGCTGAAATCAATACGGCTAAGTTAAAGAAAGTTCGCATCCATGTGGGGGCCTTCCAGCGTATCGCCAGGCATACGGCTGGCTATGCACCATTTAATCTGCCAACAAAAGATATAGAAATTGTTCCGGATTTCCCCCTCTATGGGGATATGCCGAATCGCGGAGAAGACTCAGAGACGCTGAAAGAGCAGGCGCGTTGCCTAGAAGTAAAATTTTCCGGTATCAAGCTTAAAAAAACGTTCAAGGTTGTTAAACAGGTGAAGGTTAAGCAACGAAAGATCTGCTATGGGTTGGTTATCTGTTCGGGGTTATTCATGCTGGGTCTGGGGATTGGCTACAACCTCTGGTTATTCATAACTGAGAGCCCAATTGTGCAACCGGATGTCGCCTGGATAAGATCCCTGGAAAATTCACTGGAAAGCTTTTTGGGAGCCATTCCACTTCTCGGCGGGTTGCTGTTCAAGGGCGTGGTGCAACCCCTTCTGGCCATGCCGATTCTTACCTTTCTCTGTTTGTTAATCATGTTTTTGGCCTATTTGGCAGATTCGATAATTAAAAAGCAAATGAATGACCTTATGTGTGGTTTCTGGGGGCAGGCGCTGAAGGGGCCCTGGTGGCGAAGTGAAGAAGCTGCTCCGGCGGAAGAAAATCTTCAGAACGAGGAGCAGCAAGAGGTGGCTTCCCTTTACCGGATTGTTCGGTAATATGACTAAGTGCCATAAGGCTGGGTGGCGCTTGGTCAGCCAGACCACAACAATTTATAGCTTTCTACATAATTGGCTCAATGTGACCCTCATCCAAAGGAGCAGATCATGAACATATATCAGCAGATCTGGAATGCCGACCAAGAAGGTAACGGAATTCAACCTATCCTGAAGTATGTCGTCGTCAATGAAGTCAAAGAGGAAAATCCGGATCATTCTCTGTTTGGAAAAGTCCTTATCCCGGACCCAAAAGTCGAAACCTATGAGTTGTGTAAAAACCTTTTTAATAATTATAACTTAGCTCCATCCCAAGGCGAGCATAACACTCTTGAGGAGGATGAAGAAGTTCACCTATTGCTGGAAACCATTATTGAGTCCAGGCCGATGACCCTTGCCAGAAATTTCGTCGCAAGTCAGACCAATGAGGTCTTCAGCCTCAGCCGTTGGTATAAAACCCTCATGGATGTATGGTTTACTCAGTTCACCCAAAGTAGCGGAAAAGATCTCTCTGCCTTTGAGCATATTATCGTTGGCGAACAAAAAGGTGGGACAGTCAGTGGTTACCATTTCTGGTACAAATACTGGCTTGACGACACCAACAATCTGTTAGGCAAAGACGACATTAAATACCTGGGGACCAGAGGTGAGAACCAGGAAGAGAATCTTCTGGTTCCTGAGGTCTCGACCTTGTCTTACAAGTGGGACGCTTACGATTACAACGCTGAAACCAGGAGGCCACTGTTCAAAAAAATCGGTGGATTTTTCAACGGTTGCAGTATTGAAGGGTTGATGGCTCTTGGCACTGTTCGCTTTCTTCCCCGGGCCAGATCACCTAAAGAAGCCGTCATCAACCGCGCCCTGTATAATATGAAGCTCTACCGGAGTAGTAACGGCAAACATATGCGCACTTTCTACCCGGTTTTTGTGCAGATTTCAGAACCAGAAAAGCCGACCGGTCCGACAATAGAGCCGACCGAAGAGAAAAATGCACTCAGGATCACTGCAGCCCTGGTTAACCCCCCTGGGCATGATCCTGGCCTCGAAAAAATCTACCTGATGAATTTGTCACCGCAAAAAATAGATTTAACGGGATATGCCATAGAAGATAAAAACGGCAACCGTTATCAGCTGGAAAATATCGAGATTGATGGCGGTACGGTCGAAGCACTTGTGATTCCACCCAACACCGCCCAATTGTCAAATAAAGGCGGAATTATCAAATTTTTCAATCAGAATAAGATTTTGTTGCAATCGGTCAGTTATTCAAAAGTTCAGGCAAAAAAAGAAGGCTGGCTGATTGATTTTTAAACATTATTGTCCGTCCCCCGGTGCTCAATAAACCAGGGGACGGATATCATTATTTGGTGATGACCTTATCCCTCACTCGTAAATCCTGATTGCTGTGAATCACTTCGGCACGGGAATACTCTGGAAAGGTCTTTTTGATTTTGGCCAAACCTAATTCCTGAGAGTCTACCCCAAGAAGCTTACCGGAGACCGGATGTTGAATCCGATTTGCCTCTCTAAAGCAGATCACCTTGGTGTGCTCTTTGATTTTATGTTTGCGGCCTAAATCAATCAGGATGTTATCTGGCTGAACCTCTATGATGATCCCCTCCAGCAGCGGGAAGTCGCGCTTATACTTAAAGGCCAGTGCCGCCAATAAATCATTGATGGCATGGTGCGTCAGGCTCTCCGAAAAAACATCATGCGAGGCCAGAATTACTGAGGTTTCCGTATCGACCAGGCGGGTGACGACCTCAATCGATTTTTCTGAG
>CAMYNC010000188.1 GCA_947259685.1 uncultured Desulfuromonadales bacterium | reverse complement strand
TCTTTACTTTGCTTTTCCAATGTTGGTTAAGGCAGTCACCGACATCGAACGCTTTCGCATTGAAGCTTTGACGGCAGCCGTCATTACGATCATCATCAATGCGGGGGCCTATATTGCGGAGATCGTGCGCGGATCTGTCATGTCCGTTAACAAGGGACTTCTGGAAGCCGGGATGTCGCTGGGAATAAGCCGTTTCCAGCTGATCTTTCATATTATCGGCCCGATAGCTTTCCGCAGAATGATCCCCCCACTCGGCAATCAGTTCATCATCAGCCTCAAGGATACCTCCCTGTTTATTGTCATCGGGGTCGGTGAATTAACCAGGCAGGGCCAGGAAATCATGGCCAGCAATTTCAGGGCGCTGGAAATCTGGCTGACTGTGGCCGTAATGTATCTGATCATGACAACGGTTCTCGCCATGACATTACGCCACCTTGAGAGAAGGATGAAAATATTCTGACTCTCGGAGGCTGTGGAAAAGAAAGTCAGTATTGGGCTCAAACCTGAATCAGTGAGGGCAAGGCGGATGAAGAGTGCAAGTGCCTGGATTGAATAAGCGTTTCAAAAATCTGAGCTGCCCCCATAGGTTCAGCGGCGATTTTTGAGGCGGTTAGGCAATTCAATGACTTGTGCTCTTCGCCGTCGGGAACCTCACTGATTCAGGTTAAAGGAAGACGGGAAAAAAATGCCGAACATTATTGAGCTGAAAAACGTGTGTAAATCGTTTGGAAATACGGAAGTTCTGCACAACATCAATCTGTCTATTGCAGAGGGTGAGGTTGTGGTCATTATCGGCCCGTCCGGCTCTGGAAAATCTACCCTGCTGCGTGGGATCAACTGCCTGGAAATGATAACCAGCGGTGAGCTTATTGTTGATAGTGTCAGGATTCCTGCTGAGCGGAGCAGGGTACGACAGATACGGCTGGAGGTTGGTATGGTCTTTCAGCAATTCAACCTTTTCCCCCACATGACGGCGCTTGAGAATGTCGCCTTCGGTCCGCGCAAGGCGAGGAAAATGAATAAGGCTGAAGCGACAGAGATTGCCGGAACCCTGCTTGACAAGGTCGGTCTGGCTGAATTTGAGAACAAATTTCCCGGGCAATTGTCCGGTGGGCAGCAGCAACGTGTTGCCATCGCCAGGGCCTTGGCAGTTAATCCCAAAGTCTTGCTGTTTGATGAACCGACCTCGGCCCTGGATCCTGAAATGATCGGTGAGGTTCTGGATGTCATGAAAAGCATTGCCAAAGACAGCGGCATGACAATGGTTGTTGTCACCCATGAAATGGGCTTTGCCTCCCAGGTCGGCAGCAGACTGATCTTTATGGACGATGGCAGGATTGTCGAAGAAGGCAAGCCCGGTGAAGTGATGAAATACCCCCGCTCGGAACGACTCAAAGACTTTTTAGGGCATGTGAAGCACCACTAGTGCAAGATCAGCTGACGATATAAAAAAGGGCTTACAGGATGATTTCCAGTAGGCCCTTTTTATAATTCGTGGAGTAAAGCGAACATCAAATGTAGTGACCACAACATAAACTGACAGACAGTATCAGATTATCTCCTGTTCTCATCAGTCTTTGCACTTATGAGATCCTTTTTGAAGCAACTTGTGCGAAGCGCGAATCAGCGGAAATGGTTTTGCTTCTAAGGGGGTAAAAACTCCATACTTTTGAGACCGCAGCTCTTCCCTGTCGGCCGGGGTTTTTGATTGACAGCGGCGCGCTGCTTTCCTTACAAGGGTAAACAGGTCGGTTTTCGAACGAAGATCGGTGGGGGAGGGGCGGTTCACAGCGCCGCAGGCACGATCCCCGCAAAAGCAATTTCCTATCAGCATCAGCACAAACGTAGATCTGATCATGAGCAATCAGCTGGTACCGGGGGATCAGTTCCCCCAATTGAAACTGAACGTTGCCGGGGGTGGCAGCCTTACCCTGCCGGACGACATCGAGACCGATTATGCAGTTGTGCTCTTTTACCGCGGCCACTGGTGACCCTTCTGCCGCCGACTGTTAGCCGGCTACGAAGAACGTTTGCAGGAATACAAAGATCTGGGGGTATCGATCATCGCGGGCTCGGTGGACTCGCCGGAGCAGACCGCTGAGGTCGCGAGCGATCTGAGCTTTCCGGTTGCCTTCGGCATGACCCGCAGCGAGGGTGACGCGATTGGTGCGTGGTGGGACGAAAGGCGCGATCATATTCAGCCGTCTGAGTTCGTGATCACCGGCAAGGGCCGGGTCATGGTGTCCACGTACAGCAATTCTCCGGTGGGGCGAATGGATCCGGCGGAAACCCTCGTGCTGATCAACTTCATCGCGAACGCGCGGGAAAACCGCTAAACACGGGGCTTCGGGCGAGGGATAATACGCACCAGGTGGTGCTTATGACGGTAATCCTGCTTCGGTTATGCGTTAGGGTCCTTGCGGTGGTGGTCTTGGTCTCGGGGGGACCTGTCTGGCTGCCGCGGCCGTCCGTGTGCTCCTCGCAGATGTGCTGGAGCAGCTGCAGGACGAGGGACATCGCATCGTTTTCAGCACGGAGCTCGTGCCAGCCGATCTGCATATCGAGGTTGCCGCCGTCAGCCTGACCAATGTCCGGCGGGCGCTCCCGGACGTCGGTTTGCGCATGGAGCAGGCCGATGGCTACTGGCTGGTCACTACAGCTGCCACGCTCGAACCCTCGCCAGCCCCACCTGACGTTTTCGCGCCCGTAGTCGAAGAGGCGATCGAAACAATTATCGTGACCGGGACGCGGCATCGGGTTCCGCAACGGTCGGTCACCGGCACGTCGACCACCATGCTTGCCGAAGAAATATACACCGTTCCCGTGCTCGCCGGCGACGCGATGCGCATCACCAATCGTCTGCCCGGCATCTCATCCGTGGGCATCAGCTATCAGCTCCTATCAACATCAACCTATCAGCAAAATTTTGACAAGAACATTCATCTCTAAGATACTGGACAAATCTATTTTCTCGGAGAAACAAAAACCATGCCTGACAAGATCGTCATCTACCAATCCGCCGATGGTAAAGCCGCCCTTGAAGTACGTCTGGAGCAGGAATCTCTGTGGCTAACTCAAGCTCAACTGTCTCAGCTGTTCGACGTTAAGATTCCTGCAATTTCCAAACATGTTAGCAATATTCTCAACTCTGGGGAGCTAGATGCTTCGGCAACTGTTTCCAAAATGGAAAAAGTTCAAATTGAGGGAGGGCGCAAAGTTAAACGGAAGAATGTTGCTTACAACCTCGACATGATTATTTCGATCGGTTATCGGGTCAATTCCGCCAAGGCAACACGATTTAGAGTCTGGGCCACTCAGGTTCTGCGTGATCATCTGGTTCAGGGTTACACTATCAACCGACAGCGCTTAGAAGAGCAGTCCAGAAATTTGGCAGAGATGCGGCAGGCAATAGAGTTGCTTTCCCGAACCCTGGAGCAGCAACAGCTTGTCAACGACCTGGGCAAGGATGTGTTGCAGGTTGTCGCCGACTATGCTTACGCTCTCAACCTTCTTGATCGTTATGACCACGGTACTCTGAGCATTGAAGAGACAAGTGGGGCCGCAGAGTTTGTTCTCGACTACGAACATGCTCGCAGTATCGTTGAATCAATGAAGACCGATTTTGATGGTCTGTTCGGCATCGAAAAGGATCAGGGATTCAAAAGCGCCCTCGGCACTATTTATCAGACCTTCGACGGGAAGGAGTTGTATCCCAGCGCAGAGGAAAAGGCAGCCAACCTGCTCTACTTTATCGTCAAGAACCATGCATTTAGCGATGGTAATAAACGAATTGCTGCGGCGATTTTTATCTACTTTCTTAACGCGAACGATATACTCTACCGCGCTGACGGCGGAAAGCGCCTGGCCGACAACGCTCTGGTGGCTCTGACCCTGTTAATTGCTGAAAGTAAGCCGGAAGAGAAGGATACTATCGTCAAGGTGATTGTGAACTTGATCAATCGGTGCAACCAGTAAACTTGCAGCATCTCATAGGTTGTTCCTCAATGTTGATTAATCATCTTTGGTGGTGATTTGGAAAGCAGGTCTCATATATTGTAAATTATGGCCAAACATGCAGCTGCCCGGTCATCGGCTCCACATGCGCGGCTCATACCTACCACCCAATCTAATGACATGAAAGCTTCAACAGCTTAACATAATTCGCTTGACTCGTGGATCGCACCGCGGTACAGTTGACGCATGATAAAGAGCTTCCGCCACAAGGGCCTTGAGAAATTCTACAAAACCGGCAGTAAGGCCGGAATTCAGGCCAAGCACGAAAGGCGGTTAAAGCTCATTCTGGCACGACTTGATGCAGCGGTTGAGCCTGGCGATATGGATCTTCCAGGCCTGCGCTTGCATCCCCTTAAGCCTCCCATGGAAAATCATTGGGCGGTTGATGTCAGCGGCAACTGGCGTGTGACTTTTACTTTTGTAGGTAAAGATGCCGAGGTTGTTGACTACCAGGATTATCACTGAGAGGAGTAGAGCCATGATGCACAATCCCCCACATCCCGGCGAAGTTGTCAGAGAGTTATGCTTAGAGCCTCTTGGACTCACTGTGACCGAGGCTGCCGAAAAACTTGGAGTTGGGCGGAAGACCATGAGCGAATTGGTCAATTGTCGGAGAGGTATCAGCCCGACCATGGCAATCAGGCTTTCCATCGCCTTCAACACCAGCGCAGAATCCTGGCTTAACCAGCAGATGCAATATGATCTCTGGGAAGCCGAACAGCAGCGGGATTCTCTGCATGTCGAGCGGATAGTAGCAGCTTAGTTGGAGCTTTGGTGAGCATCTGCACCGTGCGTGCTGCTGCCCTTTTATCTACCGGAGCCAAAAAATCATAGAACCGTGCTAAGTCGGATAGAGCCTTGCTTGTCCATTTCAACTCCATCAGCGCGGCACATCCAATGTTTTGTCTGTGCCAAGGCTATCAGCCCAGGCTTGAACCGCCTGATGGTCAATAACACGACCAGCATCTACATCCGCTAACGCCTCTCGCGTTAAGCGGCTACGCTCTTCTTCTTGGTCGATCTTGCCGATAGGGGCCTGTTTCATGATCCATTAACGCTATTCGCCAACCTGATTAACTGATAACCATATTGATTGAAAATGATTACGTCAATTTTTCCAGTTCTTAAATGTCGTAAGTTTCATGGCAAATGCCTCTGAAAAATCTAGAGGCATTTGCTTTTGCAAAAATTAGGAAAAAAAACGCCCTGGAAATTGGCGCCCGAAAGTAATTGCATGCAGCAAAAAACTGGCGAGAACCTTTTTACGGCTTCCCCTGTTTTTCTGCTATTGTATTTTGCCTCAAAAGTTCTAATCAGGAATTTTCCACCAGGATCTCTTCGATATCAGGAACACAGCTACCACAACCAGTTCCAGCTGTGGTGGCGTCCTGGACTTCTTCAACGGTCGTCAGGTTTTTTTCTTTGATAGCTTTGATATGGTCTCAAGATCGACGCTCATGCAATGACAGATAGTATCAGACATGGCAATGCTCTCCTTTTTGAGATTGAGGTGTGATCCAACCGCTGATGGGATGCGGTTGTGAACATGACAGTTCGTTGCTTTCTGTTGTGCTGTGGCTGATGTTGGTCAAAAACTGAAACATAAAGACTCTTCCGCCCAGCTTGCGCCTGAACCAAAATAGCAAAGAGAGATTCCATCTCTAATTTGGATTGAGACTTTTCTGGTAAACGTAAGTCACGCAATTTAACTCAATAAATTAACTCGATATGTTCAATTTAAGTTACCCAATGAATTTTCGGGGCGATCACTCAAAAACTCCGGGTAAAAAAAAGAGATTCCTTGCAAAATCCCTCCTGCGTAATTCCCATCGAATATATTGTTACCTGAGCGGGCGACATATAAGCTATCGATGCAATTGTACACCTCAGCAAGTTCAATCACCTGTTTTTTGAAGTCCGGTTCAGCATTAGCAACCAGCACAGAAGGTATCGGGCTGGACAGCACAGTTAGGTCATTGCCGCTATTACCAGCAAAAAGCACCTGGTCAAGGTTGAAATTCAATTTTTGGCAAAGAAACTCAATCGCATCCCGTTGGCTGGCATTCCGAGGCAATATGTCAAGCAGACCGATCCGTTTAACCTCGTCGATACTCCAGACCAGTTCAAACTCAACCTTCTGTTTAGCCAGTTGTTGCTCAACCCAGTTA
>CAMYNC010000187.1 GCA_947259685.1 uncultured Desulfuromonadales bacterium | reverse complement strand
TAGTCAAGGGAAGGCCCTGGTTTTTTCCATCAGTCAAAAAACTGAGGGGGTGATTTTTATTGATTCCGAACGACGATTAAACCTCGCCTTCAACTATATTAATTCAAAGCGCAACGGCAACGAGACCAGCGCTATTTACCACCAGTATTCTAGCGTCGACCCGGTAAAGGTAAAAACCTCAGATTCCATTAGGATTTTACCAGTCTCTTATGCAGAACTTCATAAATTTGAGACCGGGGAACCGGCCCCGATGTGGGTTGTGGTAAATCTTGAACAGCTGCCAGAGCCAATCAACACGGCACCGGTTCCTGCTGTCAAAGCTAAGGAAGAAGTCCCTCCGGCAGTCGTAGCCGAGACCAAGACCCTAGCCCCGCCAGCAAAAAGCACCGCGCCGATCCAGGCAGCTAAGAAAATACCGAGCCAAGATATTAAAAATAAACTGAAATTTCTAAAAGAGCTGCTTGAGGAAGGTTTGATCTCGGAAAAAGACTATTACTCCAAAAAGATAGAACTGCTGGACACGATCAATTGATGTTATCTCTTTTTAACTAAGGAGCCAAAAGTTTTTGGAATCCAACCTGAATCTCAAACTACAGTGGGCAATGCTGACGAATTGCGGTAGATCATTTGACCCTCGTTCGAAAGCACCGGTGCCCTGACTATATCGTTAATGAACTTCATCGCCGCATATATGGAACGGACAGGATGACCGGACATTCAAATCCAGACCCAAACAATAAACCGTCTCCCGCCCTGCGGGATTACCCGACGAAGCTGTTTGTCGAAACCACGACCAACTGCAACCTGGGCTGTTTCATGTGCGTCAAACAAACTGATAAATGTGGTATAGCAGAAGGGGAAATGCCCCTTGCCACTTTTAAAGCGGTAGAACCAGCTCTATCGCGCGCTGAAGCTTTGATTTTAAACGGCGTGGGCGAACCCTTGCTGAATCCTGAGATTGAAACCTTTATCTCCCGGGCAAAAGCGATTATGCCGCCGGGTAGTTGGATCGGTTTCCAATCGAACGGCCTCTTGATCGACGACCTGCGTGCTCGTTCATTGCTTGAAGCCGGACTGGATAAAATCTGTATTTCGGTAGATGCAGTCTCTCCGGAAAAGCTGAGAGAACTACGTGAAGGTGCAGAGATATCAGGGCTGAGCAAAGCATTTGAAGCCTTGTCGAAGGCTAAATTCAGTGTCAGCAGGCCGGAATTTCAGATCGGGGTGGAAATTGTCGTTATGCGTAGCAATTTGCATGAACTCCCCGACACTCTGCACTGGGCCGCCAGCCATGGAGCAACCTTTGCCCTGGTAACGCATGTCCTGCCCTATGATGGCGAGCATGCCGAGGAGGCGGTGTACGAATCCTGTTCAGGGGAAGCCATTTCCCTGTTTGACAAGTGGCAAAAGATTGCCGCAGCGGCAAAGGTCGATATTCACCGCTACCCCAAGATTATCTTTAAATTCAGCAAAACTCCTGACGAACAACAGGTGATCGATTTCGTTGAAAAGATGAAAGCTGACGCAGACCAGCAGCAGGTCTTTCTCGATCTGAAGAAACTGTTCAACCTGGATACAAGCTGGCTGGCTGAAGTCTCTGAGGTCTTCGCCAAGGCAGAAGAGGTTGCCAACCAAGAAGGACTGGATCTGGAATTACCGAAACTGGTCCTGAAGGAGGACCGTCGCTGTGAATTTGTCGAAGATGGCAGTGCGTTCATTTCCTGGCAGGGCGATGTCCACCCCTGCTATTTCCTCTGGCACAGCTATCACTGTTATGCCAGCGGCTGGCAACAGATGGTGCAACCGAAAATTTTCGGCAATCTAAACCAGCAACCGATCCTGGAGATCTGGAATTCGTCTGAGTTTACCGCCTTCCGGGAAAATGTCAGCCGTTACGATTATCCCTACTGTTCCAGTTGCAGCCTGGCTCCTTGTGATTACATCCAAACCGAAGATTTCGAACAGGACTGTCATATCAACAGCGAACCTTGCGGCAGCTGCCTCTGGTGCATGGGGCTTTTTCAGTGTTTGCGGTAGCTTTATAAAATTGAGATTTTCAATTTCACCACGGAGAACGGAACCCTTCGCTTACTGGCAACGCGGAACCCTCTCTCTCCGTACAGTATTTTCTCCGTGGTGAATTCTTTTCTTCATTCCAAACTAATGAACGACCTGCGAGGCCTGAAATTCATCCGGATACAATGCAAGCATCCGCGTGGTTTTGCCATCCGGATTAATCAGCAACTCGGTAATCGCCATCATCTTATCAGAGAGCCAGGCGTCGCTGAACTCCTTCAGAGAAACAGCATGCGGCTCATATTTGGGACCGATCAATCTGGCATTTTGCAGATAATCGTCGACCCGTTCGCTGGTTGACCAGACCGGCAATGAATAGCCGGTCCGATCAAGCTCCATAGCGTAAATATTCTTATGAACACTCCTTGCCACCCAGACCTGACCACTGGCAATGATCTCTTCATGAAAAACCTTCTCACCTATATACTCGATCGCCATAATCTTTTAGCTCCTTAACCGTCAAAAGCTATTGATGAGTTTTTCACCATGCACCACGGCGCTGGGGCGGAACAGGGTACGTGTAAGGACTATTATACATCACTTCCTAAAGAGATAGAAAAACGGCCCCTCCGAGATTTCGGGTGTGCCGTTTTTACTGGATGGAGCGACATTCAGGACATGCACGATCAGGGCTGCTCCCAGACTCATAATTCAATGTGGAGCGCTTCTAAGACGGTAGTGCCTGGCGTTCTGACTTGATAGCCCCGTGCTGAACCGTCCTGCCAGCCACGGTCTTGATGCAAAAAGCGATAGTTTTCTTGTGGACGTCTAACCTGATGTAGTTAATACTTTCCATGGAAGCCTCCTCTGCTGGTCTGACTGAGGGCGATTTATTCGGCCCTCCGCTCATTATGAGCAGTCTGCCACTGGGAGGCTTCCGCCTTGGCTACTTATTCATTCAAACATTTTCGGGGTTCAGCGGGTTGGAGTTGAAATCGTATTCGACCAGCAAAAACTGCTCCCTTAAAGGCTGGCGCACATCAGTAGATCTTTCGGCGTGAAAACGTCGAACCCATAACGTTGAAGGTGTTTTCAACGATAAACAAGGCATGGTTGTCGGTGGTAAAAACCAACTCCTCCAACCGCTTCAGCTGAATATTGTTAATCACGACCATAAGCACAGTGCGCGGCTCCTTACGATAGGCACCGACTGCGGGCAGCATGGTCGTGCCAATTTTCAGATGTGTCATGATCTGGTCGGCAATCTCTTCCGGACGGGCAGAAACAATAAAAGTCAACTTGCGCTGATTAAACATCGACAGGCAATAGTCGATTGAAACAGAGCAGAGGAACACGGCAATCATCGATGCGATCACCAGGTCATTGTCGAGGCTGGCAAAACTGAGCGAGAAGAGCACGAGATTGAAGAAGAAATAAACTTTTCCGAGGCCGATGTTGAATTTCTGGTTAAGAATGACTGCAACAACGTCCAAGCCGCCATTGGAGCCGAGCGAGCGAAGCACCATCCCGGCACCAACGCCGAGAAGCACACCGAACACCAAGGCGGCATAGAGTTGACTGCTGATCGCGATCTGAAACTCGATCAGCTGGTAAAAGACGGTGATCAACATCATCGCCAGGGCACTGAAACAGAGGAACCGACGCGAGATATAGATATAGCCGAGAATAAACATCGGGATATTCAGTAACAGGTAGAGCAGGCTCGGATCGAGCCAGCCGGTCTGATAGTAGATCAGCGAGCCGACCCCGAACAGTCCGCCTGGAACGAAATTGTGCGGAATGGCAACCGCTTTAAGCGCAATCGCCTGAATCAATGAGCCGATGGTGATCAGGCCGCAGTTCCAGAAGATCGAATAGACGAACCTGCTCTTGTCCTCGGTCATGTCAACTCCTCGGAAATCATAGATATGCAATAGGTAAAACGATCGAAAGTTTGCGCCAACAAGTAGAACAAGTCAACCACGGCAGACCTTCACATCAGGTCATAAAATTAGAAAAGGTGTAAAAATTGGATGGTTACGTAAAATGGCGACTAAAAACTTCCAAGGGCTTACAGCAATAACCAGCAATTCAGGTTCAGCAATGTTTTCTACTTGTTACTAGATCAATTGCCAAGCTGCGGTAATAATCTACAATGCAGGAATTTGCGGCAGGCTGCCAGCCGGAATGTCTCACAAGTCACCCCGATAAACACGCGAATGGCCCATGATTACCAGATCATGGGCCAATCTTTTTTTGCTGCATTAACCAGACAAAATTTGCTGGAAAGAGTCCTGGGCTACTATTTCCATCAGAGAGATGAACGGTCCTTTTCTCTGGTGCTCTTGACAGGTGCTTTTTCTGGTACTATTCCATGTGTTAAAGGAGGTTGTGGATATGAACGTAAAATTTTCCGAAGATGTCGTTCCACTGACAGACATCAAAGAAAATCCAGGCAAAGTAGTGCGACACACCAGTGAGTCCCACCGCCCAGTTCTTCTGACTAGTCGAGGACGTGGCGTTGCTGTTATGCAGTCGCTTGAGGATTACGAACAGGCCGAGGAAGAAAAAGCATTTATGCGTGCTGGCCCAATGACCGGGTAGCTGCATATCTGGCCAACCTTTGATATGAGCTTCGAGGAGATGGTATTAAAGATGGAGTCTAAGGCACCGCGAATTTGACTACGAGCCTGCCATGAGTGTTCTTTAAATCCCTAGGCTAAGCAGGATCCCGTATTTCAGAACAACTTTCAGGAAAAGCCCAACCGAAATTTCCGATTGGGCTCTCTGATGTGCTGGAAATGGTGATTTATAGGACATTTTCTCCTCCCTGTACCCCTTTTGAAGCACTCAAATTTGTACGGGAGCGAATACGCAGTTGCAAAAGGGTGGTATCCCTCTCGACCAGGCCTGACATATCCAATAATACTATCTCCAAAACATATAACCCTTAACGGTAAAGTGAAGTCTAGAACTGTGTAGCTTTCAAATTGGGATGATCTTCACCAGAGGTGCCCTTTAGAGAAGCCAGGTAGAATGTGTTTATTTGAAGAGGCAAAACAATAAAGGCTCTGAACAAACAACCCTTGATATTAATTCAGAGGATCACAGCATTGAGTAAAAAAAAGAATCGACAGCAGTCCTCCACGGAGAAGGCTTCTCCGCAGCAAGAAACATCAACACGTGAACGGTCTGTGAAACAGAGAAAAAAGAAACGACTGCCGGTGTTGAAAAAAAGGACGCATCCCAACGGGCCCGTGACTGCACTAGGCGGAGCCGGGATGGTGTTGACCCTGTATCTGGCTATTACCGTATGGCTTGGGGAAGCCCCCCTGTACTGTGCCGAAGGAAGCTCATGTGATATCGTCCAGCAAAGTCGGTGGGGGACCTTCCTTGGCATGCCGACGGCATTTTGGGGGTTCCTGACCTACTCTGCACTGGCCTTTATTGGTTTCAAAGTCCGCAGTCCTGAGCGGCATTGGAAATCAGCCTGGGTCGTTTCTTTGGTGGGAGTGGGCTACAGTGTTTATCTCACTTCGGTATCTCACTTTGTAATTGACGCCCTTTGCCCCTATTGTCTCGTTTCGCTTTCAATCATGATTGTCACTTTCGGAGTAATAATTGCTCAGCGGCCCGAGGGGATGACGAATTTCAAGTTTACTACCTGGGCGAGTGGGACGGCAGTAGTGGCACTGATAATCATTGGGGGAATGCATCTTCACTACAGCGGTATATTTGATCCTGCGGCCGGACAGGAAGATCCCTACCTGAAGGGACTGGCTATTCATCTTACTGAGGAAAATGCCGTTTTTTACGGCGCATTCTGGTGACCGGCATGCGAGGAACAGAAGTTTCTGTTCGAGTCATCAGCCAGACTGCTCCCTTATGTAGAATGCACGCCCGGAGGCCGAGGGACGCCAAAGTCAGCGGAATGCAGGATAAACAATATCAACTCCTATCCAACATGGTTCATCGGGGGGAAGAAGTATAAAGGGAAACTCAGGCCCGACCGGCTGGCTGCTCTTTCGGGGTACTCCATGGAAAAATAGGATCGTCAACCGGGGTGGCTTATGGAAATGTTCAACCAGAAAGTCACTGCTCACCTCCATGTTTACCTGTAATAGGAACGGCCAGCCCGTAAATTCGAGCTGGCCGTTTACTTGTCTGTAATGTAGTAAGTTTTGTCGGCAAATTAATACCTTATTCCGAAAAAAGCCCATGATCTGGTAGGAGCTGTCGGAATCCGTCCTTTGTCTAACGCAATGGTAGGAACCTGAATCAGTGAGCGCATAGCTCATACCTCTCGGGTTTGTCTCGCCAAGTCATTTTCGCGAGAAGTTTGTAGCTTAATTTCGTCAGCCGATACATTTT
>CAMYNC010000186.1 GCA_947259685.1 uncultured Desulfuromonadales bacterium | reverse complement strand
AAGCAAACTATTTGAGTCACATTGATCAATTGACTTGCGGCCAGGGCGTCAATGTTGTTCTGGAGATGCTGGCCAACCTCAACCTGGCCAAGGACCTTGATCTGCTGGCCAAGTTTGGTCGGATCGTCGTTATCGGCAACCGCGGAAGCATCGAAATCGATCCGCGTGCCGCGATGGGCCGCAATGCCTCGATTCTGGGTATGTCTTTGTTTAATACCAGCGAAAAGGAACTGTACAGTATCCATGCGGCGATCAGGGCAGGGCTTGCCAGCGGTTCTCTGAAACCCGTCATTCATGCTGAGCTGCCGCTGGCCGAAGCGGCAAGGGCGCATGAACTGGTCCTGGAGCCGGGCGCAAAAGGGAAATATATTTTAATTCCCTGAGTTGGAAAAAGCCTCAAACGGAGTTTAGCCACCAAGACACCAAGGACACGAAGGATTCAATGCTTATAGGCTTTTTGGTTGGCCTATGGGCTTCGCCCATAGGCACTATTAGGCTAAAAAGACGTCCTTCTTGGTGCTCTTGGTGTCTTGGTGGCTAAATAGCCTTTGCCTGACTGGATGGTGAGCGATGAGCAGCATCTTCATCAGTCACAGCAGCAAGGATCATCAGGCCAGCGAAGCGCTTGCTGACTTTCTGAAGGGATGCGGATTTCGCTCGCTGTTTCTCGATATCGATCCGGAGTTCGGCATCCATGCCAGCTGCGACTGGGAGCAGGAGCTCTACCGCAAACTGCATGAGTGTCGGGCGGTGGTGCTGCTCTGCAGCGAGCATTCGATGGCCTCGGACTGGTGTTTTGGCGAAATTATCTATGCCCGTTCCAGGGGGAAGCACCTTTTTCCAGTTATCATTTCACCCTGCACGCTGCGCCCCATTCTGAAAGATCTGCAGTTCATCGACTTGACCAAGAATCAGGCCCAAGGCTATGAACGGTTGTTGGCCGGCTTGAAACACGCTGGTTTAGATCCTGCCGATCAGCGCATCTGGCAGGGGGACAGGCCGCCTTACCCTGGCTTGATGGCCTTTGAGGAAGCCGATGCGCCGGTATTTTTCGGTCGCGACCGGTCGATCCGCGAGGGGGTCGACAGCCTGATCAAAATGCGCCGTTACGGGACGTCCAGATTACTGATGCTACTCGGGGCGTCCGGTAGCGGGAAGTCTTCGGTGGTTCGCGCGGGCTTGCTGCCCCAGTTAAAACGCGATCCCCGTTGGCTGGTCGTAGATCCTTTCCGCCCACGGGATAACCCTTTTGAAGAGTTGGCCATTCAGCTCAGCCGCTGCTTCTCAAGCTTTTCTCATGACCGCCCCTGGAAACACCTGCTCCCGCAGGAGCTCAGCGCCACGCCGGACAGCTGGCTGCCAGATCTGGCCAGGGAAATCCGGCAGGCTGCCGATCAGCCGGAAACGACCATGGTGATCACCGTTGATCAGTTTGAAGAATTGCTGGTCAGCGACCCGAACCATCCCGCCCAGTCCTTTTTGGATTTTCTGGCCTGTGCCCTGGCCGGCAACGACAACCGTTTACTTGTGATCGGCACCATGCGTTCAGATTTTCTAGGCGCTTTTCAAGCCGAGCCACGCCTTGCAGACCTCAAGTATAAAGCCCTGAATATCCCGACGCTGACGGTCGATGATTTTTCCCAGGTGATTACCGGTCCGGCCCAGGTCGCAGACATTGAACTTGAGCAGGGTCTGGTGGAAGCGCTCATCCAGGACACTGCAACCCCTGACGCGCTGCCGTTACTGGCGTTCACCCTGCGGGAGCTTTGGGAAAGCCATGGCGACGAGCGGGTCTTGACCAAAGCGCAGTACAGACAGGAACTCGGCGGGCTGGAAGGCTCGATCCGGCAGGTCGCCAACGACGTCTTGACCGATATGGCCCTGAGCGCCTCGCAGCTGGCGGCTCTGCAGACTGCGTTAAGACGGCTGGTACGGATCAATGAAGAGGGGCAGTACACCCGCCAGGTTGTGCTGCGCCACGAGCTGCCTGCCGAAAGCCAACAGGTGCTGCAGCGGTTGGTCGAGGCGCGGCTGCTAATTTCCGGCAAGCAGCGCATCAGCTCTACCTCATCAGCTGCTGATAACGAAGCCGAGGATAGCCTGGAAGTTGCGCATGAGGCCCTGTTTCGAGCCTGGGATCTGTTCAAAAACACTCTGAATGATGATCGGGGCTTCCTTCTCTGGCGCAAACGGATGTTGGCGGCAATGAGAAACTGGCAACATGTGCGGCAGGACAGGAAGGCCCTGCTCAGCGGCAATCAGTTGGCCGAGGCCAGAGCATACGTCAAGGCCAGATCCGAAGATCTGAATTCAGCTGAGCAGACCTTTTTGCAGGCCAGTATCGCCCGCGCCAGACGCCAGAGGGGGCTTCGCTATGCGGTGATCTGCCTGATTCTTGGCTTGACTGCCGGCCTGGCCGCCCAGCAGTGGTGGGCGAGAAACCAGGTGGCTGCTGAACTCTTTCAAAAACATTGGCTGATGGCGACAACTGAGCGGGACGGGCGTCAAAACTGGCTGAAGGCAGGTTTTTACCTGGCCAGTGCTGTTGAGTTACGGGGAGATCCGGGCGCTCAGGCGGCGTTCCAACTTATCCATGGCGGAACCCGCCTCAGTCGCATCCTTGACCATGGCGAACCGATCTCCGGCGCCGTTCTGAGCGCCCAGGCTGAAAAAATATTACTTTGGGGGAAACTCCGCATCACCCTATGGCAAACCGCCCCCCATAAACGGCTCTTTTCTATCCAGTCTGCAGCTGCGGTGCGAAAAGCCTGGTTCGACCAGGCCGGAAAAGTCTTGATCTGGAATAAAGAGGATCAGATTCAACTGATTGAGCCAGAGCAAGCGCCCTCCAGATTCCAACCACTTTTTTCTGGACGGGAAAAGGGGCGGATCCTCAACCTGGATGGCGACCAGCTGCTGATCAAGGAGGCAGAGGGCAATCTTCAGCTCTGGAATTATCGTGACAATGTCCTGCTTGGGCAAGCGAATGTTGGACAAGCTGTCTCTGCCGGAACCCTGCATGCCCAGACAGGTAGGACGCTGTTATGGCGAGAGGGAGCGGAAAAGGCTTTGCTCTGGAATTGGCAACAATCCAGCCCCCCGATTGAATTGTCACAACCTCATGTTGCTGGTGGCCAATTCACACCCGATGGCAAGCGGGCGTATACCTGGGATATCAGCGGAAATCTGCAGACATGGGACACAGTATCAGGAAGTCGGCTAGGTTCACAAGAGTCGCACGGGATGAGCATTCAGAGACCACAATTTTCAGCCGCTGGCGACAGACTGCTAATTTGGGGGCGAAACAAACTGTTTATCCGGCAGGTGGAGGACCTCGCCTTGACGGCCAGCAAAACATTCCCTTTCGATCTTGGTGGAGCCCGGTTAGGACCAGCAGGGGCGCGCATCATGAGCTGGGCTAAAGGGGGAGATTTGATTCAGCAGCGGGATACCCTGAGCGGGGCCCAAGTCGCCATGCCCTTGGCCCATGACAGCACCAGCACAGTGTTGTTTTTTCCAAATGGTCAAGAATATTTGACCGCCGGCGATGACGGCACCGCCCGCATCTGGTCGAGTGAAGCTCAGCCGCCCCTGCTTGCTCATCCTGTGGATGTTCCGGTACTTGAATCAGCGGCCCTGGATGATTTCTCTCGCCGACTGATAACAACTGGTGGCGGCATGGTGCAGGCCTGGAGTTTTCGAGGCGAACCGCTCAGCGAGCCGATAGTCCTGGACGCCTACCAGCAGGCAGATCAACCGCCACCATTATTGACCCTGAGCTCCCGGGGAGAACGGGTGTTGGGCCACAACGCTCTGGCCATCAGTATCTGGGACAGCCGGACTGGACAGAAATTGGCTGAGTATGCCCACCAGAGAGATCCGGCTGGGGTGACTCAGGTAGAATTCGATCCCAGCGGCCGCCGCGCACTGATCTGGTCTGACAACCGTCTTTATCTCTGGCGTGAACAACAGGGCAGGGCGGAGGTCGATCTTCTGGGGGACAATTACATCAACGCCAGATTCAGCAGCAGCGGCGATCACCTCCTTGCTCGCCTCGAAAACGACCGGGTGGAAATCTGGGCGACAAACGACAAAACTATCCTCGGGACTATCGGACATGCAGATCTGATCGGGGCTCTGCTGATAGAAGAACAGGACATGTTGCTGAGCTGGGACTCTCAGAGTGAAGGGAATGTGATTGTCTGGGCGGTTGATGGCAGCAAAGAGCGCTTTCGCTTTAAAGTCAATGAGCAGATCAGGAATATCCTTGCCAGTCCAACTTCGCGCAGCATTTTGGTTTTGGGAAAATCTGCTGCCGTCAGCCTTTGGGACTTGAATAAGAAACCGCAACAGCGGAGGATTATTCGCCCTGGAGAACAGCTGAATCAGGCCATGCTGAGCCCTTCTGGCGAACGGATTCTGACTTGGGGGGCAAGGCAGCTACGTATCTGGGATACTGAGAGTGGCCGGTCGCTCTCTCCACTGATCGATTCCGCCGGGCGGATCCGCCAACTGGCACTGAGCGCCGATGCACAGCTCCTCTTGATTCGCAATGATCGCCAGTTACTGATTTGGGATTTGGAGCGAGGGCCTGGCAAGGGCCCGGCCAGTGCTCTGCTCGCACAACAGATCGCCTGCGGATGCCGACTGAATGAAAAGGGGGAGCTGGAAATGCTTTCCTCGCTGGAATGGCAAAACCTCAATAAGGAGCGCTGAGAATATGCCATTCACTATTGGGCCCAATGACCCGGTAGCTGCATATCCGGCCATCTGTTGATAGAGCACTTACGGAAGTGGTAATTGGCCCAATGACCACATAGCTGCGATAAGTTGTAAAAGTCTGAATTTGATCTGACAGTCAGTGTCGGATCAAGTCGCAACCAATCTTCATCTAAACTTACTATATTTGAAATGACAAATCATATTTCAGCATCTCAATAACTAATAGACAGGTGAGATTCCGAGAACCTTTTTGATGCAACTTATGCGAAGCGTGAATCAGCGGAAAAGCTCTACTAACCTGGAGCTAAAATCTCCATACTGCTGAGACGCGATAACTGCCTTCCAGCTTAGTAGGCAACATACACATTTCGTTTTTCAAGCAGTTCGACCATCTTCTTCAAGCCAATGGGAGTGACTGCCTGTTCAATCTCGATCTTGTCGATACCGTAACCGTGTCGCTGTCGCAGCAGCCGAGCGAGACCGTAACGATCTCCCTGGACGGCGAGGATGAATTTACGAATCCGCAGCTGTTCTTCGCCATCAAGAACATGGGTGGCGAATTCGTCAGGGTGGACACATTGACGTTCACGGACTCCACCTGGAATACACCGCAGACCGTTTACATCTTCGGCGATAACGATGCTTTGGTCGAAGGATTCCACAAGTCCGTCTTCAAACTGAAGACAGATGCAGAGGCACCTGAATACGACGGTGTCGAGGCTTCCGTAGTTGTCGATATCTGGGATGACGAAGTCGCAGGCGTACTGGTCATCGAAAGCGGCGGCACGACGGATGTCATCGAAGTCGGTGACGGTAACTTCGACGGTATTGGACCCACCAGCGGCGCTGCAGCAGACAGCACGTCGACAGTCAACCAGGCCGCAGATCCGAACCAGGCGATCCCGGCCGTGGACCTCAGCCAGAATTTCGATCTCGCCGATGACAGCTACACGATCGTACTAACGAAGGCGCCGAAGCCGGGCGAGACGGTACGCGTCAACCTGATCGCCGAACCCACGCGCACGCAGCGCGGTGCCGGCCTGCTCGGCATCCGGGCATTCGAGCCCGAGGTCGAACTGTCGACTGACCTCTTTACTGATTTCGTTGAATTCACGACAGCGAACTGGTTCGAGCACGAGGTCATCACGGTTGAAGCAACTGATGATGATCGCGTCGATGGCGGCGACTCGAAGTCGTTCCCGACCCAATTCGACCTGGCCAACAGCCTCGAAGGCCCGCTGGTTATCACGGGTGGTCTCTCCGAGGATCGCAGCGCTGATCTCGAACGCGAACCGGTCGTACTGCCCGGTGAGACCAACTTCAAGCCCGAGATCGGCTCCGTTGTGGATGCCGACTCATTCACCGTGACGATCGACCTCGATGAGATGGTCGACGGCGACACCACCACACGGACGCTGGAGGAAGGTGGAACCGACGGTGAGATCACAATCGGTACGACCACCGACGGTCGCACAAATCCGCCGCAACCGAGCGACGCGGCCGAAGTGCAGCTTGTCGTTATCGATGCCGTATCCGGCACGTTCAACCTCGAGATCGGAGGCGTGCCTACCGGTCTGATCACGTTCGATATCTTCGACCCGATGAACGACGAAAAAGTCGCTATGGCGATAGAAACCAATCTCGTCAATTACGCGGGAGCGGGCAGCAGTGTGACAGTCGAAGCGCTGGATAG
>CAMYNC010000185.1 GCA_947259685.1 uncultured Desulfuromonadales bacterium | reverse complement strand
TCGTCTAAATTTTTCTCTGCTTTTTCATGATCCTTGTCAGGGTGTTCTCCACTTTCACGCCGCTCTTTTATGACGCGTTCCTTTTGTTCCTTTTGTTTTTGTTCATACTCCCTGACCTCTTTTTGTACTTTTGGATCTTTCATCTCTGGAGGTCTCGCAATAGCAGGAGAGGAAAAAATGGTAATAAATAAACAGGCGAACAACATTGATAAATTTTTCATTTTGATACCTCCTGAATGTTTTCATTTGTTTGTTTTGAATGCCACCGGGTAGGCAGGGGCTGTTGCCAGCCCCCGCCCCCCTAAGAACCATGCGTGCGACTTTCACCGCACACGGCTCAAGCCCTCCAGAAGGCCAACCCTTTCGAGGGTGACCCGGTTGCCACACCTATTGTGGCAACCTTTGCGATACTCATCTGCAGTCTTCAGAGTTTCACTCTGAGGGTGCACCAGTCGGCCTTGCGGCCGCTGCCAAATTGCGTTCCCTCTTCAAGAAGATTCTTCATCTTTTCTCGCAACGGAGCACCAGCATAGGACGTCAGCTCCCTTTCGGGCTGGGTGATGTCAGCAGCCTTTCTGCCTCAACCCATATCCGTCCCATTACAGGACGGCCTTCGCTTTTTCCAGCATCTTACTCCCGCACCTCCAACAGCGCGCTTTACAGTTTCGCCTGCCTTCTTAGGCGAAGATACGGGGTTTCCACGTTCCACGTTATTGACGATTTTCGAGTGACTTAGGTCTGCCCTGTACACCGGCAGCAACATCCCCGTAGGGCCACCGTTAAGAACCCTACCTGCACTTACTGCATACCTTTTGGTCCAAGCCAACAGTCTCTTGGGCTTGTTCATAGATTACGATGCTTTTGGACATTCACTTATGTTGACCATATCACTCAGATCCTAGCCCTCACCCAGGTTGAGACTCCCAGGAGGGTGTCCACCTCGCGGTTTTCACCCCTCTCGAAACGGATCGAGATTCAGTACATTGTCAGGAAGGCTTCGCACAGCCATGGATGCACCATGAGCCGCACGCTCCCCTAGGATACCGGCGGAGGAACGCCGGGTCTGGCCGAAGGCCTCACAGGACCTCGCCAGACAGACTTCGTGTCGCGAGCCGAGTAGCCCAAGGGCTGTTACCAGCCCCGGGCTCTCTAAGAACCGTGCGTGCGACTTTCACCGCACACGGCTCAAGCCCTCGCTAAGGTCGCAGTGCGACCCGGTTGTGGTGTTTCCAACTTAGAGCGGTGCCACTATGGCGCGGCTCTAACCAGTCTGACGTTGCAAGGTACAGGTTGACAGGAACCGGCGGTCGGACATACGCTGGGCCTCTCTTTGTGTGGCCCGTCGCTTAAAATAGTCCGTCCATGCCGGATCGTACGGGGTCGCTGTTCCTGTGACCTTGTGATGTCGCCTGATCGGCAGATCTGCGGTTTTGAATAAGAGCAGTCGTTGTTGTTCGCCGTGACTGTTGACGCTTATCGCATAAAATTCCGAACGTATGCCGATGCGGATGAAGTAGTGCTGCTTCAACCATGCATCGGTTTTGTTGCGGTGGCGATGGCGCATCCATTTCCGCAGATAATGATAAACGCAGTAGTCTACCCAGCCAAAGACCTTTTTCGCCACCACCTGTCGATAGCTCTGCGCCCAGCCCCTCAGTTTGCTGTTGAGCCTGCGGATAAATCTATCGGTCGGTAGTGCAACGCAGCTTTTGATGAACTCCTTGAGTTCGCGCAGGAAGCCCCGCACCTTATGCGGTGCGGGTTTGATCAGAAGTTTCTGGTCATATTTCCTGATATTGACCCCAAGAAAGTCAAAGCCGTCGTTGATGTGGCGTAAGTGGGTCTTTTCCTCGGCGAGGCTCAGACCACGCTCAGCCAGAAAGCCGGTGACCACCGGGATGACTTTCTCCTTCAGCAGGGCAGGCGTAGCCCCGGTGATGATCAGGTCGTCGGCATAGCGCACCATGTTGACCTTGGCGCCTCGTTTCGGGAGCACGGCTTCAATCGCCGCCTCCAGCCCATCGAGGGTCATGTTGGCCAGCAGCGGTGAGATGATGCCGCCCTGCGGTGTTCCGGCTTCTGTTGCAAAGAAAGCGTCTTTTTCCAGATAGCCGCATTTCAACCAGCCCCGCAGTATCCGCTTGTTCATCGGAATATTGGCGAGTAGCCATTCGTGACTAATCTGGTCGAAACACGCTCTTATGTCGGTTTCCCAGATCCATTGCGGCGAATGCTTCCGACAGAGTGAAAGGAAGCATTGACCGATGGCGTCGGCGATTGAACGTTTCTTGCGAAACCCGTACGAGTTCACATCAGCCATCATCTCGGCGAGCGGATCGAGAGCCAGTGCATAAAGTGCCTGCATAGCTCGGTCGGTCATCGTCGGGATGCCCAACGGTCGCATTTTGCCGTTGGATTTAGGGACATAAGCCCGCCGTAGTGGTTGCGGGCGATAGCCCCGCTGCCGCAGTGAGCGGATTGCGTTAATCCTGCGCCGGGAGGTTCTCCAGAGTTTTCCGTCGATCCCCGGCGTATTCTTGCCTTTGTTGGTAACGACTCGCCTGACGGCCCAAAGTTTCGCCGCCTGAGAGTGGGTTAGCAGACGTTGTAAGGCGGCAACCTTACCCCAGTGCTTTTCCCGCACAGCCTTCGCAATACGCATCTGCAGCCGATAGACCTGTTTATGGATTTGGGCCCAATCGATGCTATCCCAATCCGGTAAGCAGGCTGAAGGTGCACCAGCAACAAAAGTCGCCGTCATTTGCCTTCCTTCACGATATCGGTTCTCCAAACTATCTCACGACGGAGCACCAGTCGGACGTCAGCTCCCTTTCGGGCCAGGTAATGTTGCAACCCGTATCCGCCTCATTACAAGTGCGGCCTTTGCTTTTTCCGACATCCCATACCCGCACTTCCGACAGCGTGTCTTGCGCCTGCCACCAGCTTATTACAAACCGATGGCGGAGAGTGCAGGCTTGCCACGTTCCACACTATTGACAGTAAAACAAGCGACTTAGGTCTGTCCTATACACCGGCAGTACCACATCCCCGTGGGGCGACCGTCAGAAGCCCCAACTTGACTGCTCACCTTTTGGTTCAAGCCTGTCAGCCCCTTAAGCTTGTTCATGAATTACGGTGCCAGCGGACATTCACTTACGTTGACCTTATCACTTCGAACCCTAGCCCTCACCCAGCTTGAGGCTGCCCGGAAGGCCTCCGCCTCGCGGCTTCAGCCCCTCCCCAAAATCGGGGATTCGGTACATTGTCCGGAAGGCTCCGCACCCCATAAAGACAGTATGGCGGCACGCTCCCGTAGGGTACCCGCAGAGGAATGCGGGGTCTGGTCAGCGGGTGGAAATCACTGCCAGACAGTCAATTAATGCGACTTCGTGTCGCAGTAACGGTTCATGATAACCGGCGGCGACGCGAAGTTACGGCCACCACCGCAATTTTAGATTTTGCTTTTTGGCCAAAAGCAGAAGCATTTTCCGTCCGGTTGATTATCTTGTTAGCTCTTTTTATACGAATCAATGTCAATGCTTGCACCAATGTCGCTTAAGAACTGAATTGTTTCCGTTTCAAACCCAATTGCAGGGGTTGAAATTGACTCATCCGTTGGAATCCAAAGTACGACCTGCAACTCAGCACTAAGGCCATGTGCCTTTATTGCTTTTATGATTTTGTCTTTATGTGGCTTTATTTTCTTTACTAATTTCGACGCCATTTCATAAACGTCAATGGCTTCGGACTCCACTTTGCCAATTGATAAAATCCAAAAAGAAAATTTGGCCCGTGGCTCACCTTTTCTTCTTGTTCTTGTTGGTTCAAGACCTATCGTTTCGGAAATAATATTTGGGTCAAAATCATCGCCGTACAGCTTGAAATATACTTCGCACTCATTTGTCATTCATTAATCCTGAGAGCTAACGGTTCATGATAACCGGCGGCGACGTGAACTTGCGTGTACAACCGAATTATTCAATTTAAAGCAGATGGATATTCCGTCCGGTTCATTATTTTGGTTAGCAGGCCTACCCACCGTCGAATTTAACGATTACTTTGAATAATTTCTTAGCTATCCATTCTTATTTTCATTCTGCTTTGCATTTTTCTCTTCTTCGTCAGTATATACAATTCCGCTACCCATGCCCCCACCAGTTATATGCATTGATGTATAGTACGGTTTTCTATTTAGATCATCCCGCCCTCCAAAAAACCAATTAAGAATTGATCCCAGACATATTCCGATAACGAAACCAATTGACATGAAGATAAGGAAAAGAAATAAATCAAATTTATAAAAAACTACATGTATCAAAGGGGAGAGAATAAGCCCTGCGAGCCCACCGTAAATTGGCTTCTTTATACCGGCTATTCCTGAGATAACGCATACGGCTATTATCTGATAAATCACTTTGAGAGGCCCCTTCATTTTTTCTTGCCTGCTAACGGTTCATGATAACCGGCGGCGACGCGAACTTGCGTGACCCACCGCAATTTTAGATATTGCTTTTCAGTTTTGCACAGACGTATTTTCCGTCCGGTTCATTTTTTTGTTAGCCGCTATGGCAGTAAACTATCTAAAAAAATAAAGAGTATAATGGTGTAAAAAACGTTATAAGCAATATTGATGCTTGGATGATATATAAATATGTTTACTTTTCTTCTCAAGATTTTGATTCCAGTAAAAAATATAAATGCACTTAGAGCCAAACTGATGTTTGCATCAGTCGTATCGTATTTTTCATAAATCAAATATATTAAAATTGATAGTGGCAGTACTGCTAATAATATTAAGTGCGGTGTCGCTCCAGACTCACTGTCCATCATTCCAGATAGGAATGGCAATATCTTGACTACCAGAAAGTGCCATAAAAATGTGAGACCGATTGTGAGTATTAAAATGTTCATTTTATTTTAAACGGCTAACGGTTCATGATAACCGGCGGCGACGCGAACTTGCGTGCCCCACCGAAGTATTAAAATTTATTGGAGAAGCATCTTCCGTCCGCGTTGATTATCTGGTTGAACTAAGCCGCTAGCGCGGCGGAAAAAACCAAAGTCACAATCATGACCGATCACAGAGTCAGGGTATAACTCCTTTTGAATGACCCAATGCCGGGCATCATTCTAACCGAAGGAGTTTACCATGGATTCATCTGAACAATCCCGCTTTGACGATCTGTACCAACGCCACCTGCGAATGCTGAAACTGCAGGGCAAGAGTGACAAGACCATCGACGTCTATGCGCGTGCGGTTCGCCGTGTTACAAATCATTTCGATTGTTGTCCTGATCGGCTAACGCCGGAACAATTGGAGATCTACTTTGGCCAGTTGGTAGATTCCCATTCCTGGAGTACTGTCAAAGTCGACCGAAATGGCCTGCAATTCTTCTGGAAACATGTGCTCAAGCTTGACTGGCAGTGGGTCAAGATCATCAAGCCGCCCAAGGTTCAGACCATCCCTGACATTCTGACGCTTGCGGAGGTCGAGAAACTGATCGGGGCGACGCGCAAACTGCGCTATCGAGTTTTTTTCTTAACCACCTATTCCATGGGGCTGCGCCTGGAAGAAACCCTGTCGCTTCAAGTTGGTGATATTGATGCGCAGCAAAGACAGGTGCATATTCGTCGTGGAAAAGGGAATAAGGATCGTCTGGTCCCGTTACCTGAGTTGACCTACAAGGGCCTGCGCGCGTTGTGGTGCAAGCATCGCCATCCCTTTTTACTGTTCCCCAATGCCCGAGGCTCACTTGAATCGGTGAGTCAGGCGACAACCCATATGAATCGTGGTAGCACGCAGGTGGCCATGAAAGTGCTGGTCAAAGAGTGCGGCATTAAAAAAAAATCTCTATCCACTCTCTCCGCCACAGTTTTGCGACCCATCTGCTCGAACGTGGCTTAAGTCTGCGCCAGATTCAGGATTTGCTCGGTCATTCAAGTCCCTGCACAACAGCGCGCTATGCTCACCTGACCAAGGTGACTGAGCAAAACAGCCTGACCGCCATTGACAGCCTGATCAACGCCCTGCACGTCGATCTGCGGAGGCTGTGATGGTGGATCTGGTTTCAATTGTTGAGCAATTTTCTGATGCATTGATCGCCAAATATGCCGACCGGTTGCTCCCAGGTCACCTGAACGCACTGCATGCCATCGGGCGCTGTCGCACTCCCGATTCTGGAGAACTCCATGTGCGTTGCACGGAATGTGACCAAGCGCAATGGCGACCGCTCTCCTGTGGGCATCGCAGTTGCCCCAAATGTCAGAACCATGAAGCCAGTCGCTGGCTCGATCGGCAACAGGCCAAGTTGTTACCGGTGCCCTACTTCCTGGTGACCTTTACCTTGCCCTATGAACTCCGCCCGCTGGCCTGGTCTTTCCAGGAAAAGATTTACGCGATTCTGTTCGCCTGTACCACCAGCACCCTGAAGGATTTCGGGCTGAATCCCAACCACCTGGGTGCGGATATGGGGATGACGGCTATGCTGCATACCCAGACCAGGAAACTTGATTATCATCCGCATATCCATGTCATTGTGCCCGGCGGCGGTGTCGATAAACGCCGGCGACAATGGAAAAAGGTCAAGGGGGAATACCTGTTTAACGAATTCAACCTGGCCCGTGTTTTTCGTGCTCGCTTTCTGGAGGCGGTCAACAAGGCGGGGCTGAAGATCCCGGTCGGCGCTCCCAGAAAATGGGTCGTCGACTGTGAGCATGTGGGCACGGGCTTACCGGCCCTGAAATATCTCTCCCGTTATCTCTATCGTGGCGTCATTGCTGAAAAAAACATCGTCTCCTGCCGGGATGGGCAAGTGACCTATTCATACATTGAAAGCAAGACCAGGCAAAAACGCTACCGGACCCTTAAGGGGGAAGATTTTTTGTGGCTGGTTCTGCAACATGTTCTCCCCAGAGGTTTTCGTCGGGTCAGGGATTATGGCTTTCTGCACGGCAATGCCAAAAGGCTCTTATCCTTGGTGCAGCTTATTTTGCGGGTCATGCTCGAGCCACATCCTCTCCGGCCAAGACCGGTGTTCAAATGTCCCTGCTGCAAAGCGGCCATGGAGATTACCGCCTTTCGACGACCGGCATGCTTATCGGGCTAATTTGCGGATACGGCATCGTCTTGCGCCAACCACAATAGATGAGGATCTGAGCTTCTTATGGCCCATCATAGCGATCTGATTTTTTAGCCCGTCAGTAGGTGAAGGCCCCCGCTCGCCCTTGAAAAGCGTGCAGAAGATCAGGGCCTTATCAATCCAAAAACCAAAACGAGATATTTGCTTTATAGGTATGGTGGCCGGGCTTGTCCAACCACAGGATAAGATCGCGGCTCGTTCCTCGCGCTATCTATCCTTATTCGTTAGAACTTTTATTGCCATTGATCAAAAAGTTCGCCAGATGACAATGCTTCCATGAATACTTTTTGCTCATCAGTAACAAGCGCCCGAGGGGTGTACCCGTGCTCATCTGGGTCTGCTAGTAGCCTAGCTAATGCTTCTTTTGCCACATCC
>CAMYNC010000184.1 GCA_947259685.1 uncultured Desulfuromonadales bacterium | reverse complement strand
GGGATGAGCCACAGATTACTGTACATCAAACTCTCCTATTCGCTGAAATACCCATGAAAGCGGATCACATCACCACTTGAGCATATTGAAATTGTCGACTTCGATCGATTCCTTGTTGCGATAGAATGCGATCATCAGTGCCAGGCCGACAGCGGCTTCCGCCGCGGCAACTGTCATGACAAAAAAGACAAAGATCTGACCGTCCATGTTGCCGACGTGCCGTGACAGTGCAATAAAGGTCATATTGACCGAGTTGAGCATCACTTCGATACACATGAAGATGACGATGGCATTCTTCCGAGTCAGCACGCCGAAGCAGCCGATGCAGAAGAGGATGGCACTCAACAGCAGATAATGATGTACGCTAATCATGAGCTATCTCCCAACCGTGACTCGGTTATACGTTGCGCTTTGAGATGACGACGGCACCGACGATTGCTACCAGCAGGAGAATCGACGCGATCTCAAAAGGCAGCAGGAAATCGACAAACATGGCCTTACCGATCAATTCGGTGTGGCCGTAATTTTCAATCAGCTGACTGGTCACTTCGCCACCGGTTTTCAATGCATCGGCAGCTTCGCCGCGATTGATGAAGAAGCGGGTCAAAAACAGCAGCAGGACCGAGAGAATGCCGCCGGCCGCCAGGCCGTGGGTGTAACGGCTCTTGGTCGCGGTGCCCAGCTTGAGCAGCATGATGACAAAGATAATCAGCACCATGATCGCCCCGGCGTAGACCATGATCTGAATGGCTGCCATAAAGGGCGCCTCCAGCATCACATAGAAAACCGCCAGGCAGAGAAAGTTGGTGACCAGGCAGAGTGCGCTGTTGACCGGATTCCGGCACTTGGTGACAAAAAATGCTGAGAATACGGCAACCAGTGCGGTCAGATAAAAAAGGATCGATTCCATTCGCTTCGCTGCTCCTTTTTACGACTTAAGAAGACGTTCTTTATCGAAGTTGAAATCTTCCCGCTTGTAGTTGGCCAACTCATAAGCGTCGGTCATCTCAATCGCTTCCACCGGACAGGCTTCCACACAGTAGCCGCAAAAGATGCAGCGCAGCAGGTCGATCTTGTAAACAGTCGGGTACTTTTCTCCGTTTTCGTTCTCTGCCGATTCAACGGTGATGCACTTGGCAGGGCAAACGGTCGGACAAAGGTAGCAGGCGACACATTTCTCGCGATGCTGGGTCGGGACCAGACGGTGCAGACCACGGAAACGAGGAGACATTTCCAGCTTCTGCTTAGGGTACTGCACCGTAGTGGTGTGTCCCGGCAGCAGATGCTTCAGCGTAATACTCAGGCCTTTGGCAAACTCTTTAAACATATCTATCCTCTACGCAACGTGATGTTTACAGCCAGAGAAGAACACCGACACCCGTGAACACAATGTTGGCCAGTGCCAGGGGAAGCAGAATCTTCCAGCCCAAAGTCATCAGCTGGTCATAGCGGAGCCGGGGGAAGGTTGCCCGAATCCAGATCATGAAGAACATGAAGGCGAATACCTTAAGCAGGAAGTTGATCCAGCCGAAGAAGGGGCCGTCCCAACCGCCCAGGAACAGGGTCGCGCCAATAGCCGACACAGTGATCATGTTGGCATACTCAGCCATGAAGAAGAGGGCATATTTCATGGACGAGTATTCGGTACAGAACCCGGAAACCAGCTCGGTTTCCGCCTCCGGCAAGTCAAATGGGGTCCGGTTGATCTCAGCCATGCCGCTGATCACGAACAGACCGAATGCCAGCGGCTGCGAGAAGATGTACCAGTTATGCACCCAACTCGGCAGCGAAGTCAGTCCCCAGAGCGGCTGCTGCTGGGCTGCCACGATACCACGCATGCTCAGGGTCTCGGAGAGCATAAAGATCGCGATAATCGACAGACCGGCGGCCAGTTCATAAGAGATCATTTGTGCTGAGGAACGGATCCCACCGAGTAGCGAGTACTTACTGTTCGAAGCCAGACCCGCCAGAACGATACCGTAGACACCAAGTCCCGCCATCGCCAGGATGTAGAGGATGCCGATGTTAAGATCGGTGATCTGCAGCGGAATGATGTAATTACCGATCTGGATATCCTGACCGAATGGGATGACCGCCACGGAAATCAATGCCGGGGCAAGAAGCATCATAGGTGCAAGGATAAAGGCGAAGGTGTTCGCTTCAGAGGGGATGATATCCTCTTTAAAGAACAACTTCAGACCATCTGCGATCGGCTGCAGGAGTCCTTTGGGGCCGGTCATGGTCGGTCCCATGCGGGTTTGCATCCTGCCGATAACCTTCCGCTCCACCCAGGTAGCATAGGCGACGATCAACATTGTCACCGCAAAGGCGATCAATATTTTCGCCAGCATCGCGATAACAAAGTACAGGGGGTCGTTCGAGAGCGTCAAAACTTCTGGCGTCATGACAATCCTCTTCCTTAATTGTCTATGGCATCTCTGCCGTATTCAGCCGACCTGGCAGGCCGACCAGCACATAATGTCTTACTTAACGATTTCGACAGCAATGGCCGGTTGGCCGCTGTAAATTTTATTCAATTGCAATTCAGCAAAGTGGTAAGGAGTGAACAGCACCCCTTTGGGCAAACGGTAATCAACTTTGACCTTGGCGGAGATCTCACCACCTTCGGCTTTCAGTTTGAGTTGTTCGCCGTCCTGCAGTTTCAGTTCAGCAGCATCTTCACGGCAAAGCTCGATGAAGGGTTCAGACATAACGGCGCACGGCCCGGAGGCGCGGGTGGAGATAGTACCGCTGTGATGCAGGATGCTGCCAACCAGCAGCTGGTATTTCCCGGCCAGTTCGCTGCTACCGGCAACCGGAACCAATTTCTTGAATTCGGGTGCCAGCTGATCCCCCCCCCAGACGTAGCCCTGCTCACCGATCATGTCCAGAGTGACCATTTCATAGCCGGAAGTTGCCGCTGCCAATTCGGCGAAAGCTGACTGCTCATCCGATGGCGCCTCTGCGCCGCAGGCTTTCAACAGTTCCCGGAAGATCGCAAAGTCGGTTTTCGCCTCCCCAGGCGACTTGATACCAGCCCGCAGTCTCTGAATCCGACGTTCGGCGTTAGTATAGGTGCCATTTTTCTCGGCGAAAGAAGCCGCCGGAAGGACAACATCAGCCTTTTCTGCGGTCGGAGAAAGGAACAGATCCTGAACGACCAGAAAGGATGCATCCAGAGCCTTCTCGACCTTGGTTCGCTCGGGGTAGCTGGTCAGCGGATCCTCACCGACAACGTAAAGGGCCTTGAGTTCACCAGAACCAGCCGCTTCGAGCATCTGCTGGGCGCCCATCCCCGTTTCGCCAGGGAGAATACCCAGGTCGATTGCGCCCTGGCTGTTAGCTTTTTCACCGCAAAGATAAAGACCTGAGCCCGAGTTGCCGGCGACTCCAGCCAGAATCGCCAAGTTGGCTGCAGCGATGCCAAGCTCTTTACTGTAAGCGGTGTAGGGCAGGCCGTAGGCCAGCAGGATCGCTGCATTGTCAGCATTCACCAGTTCACGCGCGGCCTTACGGATCGCATCGGCGTCAACACCGGTTGCCTTAGCAACCTTGGCGACTGAATAATCTTTGAGCGCTTTTTTGTAATCCTTCAGCCCCTCGACCTGATCGGTCTTGGCCAGATCCTCTTCAATAATTACCGCCGCCATGGCGTTAAGCAGGCTCAACTCCATGCCCGGCTTATGCAGAAGCGTGCGGGCGTTCGGCAGCTTGGTAAATTTGCCTTTTTTATCGCCAAAGACCGTCAGCTTGGCCTCGTGGCGACGGATCGCCTGATTCACAACCATACCGAAAACCGGATGGGTTTCGTAAAAATCGGAGCGGATCGAGAGGATCACATCACAATTTTCAACCTGCGGAAAGGTCGCGGTCGAGGCCTGAATGCCCAGGGTCTGCTTCAACCCCTCAGTAACCCCCTTGTAGCATTCACCGCCGGAATGATCGAAATTTTCCGTCCCCAGCGTTTTGGCCAGATTCTTCAGTAGGAACAGCTCTTCGTTGCTCAGTCGGGCGCCGCTGATAATACCAAGATCTTTGCCGGCCTGCTGCAGACCGTCAACGATCGCCTGTTGCGCTTCCTCCCAGCTGACTTCAACCAATTCACCATCTTTGCGCACCAGGGGCTTGGTCAGGCGTTGATCACTGTTGACATAGGAATAGCCGAAGCGACCACGGATGCAGAGGTTACCATCGTTGACGCCGGTCTTGTCATTAAAGCGGATGGTCTGAACCTGATTGTCTTTGGTTCCCAGGGTCACGGTGCAGCCATTACCGCAGTAACCGCAAACCGAATCGACCTCTTTGAGCTGCCAGGGACGCGCCTTGAATTTGAACGGGCGCGGCAGAATCGCGCCGACCGGGCACATGGAAACACACTGACCGCAGAATTCACAGTTCAAACCACGATCAAAGGCGGTGGCAATCTTGGTTTCAAAACCGCGGTTGATAAACGAGTAGGAGCCGTAACCGACCACCTCATCACAGACCCGCACGCATTTTCCGCAAAGAACACAGCGGTTCATGTTGCGCTCGATCAGCGGATTGACTTCATCGGTCGGGAGATCGAACTTCTCGCCTTCGAAGCGGTTGCTGACCACCTCGTATTCGTAGGTCAGGTCCTGCAGATCGCATTCACCGCCCTTATCGCAAACCGGGCAATCAACCACATGGTTGACCAACAGGAATTCCAGAACAGTTTTACGCACCTTGCGAATCTCGTCCGACATGGTGGTCACCACCATCCCTTCGGTGACCGGCGTGGTGCAGGACGGAATCAGGCGCCCCTTCATCTGCTCGACCTCAACCAGACAAACCCGGCAGGCGCCGTACGGCATCAGCTTCTTGGCATAACAGAGTACCGGAATATAGATGCCAGCTTCCTTGGCTGCCTCGTAAATCGTGGCAGTCTTGCTGACTTTTACCTGTGTTCCGTCAATCGTTAGATTAACCATCGTGACCTCGTATCAAATCAAAGACAGTGGTGCGACTAATCGATAGCCATGAAGCGGCAGGCATCGTAGCAGGAGGTACATTTGGTGCACTTCTCCAGATCGATGTAGGCCACTTGTCCTTTTTCCCATTCGATCGCATCGACCGGACAGACCCGCGGGCAAAGGCCGCACTTTTTGCACTTTTCTTCGATTACGCGGAAGTGCAGCAGCTCTTTACAGGAGTGGGACGGACACTCACCTTCCTTGATGTGTGTCTCGTACTCATGCCGGAAGTAACGAATGGTGGAAAGGACCGGGTTCGGAGCGGTCTGACCAAGACCGCAAAGCGAGCTCTTTTTGATGTCGTAGGCCATATCCTGCAACAGCTCGATATCACCCTCCTGCCCCTGGCCCTGTGTGATCCGCTCGAGGATTTCAAGCATGATCTTCAGGCCGATCCGGCAGGGGATACACTTGCCACAGGATTCCACCCGGGTAAAGTTGAGGAAGAAGCGGGCAATATCGACCATGCAGGTGGTTTCATCCATGACCACCAGCCCGCCGGAACCCATCATCGCTCCAGCCTTGATCAAGGAGTCGTAATCCACCTCGGCGTCCAGGGCGTCTGCCGGCAGACGGCAGGTCCGGATCGCCCTGGCAACGCCGCGCATGACCGGCGTCTGCCCTTCGTCCCTGCCCTCGGCCGCGGCGACGATCGCATCCTGCCACCATTGAAATCGGATATCGCCGAGCCCGGGTTCCGCCACGCTGGCGGGAATTCCGCAGATCTCCGCGTTCATCGCATGAAGCGCAAGCAGATGCCCGCGCGCGTCAGCCGGGGCGAAAAGGTCCGCATAATAGCGCACGCGATCGCGCTCGCGCACAAGACCGGCAACATAGTCCGCTTCGGACAAAACGGCTTCCGTGCCGGAATCGCTCACCTTGGCGAATCGACGGCAATCAGCGCGGCGGCGACCGCCCTGTTTTCCGCCAGCAGCACATTATAGGTGCGAACCGCCGCGCCGGTGTTCATCAGGTCGGGTTGCAGCCCGGCATCACGCAGGATTTCAACCGCCGCATCCGGCATTATCCGGAATTCCGGCCCTGTGCCGAACAACAGCACTTCGATTGCATCGCTCTGACGCAGAATGGGCTGAAGCAGGTCTGTGGTCAGATCATCCGTATCTTCAACCGGCCACGCCTGAATGCCGCCTGGAAGAGCGAGGATCGACCCTTTGTGGGACATGCCGGCAAACCGGAATCCGCCATTGCCGTAGGCGTCGATCGGAGCACGGCCGGGATATCGCGCTTCGGTAAGGGTGACGCCGCCATTCTCGGTCGTCATGGCCGGATCAGGCCTTGGACGATTCCGCTGCGTCCGGCACGGAGGCGGCGCCCGGCCGCAGGTTCAGATAGATCAGGACTGGTGAGGCGATGTAGATCGATGAATAGGTGCCGATCACCACGCCCCAGATCATCGCCGCGGTAAATGAGCGGATGATCTCGCCG
>CAMYNC010000183.1 GCA_947259685.1 uncultured Desulfuromonadales bacterium | reverse complement strand
ACGGGAAACTGGATAAGACTGTAACAACGATCTATGAAGCGTTTCATGTCAGAGGTAACAGAGTACCAGTAGGTTGGTGAGGCGAGGACGATCCCATCGGCCTCATCTATCTTTTTGACAACCTGGGCAAAATCATCTTTGATGATACATTCCCACGAGCTGCTACACCCCTCACATCCAGTACAAGCACTAATATTGTAGTCACCAAGGGAAATCGATTCTATTTGCGCTCCGCCTTTTTGGGCTGGAGCCAGTATTGACTGGATAAGAAATGCGGTATTCCCCTTTTGCCTTCTACTTCCATTAATTGATAGAAGCTTCACCGTCTTACTCCTCCTCGGAAGTCGACATAAATCAGTCACTCGCCTGCCATGCAACAATTGAAAAGTGCCTACACGGCTCGGGTATAAAAAAGCGGCCGGTGAATTGTTTCACCGGCCGCTTTTTTTGCAGACTTACTTAGCAGCCTTACGGGCTGCCTCAAGCCAACCGTCCCACTTCTCCTGGTTCTTAGCGATCCATTCCTTGACGTGCCGGTCGATGTCCTTGGTCGATTTTTCACCCTCCTGCATCTTGGTGTTCTGCTCGTTGATGTCAGAAAGTGGCAGGGTGAAAACCTCGAAAAACTTTTTCGCTGCCGGATTTTTCGCCAGGAACTTCTTGTTGCCGACAATCTGAATATCGGCGGCGACGAACCCGAGCTTAATCGGATCACTGACCGCTCCGACGACACCAGACATGGTCAGGCGCTCGGCTTGTGGCTGCTGTGCTTCGGTCGGCTTGATTTCCGGGACGTTCATCCAGACCACATCTTCGCCGGGCTTAAGCTTAAAGATGGTCCAGTTTGGTGCCCAGGTGTAGAAGAAGACCGGTTTGCCAGAGTTGTAACGCGCCAGGGCATCAGCCATGCTGGCCGAATACGCCGCCTTGATCGGGTTGATGTCATCTTCAAGGCCGTAAGCCTTCATATGGAAATCGATCGTGCCTTCGCAGCCCCAACCTGCCGGGCAAGCAGTCAAGTCGGCTTTGCCGTCACCGTCGGCATCGAACGCCTTTTTGACCTCGGGACGTTTGAAGTCGGCAATCGACTTGATATCGAATTTTTCCACATCCCGTTTTGAGACCAGATAGCCTTGCAGACCACCAGCCTTGACGACATAGCCAACTTTTTCACCTTTGTCGTAAAAACCTTTTGGCAGCTGGCTGTCGTGGATCGGGAACCAGCCGTTGGTCCAGTAGTCGAGGTCACCTAAAGCGAGGGCTTGATAAAACAGCGGGTTGGTCAATTCTTTCGGCTTTTTAACATTGTAGCCGAGTTCTTTCAGGCCAGTACGAACCAAAGCTTCCTGGAAATAGCCGGTATTCCAGGTGGCACGGGCGGGCTGAACCTTGACACCGTTGCCCGGTTTATTATCGTCAGCGAATGCGGGGGCTGCCATGATTAACAGCAATAGAATGAACAGCAAGCGTTTCATGTATTTCTCCTTTTGATTGTATGAGGAAATGGATTGAAAAGAATTATTTCTGCGCCATTCCCTGGGTAATTCGGTCGAGTACCATGGCCAACAGAACGATCGACAAACCGCCAATGGTGGCCAGACCAATCTCCAAGGTATTCAACCCCTGGACGACTGGGTTCCCTAAGCCACCAGCACCGATCAGGGCGGCGATAACGACCATCGACAGGGCCATCATGATGGTTTGATTAAGTCCGGCCATAATCGATGGCATAGCCAGCGGGAACTGCACCTTTCGCAGCACCTGCCAGGGCGTTGCACCGAAAGCGAGGGCGGCTTCAACCAGCTCCGGATGAACCTGGCGGATACCGAGACTGGTCAGACGAATGATCGGCGGCAGGGCAAAAACAATCGTTGCCAGAATGCCGGAAACCGTACCGATACTGAACAGCATCACCACCGGCACCAGGTAAACGAACGCCGGGGTGGTCTGCATAGCATCGAGAAAGGGACGCAGTAGCATCTCGAAGCGGTCGCTGCGACCTGACATGATTCCCAGCGGGATGCCGGCTACGGCACAGAAAACCACCGAGCAGATCACCATCGCCAGGGTGGTCATGGTGTCTTCCCAGAGGCCGAGATAACCGATCAGAAAAAAGGTCAACAGGGTAAATACTGAGACTCGCTTTCCGGCGTAACGCCAGGCGGCAACAGCAAAGCCGAGAATGACCAACCAGGGCGGCAGAGTCGCAAACAGCCACTCCAGGCCTTCCAGGCTGATAACCACCGGCACCTTGATGATCTGGAAAAAGTCGCGATAATTCAAGACCAGCCAGTCGACCAAGGTCTGCACCCATTCGTCGAGGGGGATCAATTGCTCATCAAAATTGAAAATACGCATCGGTTATAAAGCTCCGTTGAATTCTGGTTCAGTCTCGGGCTGATCATCTTCCGGCTGGTCACGATGCAAAGTGCGCAAAAACAGGTTTTTGGACACCGCCCCCAGATACTCCCCCGCAGCGCTGATAATCGGCAGAGCCCAGGGGTGGCTGGCAACCTCCGGCAAAATGTCCTGCATTGAATCACTCGCCTGAGCGGGGACGATATCAGGGAGGTAGGCGTTTCTGATTAACTGCGGATACTCGGGACGATCGATCAGCTCACGTAAAGAATCAGCCGAAACGACCCCAAGGAATTTTTGCTCGGTATCGAGAACATAGCCATAATCACGATCATTCTTGATCAGTCGCTGCAAGGCGCCACGAGGATTCTTCCCTTCGGTGACAACAATCGTCACCTGGGTCTCACTGGCGATATCCCCGGCTGTGAGAATATTGGTTGGATCGACGCCGCGGAAAAAGGCACGCACATAATCGTCGGCCGGATTCTGTAGAATTTCGTCCGGGGTTCCAACCTGAACCACCCGGCCACCTTCCATGATGGCAATCCGGTCACCGATGCGCATCGCTTCATCAAGATCGTGGGAAATAAAGACGATGGTCCGCTTCGCCTTGGCCTGCAGCTTAAGCAGTTCATCCTGCATCTCGGTACGAATCAGCGGGTCAAGGGCCGAAAAGGCTTCATCCATCAACAGGATGTCGGGATCAACGGCCAGGCCACGGGCCAGCCCAACCCGTTGCTGCATGCCGCCGGAAAGTTCATCCGGTCTGCACTCGGCCCAAGCCTCCAGACCGACCTGCTCCAGCGCTTGCAGTGCCCGTTTTTCGCGGTCTTGTTTGGCCACCCCATCCATCTCCAGGCCGAAGGCGGCATTCTGAAGGACAGTCATGTGCGGCATCAGGGCGAAGGACTGAAATACCATACTCAGCTTAGCGCGACGCAGTTTGACCAATTGCTCATCGTTCATGCTGACGATGTCTTCACCGTCAATCAGAACCTGGCCGGCGGTCGGTTCAATCAGTCGGTTGAGCATCCGTACCATGGTCGACTTTCCGGAGCCGGACAGACCCATAATGACGAAAATTTCGCCGCTATGAATTTCAAAGCTGGCATCCTGAACCCCGACGGTGGTTTCGGTCTTTTCAAAAATTGCCTCTTTATCCAGCCCCTGTTCAAGCAGGGCCATCGCCTTTTTCGGGTGAGGGCCAAAAATTTTGAATAAATTTTTAACTTCTATCTTTGCTGCTTGGAGCATTGTTTTTCCTTGTTTTTCAGGATATTGAGTGGGTCTGATGAGAAGATCGGGGCAGAATGAAATTCTGAAAAGCCGAAAATACATCAAGGACCAGGGCCGGAAGCGGGCGGAAGAAATACCTGGAGGTCTGCAATCAGCAGCGTCCCAGAATAAGAATATTTAGTTTTAATAAGGACAGAGCGACCCGCGACCCGGTAACGTGGGAACCACAGAACCAAGCGCTACTCTGATTGGAAAGAAGATCTGCGAAGCATTACACGGGGCAATGTTCTTGGCGATCTTCTTGCGGGACAAGGTCGGAACACCCTGGCAGGGTGCCGCCTAGTATCCTGTTAGAATACGAAGTTATGGGGGGGATGTCAAATCTATGGATCGGTTTTGGTCTAAACGGTCTTGTTGGATACAGTCCGTTTTACATGTTGTACTGAAATGGGGGAAACCCCTGATTCCAACAGGTGTAGACTTATTTGACATTGAGAGAAGTTGCCCCCCTCCCACTTGCGGCAGACCTTTAATTAGGGGCGGCGCAACTTAGTCGACTGCCCCAGTGATAGATGGCGTGACGAGTTCTCAAGCCCGCTGATTGAATAGAAAATTCTATCCCTCGCCCATGACACCAGCCAGATCACTCCACCATTGGCTGTTTTCCCTGAAGAATATCAAGAATCCGGCTGCGGTAGGCGACAATTTCCTCACGCAGGGCGGAAAGATTGGCAATCTTCTGGTCAACTTTACCAATATGCAGATCGAGAATTTCCAGCAATCTAGGCGTAATGGTGTCGAAATCCTGCTGGTGAGTATCGTAATTTTTGGCCAGTTCCTGGATCTCTTTCAGGGAAATCCCCAGTTCTTTCATCTTTAGAATAAATTTCAAACGGAGAACGGCATCGCGCTGATAGGTACGGGCACCGCCTCCCAGGCGTTCCGGCGGCCCCATCAAACCGATCTCTTCGTAATAGCGGATGGTGCGGGTGGTGATTCCCAACTCCTTGGCCAGTTCGCCGATCGGCACTGACTTGTCAATTATCTTCGGCATCGTTATGGCCTTTAGCTACAAGCAATAGATAAATATAATATTGTTATAAAATGCCTTGACGCTTACGTAAACTACCATTATAACCAAAACATGCAATAGATAAAAAATCGGCTATTATTTTTTCTGCTCGATAGATCCACGAGTCGCCAGCGCAGCATGCCCACATTCACGCAATTATCTACTGAAACGAGAGTGTCATGGAATACACCAGGGAGATTTACTGGAACGTCGGTCATAACCTGAAGGTGTTGCTGCCGATGTACCTGATCGCCTTTGCGGCCTTTGGGGTGGTGGTCAATGAGTTCATCCGCCGGATCAAAGTTTACAAGCAGGGGCAGCCCCTGAACCGCCTCGACCAACTGCCGCTGCGGATCAAAACCCTGCTGCGTAACGTCTTCGGCCAAACCCAGGTGCTGCGAGTCCAGGCTCCAGGTGGTGCTCATGCGCTGTTTTTCTGGGGCTTTGTGCTCTTGACCATCGGCACCACCCTGGTGTTTATCCAGGCCGACCTGACCGATCCGCTGTTCGGACTGCAGTTCCTCAAAGGTCCTTTCTACCTGCTGTTTTCCGTGGTGCTCGATATCGCCGGGCTAGCTGCTATCCTTTGTTTGCTTGGTCTGCTGGTACGGCGCTATATCGTTCGACCGGCGGGGCTGGAGAGCAAAAAGGATGACATCATTATTCACGGCTTGTTGCTGAGTATCTTGATCACCGGCTTTGTCATCGAAGGCGCGCGGATGGCTGTCACCGAACTGGGAACCCCATTGGCCCCCTGGTCTCCGGTCGGGCTGTTGGTCGCCAAAAGCCTGTCCGGCATGGGCGAGGCGGCGCTGCGCAATCTGCACCTCAGCCTCTGGTGGCTGCACCTGTTCCTGGTGGCCGGCTTCATCGTCATCATCCCCTTTACCAAACTGCGCCACATCTTCACCACCAGCAGCAATTACCTGTTCGCCGACCTTGGCCCGAAAGGCAAGCTGGTGACCCTCGACATGGAGGATGAAGAGGCCGAAAGTTTTGGCGCAGCCCAGATCACCGATTTGAACTGGAAAGATATTTTCGATGCCGACGCCTGCACCAGCTGCAAACGCTGCCAGGAGCGCTGTCCGGCCTGGGACACCGACAAGCCACTGTCGCCGATGAAGGTGGTACAACAGATCGGCGAGGTCGCCTTTGATAATCCCGAAGCGAACCTACCGGAGACAATCGAAAAAGATGTGCTCTGGTCCTGCACCACCTGCTTCGCCTGCCAGGAGATCTGCCCGGCCAGCATCGAGCATGTCAGCAAGATCGTCGATATGCGCCGCAACCTAGTGCTGATGGAAGGGGAATTCCCCGGCGAAGAGGTGATGACCGCGATGGAGAACACCGAGGTCAACGGCAACCCGCTGGGGATGGCCTTTGCCAGCCGCGGTGATTGGGCAGAAGGGCTGCCGGTGGTCACCCTGGAACAAGACAGCGATGTCGATATCCTCTACTTTACCGGCTGCTATGCCGCCTTCGACAAACGTAATCAGGCGGTCGCAAAGGCCTTCATCCAGCTTTGCGCAGCCGCCAACATCAAGGTTGGGATCCTTGGTAAACAGGAAAAGTGCTGCGGTGAACCGATGCGCAAGATGGGCAACGAATATCTCTACCAGATGCTGGCGACAGAGAATATTGAACTGATGAACGGCTACGGGGTGAAAAAAGTGGTCACCAGCTGTCCGCACTGTTTCAATACCCTGGCCAAAGATTATCGCGACCTCGGTTTCGAGATCGAAGTGCAATCCTACACCGTATTTCTCGAGGAACT
>CAMYNC010000182.1 GCA_947259685.1 uncultured Desulfuromonadales bacterium | reverse complement strand
AAAATACGAACAACCAATTACGATAATGTTCGTGTCGAAAAAAAGCGGAAGCCTTAAGTCACAGTTACTGGAAGTCACCCCTTTAAACATACGAAAAGCCCATGGATACCAGATCCTGGGCTTTTCCTGTATTGGGGCACATATCGAACACTGCATTACTGGAAGTGGCGATATTCAAGATATGCTAGATTTGGCATCCTCCAGACCCATAATAAAATATGGAGCAACTTCCGAGACGCTTGCACCGGGTTGGCACTTATGTGCGGAAATCCCCCTCTCTCACTGTCTGAAAAGTCGACACTTGAAGGAATCAAGGCTCCAAGTTAGGGCTATATTCGGGGTGACGTTTACACAACCTGTCTTACAGGCCGGACCGAAAACAGAAAAAATCTGCTGATTTTTTTGCCCATGAGGGGCTGAACAGAAACCGATACACTTACTATGCCTCCGCTGCGAAGAAGGAAATGTGGAGATAACTGCCTGTGTCCATCCGCAAGCACATTATGAACTGTTGGGTGAAAACTGGTAAGAAACAATTATCTCGCACCCGAATGAGATATCTCAGGTCTTCTGTTGTTTGATGCGAAAATTCACTCCCCCCAACAGAGTTAAATTACTCTCCCTGAGACATCTTTGTAGCACGAAAACACCTGCGCGACACTTTTGAGACACCAGAGATGTCTCACGCCCCGCTAGACTCTAATGCTGTCAAGTGTGCATGTCAATATGGTGCTGAAATTATTGGATTATTTCGAGAGGAAGTGAGGTTGGCATGCCTAGTGTATCTAGGGTCATATTTACTATAGACCAGACATTTTTCACAATGATGGCACGTCATTATGAATAATAGTATTAGAACCGAGGATGATATTCAGGCAATAGTTGATCAAGTATCTATCGCAATCATAACAACTTACCGCGGGGACTGGTGCCCTTTCTGTCGGGGTTATCTATATGATTTATTACAATGACAAAGAAAATGACCCTGCAGATCTGAAGGAAATGCAGCAGATCATGGCGTCATTTGAGCTGGCGAAGATAGGCCAGGGGAAAGTTCGGGCAGCGCATTAATACTCTTGAGAAAAGCAGGAATGCCATAGGCAGCTATTCTCTCTTTATGGAAGCTCAGCGACCAGCATAAATAACTCACTGGCAGGGATATGGCTGGTTGCGCCACCCAGGTTGAGGCATTTGGGTGTTTGAATTCATTCAAACACCCAAACGCTGCCTTGAAAAAAAAGACTGCAGGTTGGAGATAACGATCTTTTCCGTGGCCATTGCCTACCGGCACCTGGTAGTCGGTGTGGAGTCTGCGGGTTTCATCCGAATATAGTTCAAAGTCTAAACCAAGCTTGGCCTTTAATGCTTGATTGGCCTGTTCATCATAAATTGATATAGTGACAAGTTGAAATCCGGGATAGTTGCAGACTTCGTAGGCGGTTCCGAGCTGTCCACCGATGCCGGCGGCAATGGTCAGGGTCGATACGTCTCAAATCTTTGCAATTCAGACAGGTGTGTAGTCTGGCTGTCAGGTTCCGCCGGTCCATTTAGCAACAATCCTGACACTGGGGAGGGCTGATTTCCATAGGGATTTGACGTATGGCTGGCGGAGCGTCCAATTAGTCACCTCTATAAACACGCGAAAGGCCCATGATTACGAGATCATGGGCCTTTCCTGCTTTGGGACATTAATCAGACAAAATTTGCTGGAAAGATTACTGGGCTTCTATTTCCATAAGAGAGATGAATGGTCCTTTTATCTGGTGCTCTTGACAGGTGCTCTTTCTGGTGCTATTCCATGTGTAATAGGAGGTTGTGGCTATGAACGTAAAATTTTCCGAAGATGTCGTTCCACTGACAGACTTCAAAGTAAATCCAGGCAAAGTAGTGCGACACACCAGTGAGTCCCACCGCCCAGTTCTTCTGACCAGTCGAGGACGTGGCGTTGCTGTTATGCAGTCCCTTGAGGATTACGAACAGGCCGAGGAAGAAAAAGCATTTATGCGTGCTGTGGTTGAAGGCTTGGGAGATCTTGACAGCAGTCGGCAATCAAACCTGTCTGATGTCAAAAAACGCTTGGGACTGAAGTAATTAAATGACGACATCACTATCAGTGATATTTGCCGAATCGGCTATTCTGGATTTGGAAGAGATTCGTGAATATTATAGAGAACAGCAGGTGCCGGATGTTGGTGAGCGATTTTTACAGGAAATTATCGCCTTGATAGAGGATTTGCCTACTCATCCAGACCGATGGCGGGTTGTTCCTGAGTTCAATCAGACGCTACTGAGGGAATTGATACACCCACCATTTAGGATTGTCTATCGTCGCGGTGCTCAGCAAATTGCTATTGTAAGAATTTGGCGCAGTGAGCGATTGATGAAACTCCCTTAGCTGTATCAAGTAGCGGGGCCTTTACTGGAAGTGGCGACATTCAAGACATGGCATCGATGGCCGGTTCCGACCCCATGATCCAATGCGGAGCAACTTCTAAGACGTTTTCGGCTGGTCGGCAGATTGGAGGGGAAGGATCTTCGATCTACGTTCGATAAGTCGAAACTTGTCGGATTCGGCCGGTCAAAACTTACTACGAGACACAGAAAATGAAGAAGCCCCAGCAATGACCGGGGCTCCATTTCGTCACTACTTTGAAATGCTTTTTTTGTTGGTTATTTCGAGCAATTTACACAAAAATTTTACAGGTTCACAATAGGCAGAGACGACATTTAAAGAATCCACACACGGATCTCGTATAGCAAACGCAGCGGAAAGCAAAGATCGATCTAGGGCAGAATGAAACCAAAAAAAGATGAGATTGGAGCCCCGGAAACTCCAATCCCATCTACTCACTCGTGACTGTTTTTCAAATGGGTCAGAAGTGTTTTCCCCCAATACTCTTTTATTTGGTTGTGACTTCTGAACAAATAATCTGACCTAGTTTTAAAACCTGTACTTGATACCAACCATGGGACCGGTGATATAGAGGTCATTTAATGCGGCACCGAATGTGCCGTCGTCGTCAAAATCCCAGTCCAAATGGCGATACCCTGCAGTTATGTCAATGTTGCTGAATTTATAGCCGACCCCGGCATAGGCTTGCCAGGTCAAGTCTGTATCACCGGTTCCGACATCGAAATGAAAGGGCAGATACCATTTATCATCGAGAGTGACGGCCCCCCGGGTGCCGACAATCCCGTCCCACACATGCCCTGAACTTGTATCTGAAAAATTGGTTGTTACAGGGGTTAAAATGCCTTCTCGTTTTGTATATTTCAAATTGCCTTCCAACCAGAAATAGCGTGCACCTGCCAGCAGGTAAAGACTTAGCCGGTTCGAATTCACTACCTTGTAAGCCACCATGGGAGTCACAACCCAGGCTTTCAGTTCGATATTATCGACATCTAGCTGTAAAGGAATCGTGTTTATCACGTTGGTATTTGAAGAGTCTTCTAAGTCCATGTAAAGCACGTCGACCATGAACATCCACTTGCCTTTTTTGGCATCGACAGTGGACATAAGGGTAAAATCGAGATTGTCGACAACATCACTTAAGGTGATGTCAATATCCGCGCCAGTCGCTGATTCACCCTTGATGGCAGGTGCCCACAGATTTAACGCGGCCTGAAACTCCCAGTTTTCAGGCAAATCTTTTGCCACGGATACCCGCGGCGAGGTCAAAAGAAATGCTGCCAATACGAAAATGGCACATACGCAGCATTTCAAGGTTTTGCATTCGATAAACTTCATTTTTCCTCTCCTAAAACCAGGTATTTTTCAACAAACCTTGAACCCGTCAAGAGCCATCAATCTAGCTTCCCCCACCTCACACCATCATCACGGCCAGTCATCCCTGAATCATTTCGGGAACATGAAGGTGCAGGTAAACTGCACGTTCCAGTCCGACGCATCATCGGGCTTGATGACACTGTTGTAGGCAGCCAGTTTCATGTTCACATGCTGCTCGCCGAGCTTAAACACTCGACCAACACCGCCACCAACCGGCACCACCCAGCGATCGTCACTATCGTCAGCCTCCCAGTTCGCTGAAATCACCGGGGCTGATGACAGATACCAGCCACCCTTCATGTTGTAGTTGATAAAATACTGGGCGACCAGCGCGTTGACATCCGGAGCATCGTTATAGCCGTTGCCGATCGACCAGACATTTGAAACCAACGCGCCGATGACCCAGGATCCCGGCATGGTCAGCACAACGGCAGCGGGGCCCGCTGACCATTGGTCCGAAGTGAATGGGTCATTGCCAGTGGGGATATTGAGTTGAGGACCCAAACCCCAGATGATTTTTCCGGGTTTAGCTGGGGAAAAGAACCCCTGATAGGTAATATCGCCCAGCCCGAACCTGGTATTATCTCCGTCTTGTTTTTTTAAAAAAGTGTGAGCACCGCCACCACCCACCGGGATCCAGGAATCGGCGACCGGTTCATCTGTGTAGATAGCCGGGATAATGAAGCGGTTGATCAGGTTCCAGTCCTTGGTGAGACTCATCGGGATAACCGGTTTTACGTTGAGAATATTAACGAAGTGATCATCTTTGCCGTTATTGAAGGTTGCATTATTCTCAAACGGTACGCTGATCAGTTTAGCCACAGGGTTTTGTGACTGCTTTGCCAGGTCCTTTGCCCCAGGAGCAGGAGCAGGGTCAGCAGCCCAAGCGGCAACTGACAGAGAAACCAGACAGAAGACCATTATTAAGATCCCCCCTAGGCGACCAAATGAATAACGCAGAATGCCTTTACAAACAGAGCGTGACATAACAAACCTCCTCAAAAAAATCTGTGAACAAACTCACCCCACAGCATGAAAACCGAAGGCGAAACGGGTTGATTAAACCTGACCTCGAAACAGCCAACCAAACATCAGCATGCCGATAGCCGCCACCCAGCTACCAGAAACACGCACCACAATTTTGGTCCAGGGCTTTTTCAGTGATGCGACCAGCGCGGCGATCAGCGCGACCAGAACAAACAGGGTGACCATGATGCCAATCAGCCCCAGCACACCGGAATTTTCTCTTAACGCGACACCGTTCATGAGGCCGTGGATTGCCCCTACAAGGATGACAACGAGCGTAAACCAGCGGTTGGAAAGCTTCAGATCTACCGCTATCAGCAGGCCAAGAACCAAAATTGTGATGGCGGAAACCATGCTCACCGTTGATGCTGAGAAGTTTGGCACGCCTTTAATGATGACGCCCCCTACCCCTCCGACAAACCAGACCAGAGGCAGAATAAACAGGGCACGTCTGCCCGTTTCCGTTCCACGCAGACCGGCAAAAAGAGCTACCGCCAGCGCTGGTATCAGGTCCTCCGGGGTCATCACCAAATGGCCGATGCCGTCGTAGACCGGACCCAACCCGGTGGTCACCAAGTGCGCAAAAGCGGGTACAGGGAAAAACAGCAGAGCCAAAACAACCATTAAGCGGCCACTCCAGTTTTTTGATTTAGAATCTCGTCTCATGTCAACGAACTCCATAAAAAAAACATGCCCATAACCGCAATAAAGCTTCCGGCTCCCCGCATAACAAACTTACCTATCGGAAGCGCGTTAACCAGGCCGAGGGCCACGCCGACTCCGTGCAAACAACCGGTGGCAATGACAAATCCCATGCTGTACAGCAGGCCGCTTTGGCCGGCTGGTAGTTCGGTGCCGTGGGCATGTCCGTGGAAGATCGCAAACACACCAACCATCACGACAGCAATGACCAGTTTAGGTCGCACTTCGGCCAGAACCATCGCTCCGAGCACAATCGCTGAAAGGGCAATGCCGATCTCGACACCGGGAACCGGAATCCCGATCAGACCCAGCATGCCGCCCACTGCCATCATTATCGGGAAGGCGACCGGTAACATCCACAGGGCCGGGCTACCGAGTTGCGCTCCCCAGAGGCCAACAGCGACCATCGCCAGGATATGATCGAGACCCGACCAGGGGTGCTGCAGGCCGGTCAGAAACCCAGCCGCCTGTCCACCTTCAATATGTGCCCAGGCAGACTGTGCACAGATCAAACTCAGGAGAATAAGACAGACAGTTTGCAAGCTGATGCGTGAAGAAAAGTTTTTCATTTTACAAACCCTCCAAACATGATTGCCACCCTTTGAATGGTCCAGAAAGCGCCAAGTCCACCAACCGTGTAAGCCGGAAGTACTTCTGCCCAGCGGGGCCAGCGAACTTCGAGAACCCGGAAAGATCGTTCGAGCAGCAGGATCGTTCCAACAAAGAACAGTTGGCCTATTTCCACACCGACATTAAAGAGCAGTAGCGGCAGCAGCCCAAAGGCGAAGGCGACCACCCATGGATGGCGAATGGTAAAGCTGGTCTGGCCCCGCCAGACGCGGACGATTTCCGGGCCGAGAAACAGGATACTCAGCGCGATCGCCGCATTCAGCGGTGGTCCTGGTGCACTGGCGTAACCGAGGGTGGCAATCGCCAGGGTGATGCTGTGGGCGATGGTAAAAGCAGTAATGGTTTTTAGCAGCATCCATCGCCGGCTAACGATCAGGAGTAGGCCAAGGACGAAGAGCAGATGATCAACGCCCTGCAGAATGTGTTCGACTCCCAGCCGCATGTAAACCCAGGCGATCTCGGCCCTTGTGCCCGGAGCAGGTACAGTGAAGGAAGGACTCATTGGCCGTAGAATCGCTGACTGGGTCGTGCCATCAGCAAAATTGATCCGCACCATGACATCGATCTGTGTAGTCGAAAGGCCATCGATGAAGATGGTTTCACCGCTCAAAGCTCCCTCTTTGGCCTGGTACGTAGAATATTGGAGTTTGGCACCGGGGATATCATGGTTAGCAGGAGGGCCGTATGGAACGAGGCTTTCCGGCAGGACCATTGTTAAATCAACCTCGTAGCCAGGAAGCACAGGTACCTTCCAGGTGACGTCAAACCAGCCGGGCTTCTGCTCAACAATGTTCAACACCGCAGGCCGAATCTCATGGGCACACAGATTGGCGACGGGGCCAAAGCACAAAATCAGCAGCAGCCCAAAGGCGAAGGCGACCACCCATGGATGGCGAATGGTAAAGCTGGTCTGGCCCCGCCAGACGCGGACGATTTCCGGGCCGAGAAACAGGA
>CAMYNC010000181.1 GCA_947259685.1 uncultured Desulfuromonadales bacterium | reverse complement strand
TGGGGGGAGGGCTGGATAAACTTGACCGTGAGAATGATCAATTTATCCACTACACCGTCAAGAATGGACTTTCAAGCAATACGGTGTGGGGTATATTGGAAGAGGATGCCTCCCCTGATGAAGAGGGCGGAAACCTGTGGATCAATACCACCTGGGGGCTGTCACGATTCAATCCACAGACGGGAACCTTCCGCAATTACGATGTAAGTGATGGGCTGCAAGGCAATTCATTTTTACCAGTAAACTCTTACTATAAAAGTAATAGTGGTGAGATGTTCTTTGGGGGCGCCAAGGGTTTCAACGCCTTCTACCCGGAGCAGATCGTGGATAATCCTCAAATACCGCCCGTTGTGATTACCGACTTTCAACTGGCGAACAAGCCGGTCCCCATCGGCGGCGACTCGGTCCTGCAAGAATCGATCCTCGAGACCGACCACCTGGTCCTCTCCTACCTGGACCGGGTCTTTTCTTTTGAGTTTGCTGTGCTGAATTATCGGGCACCGGAGAAGAACCGCTACAAGTACAGGTTGGAAGGCTTCGAGGCGGAGTGGAACGAGGTAGACAACACGAGGCGCTTTGCTACTTACACCAATTTGGACCCTGGGGACTATGTCTTCAGGGTCATCGGTTCCAACAATGATGGTATCTTGAACGAGGAGGGCGCCTCGGTCCGCATCACCGTGACCCCGCCAACGTGGGAAGCGCTGTGGTTCAGGATCAGTATGGTGGTGGTAGCCATAGGGCTGCTTGCCGGAGGATACCGCTGGCGGGTAAGCGCGATTGAAACCAGAAGCCATAAACTCGAGATTCAGGTGGCGCAAAGAACCCAGGAATTGCAAGATGCCAAAGAAGACGCGGAAAGGGCAAACCAAGCCAAAAGTGAATTTCTAACCAACATGAGTCACGAACTGCGCACCCCGCTCCACGCGATTCTCGGTTTTTCCCGCCTTATGGAGCGTGAATCGGACTTGAGTGCTGAGCAACATGGGCGGTTGGACATCATCAATCGCAGCGGCGAGCACTTGTTGGGCATGATTGACGATATCCTGAGCCTGGCCAACATTGAGGCGGGGCGCGTCGAATTGAAGCAGGAAATATTTGACGTCACCCAGACGGTTCAGGAAGTGGGACAGATGATGAAATCGCGGGCTGAGGGCAAAGGTTTGCGTTTCACCCTCGAACTGGACCCGGCACTTCCTCCATATGTTCAGGGCGACGACGGCAAACTGCGCCAGGTCCTGATCAATCTGCTGGGCAACGCGGTAAAGTCTACCGAGACGGGGGACGTGTGGCTGCGCGGCCGCTCGCAACCGATGACGGACGATCCTGACATGGTGATGCTGCAGTTTGAAGTGCAGGACAGTGGTCCAGGTATTCCCCAAGATAGACTGGATGAGGTGTTTGAAACCTTCGTCAGGTTTGACCATGCCCAAAATATGGAAAGAGGCACGGGGTTGGGGTTGGCGATTTCAAAAACGCTGGTGGAAATAATGAACGGCGAAATTACGATCGAAAGCAACCCGGGCCGGGGTTCGCTATTCAAAGTCAAAATCCCCTTTCAAATGGTTGAAACAGGGACAGCAATGCCCAGTAGGGTTCCCGTAGCAGAAGTTATTGGACTGCAGGCCGATCAGCCGGAATGGCGCTTCCTGGTGGTGGATGACAAGCCCGAGAACCGGATCCTGCTCACAAGCCTGCTCACCAATATTGGGTGTCATGTGAAGGAGGCAAATAACGGTGAAGAAGCGATCTCGATATTTCAGGAATGGCACCCTCATTTTATCTGGATGGACATGCGTATGCCGGTTTTGGATGGATTTGCGGCCACCCGCAAAATTCGGACATTGCCGGGAGGAGAGGCGGTTAAGATTGTGGCGGTCACCGCCATTGTTTTAGAAGAGCGGCATGACGAAATTCTGGCCTGCGGCTGTGATGAAGTGGTCCGCAAGCCCTTCCGAGACCATGAGATTTTTGAGTCCATGGCCCGACAATTGGGTATAAAATATATTTACAAAGACAGGGACGCGGTGACGGCCCAGAAGCAGGGGATAAATCTTACCGCCGAGATGCTGGCCGAGCTGCCCCCGAAATTGCTTCAGGACCTGCGTGAGGCGGCACTGACGCTGGACAGGGAAGCAATCATTGCCGTCATCGCAGGCATCGAACCAGTGTCTCTGGATACGGCCAAAGGCTTGCGAACACTTGCGGATAATTTCCAACTAGGCCTGATCTGCGACCTTCTTGGAGAGGTAAAAGGATAAAAAATGGAGTGATGGAGTAGTGGAGTAATGATGTAATGAGAAAAAACAAGAACCGTGGATATCAGAAGTTGATTGTGTGGAACGATGCAATCAATTATTACGCTTTGACGTATGACGTCTTTCGGTCCTTTCCTTTTGAGCTGAAGCGGGTTGCTTCACAACAGATTGCTTCAGCTGATCCTGTACATCGCAATACTTGCCCAGTTAAATAGCTTGAGGTAGGAATGTTTTATACATATGTTTTGCAGAGTTTAGGTGACATGAAATTCTATGTGGGTTATACAAAAGATCTCAAGCTAAGATTTGAGCGGCACACTAAAGGAGTTGTTGAATCAACCAGAGACAGGGGACCGTTGAAACTGATTTACTATGAAGCATGTCTATCTCAGGCTGATGCATTAAAAAGAGAGAAGTATTTGAAGACATATCACGGGAAGATGTTTTTAAAGAGGAGGCTCAAATCTTATTTAACAGGGTAAAAGGGATACTGCCGTCGCTCGATTAAGGAATACCTAAATTTTCTGAATATTTCTCTCGGTTCGTTGGGAGAATCAGTATCGGGGCTTTACAGCTATCGAAAAGCAAAACAGATATCTGAGGAACAATTTGAAAGACTTGATTCCCAGGCCTATAAATTGGAAAATGGGCTTCTTAAACTCGTGGAGAGCTTAGAACGGAAGCGTGATCGAGGAGACTGGATTGACCATTTGGTTGTCAAGGAAAGCAATGCAGTATATGGAAAAGACTAATCCAATACTCCAACACTCTCTCCGCTCCAGAGGGCAGCATTTCCATGTCAATGAGGTTCCAGCACAGCAGTTTCTGACACCCCTGGCCCAGACCTAACCTTATATAAACCTGGATGATACTACAACATTGGGATCTCTTGCAGCGAACAGTAAGAATCCGTCATATCGCACCAGGGCGGGCTGAAACCCGACACCTGACACCTTTTCCTAAACCCAGAACCCTGAACCTTGAACTCTGAACCCTAAACCCAGAACTCTGAACCCTGAACCTTTAACTTTGAACCTTTGATTCTATGCCTACCAACCAAAATTCGATAAATGCCGCCGGCGACATCCCCGTCGACATTCTCATTGTTGATGATGAAATTCACAATCTGAAGCTGCTGGCTGAATTTCTTGGTCAAGCAGGTTACCAGGTCCGCACGGGGGAAAGGCCGCAACTGGCCATTGATTCGGCAATGGCCCGGCCCCCGTCTCTGATCCTGCTGGATGTGAGGATGCCGGGGATGGATGGCTTCGAGGTCTGCAAGCGTCTGAAACAGGATGAGCGGACGCGTGACATTCCGATCATCTTCATCAGCGCGCTGCAGGAAGTGCAGGACAGGGTCCAAGGCTTTGAAGCTGGAGGGGTGGACTTTATCACCAAGCCATTTGAGGAGGAGGAAGTCCTGGTCCGGGTGCGAACCCACATGGAACTGCGCAACATGCAGCTGCACCTGGAGAACCTTGTCGAAAAACGCACGGCTGAAATAAAGAAATTAAAAGATCAGATCGAACAAGAAAACATATATCTGCGCAAAGAGATTGAAGTCAAACACAAGCATGCAGAAATCATCGGCAATTGTGAGCTTGTCAGGAAAATGTTAAGCGAGGCCGAGCAAGTTGCCAAAACCGACTCCACGGTGCTGATACTTGGTGAGACCGGCACCGGCAAGGAACTAATGGCACGCGCAATTCATAAATTAAGTCTTCGCAAAGATCGTCAGATGGTCACGCTAAATTGCGCGGCCCTGCCGGCGACGCTCCTTGAAAGCGAATTGTTCGGTCGCGAAAAGGGGGCCTATACCGGCGCCATGACGCGTCAAATCGGTCGTTTTGAGATCGCCGATGGATCATCCATCTTCCTGGATGAAATCGGTGAGATTCCGCTGGAACTGCAGGCCAAACTCCTGAGGGTGCTTCAGGAAGGACAGTTCGAGCGCTTGGGAAATCCTCAGACGATCAGTGCCAACGTTCGGATCATCGCCTCCACCAATCGGGACATTGCCAGGGCCGCAGCAGACGGTCGGTTTCGTGAAGATCTTTATTACCGTTTGAATGTGTTTTCTATCACCGTTCCCCCTCTGCGGGACCGCATTGAGGATTTCCCTTTGCTGGTTTGGGCTTTTGTCAAAGAATTTGAAAAACCCATGGGTAAGGCTATCGAAAAGATTTCTCAAAAAAGTATCGATGCCCTGCAGCAGTATCCTTGGCCCGGAAATATTCGAGAGCTCAAAAATGTGATCGAGCATGCCATGATTATCAGTCAAGGTAGAGTTCTGCAACTGAATCCCCCTGCCGGTTTATCCACCAATTTGCACAAAAACCTGAGGCTTGAAGTGGTGGAGCGAAACCATATTATCGATGTCCTGAACAAAACCTCCTGGCGCGTCAGCGGCCAAAAGGGCGCGGCCAACCTCCTGGGGTTAAAACCGACAACCCTTGAATCCAGAATGAAAAAATTGGGCATTGTTCGGCCCAGGTGAAATGATTTTATTCCAGCATCGAATCCTTGTCATCGGGGCCAGATCAGAGTTAAATGGCTCTGCCTGTAACAGTTTCAAGGAGTGATGGAGTATTGGAGTACTGGAGTGATGGTCTATCACTCATGCACTTTATACATCAGAGATTCCTCGATGCTCTCTGTTTAAAGTTGCAGAAGATCGGTGTTGGGTCTTCGTTTTTCCAATACTCCATTACTCCAACACTCCATAAGTATGTTGAGCAGAGCAGGATCATGGAGAGCCCCCTTCCAGGGGGCAAACCAAAGCCAGGTCCTTTGGGCCTGGATTCTTTACTTTTTTGCCTATCGGGAGACGACGATGAGCACAGAAACCCGCACCTTCAGCGATCTTAGCATCGAACCAATCGCAAATTAAGGGCTCATTTGGTTGCGGCTTTGCCGCGCTGTGCTCTCTGTGGCTCTGTGGTGAGATCAAATAATAACAGGGTTTCAATAAATAATACGTTACAGTATTTGTGAATCTATTTGCTCAGAATCCGGGCTAGATTAGCTCAATCAACGCTTCATGACCGGGAGCTGAAGCCAAATGTGCGTCACGAGTGAGAAGTGGAGCAGGAAGCGTCTCAGCCAGAGCAACATAGACAGCGTCGTAAGCGGTCATATTGTGCCGGAGCGCCCATACCCGGTTCAAGAAAATATCGTGTTGATATCGGTTGATAGGAAGGTCCTTAAGATCTTCGATGGCCTCTTTTCCGCGCTCTGAATCGATCTCACCGAATGCACAATAGCGTCTAACGACTTGAGCCACTTCCAGATCAAGAAGGTGGGGTGCGAAGAGACTCTCTCGAGGAGAAAAAATGCGCTTTTCGATCTCTAATCCGACTTGGCTTCGGAGGAGGACTTCAAGTACTACTGACGCGTCTAATACAATCAATGCAACTCCCGCTCTTGTCGCACTGCATCGGCAGGTGGAACTGCTGTAGAAATCGGTCTGCGCTTGGTCAGCCTTTCCCGAAGCTCTCTCAATGACGGCCGCTCTGCACTATGCCGCATTTCGGCCAATAGATAATCAGAGAGCGTCATTCCTTCAATGGCTGCTCTTGCCTTCAGCTTTCTGTGCAAAGAGTCGGGAACGTTTCTTATTTGAATCATTTTAGACATGTTTTAAGCATACTTTCATGTTTACAACATGTCAAGTATGAAATGATATTCAACCAAGAATTTCTGCCGAACTGGCCTGCCGCGCCACAGTTCTGAGCTTATCGAAGGGCTACGGCGGGTCCCTCGTCTGATCGGTTTGTTTCTGTCCTGCTGAATTCAGCTCCAGAGACCAAATCTTGCGGGGTAGAAGCTGCGTTTTCCTTTGCCGCCCTCCCTGTCCCTTGGAATGTCTGCCCTTAATATTTCTCTGCGCTCTCCGCGTCTCTGCCTGCCCAACCTGCCCAACCTGCCCAACCTGCCCAATGAAATCTTTGTTGCCCTTATTTCATCGGGGTTAAATCTCTGTTGCACTTATTTCAAATACCGGGTTCGTGCAGAAATTGCATTGTGACACCCGAGAGAAGTTTGTGGTAACAATGAACTTACTAATGCACGTTCTGCACGAACGTCCCGCTTTACGTGGAAAAAAAATCCCCCGGGGGGGAGTGATGATTATGTAAGTGGTTTGCGCCTGATACCTGCGCAAGCCCTTTAAAGAGAGGCGTCAATTTTCTGGTGGAGGTTGCCCCAATCAAG
>CAMYNC010000180.1 GCA_947259685.1 uncultured Desulfuromonadales bacterium | reverse complement strand
GTCCTGCACAAATACTTGATGCTGAGAAAGATCTTATTGAAGGGGATCGACCAGGGGAGGAATTTATACGCTGATCTTTGAAATCAGGCCAGATCTGCCGATTTTCAAATTTAGGTAGCTTTGAAGGTGTCTAGCTATCCATGTTCCGCCGGCTTTTTCACAACTGTTAAGATTCCTACAGGTGTCGACTTGTGAAACATCAAGCAGGAGCTACTTCAACTCGAAAATAACACCTTGCGGCAAGCGCCTTGGAAGTTGCTCCGTAAGAAATTATGAGTCTGGATACAGCCAAAATCGAGCGTTACTGTAAGTCGCCACTTCCAGGAGATTGACCAAAGTCCTTTTTTGGAGAATAATTTCAATTGAGGGGCTTGTTTGAAAAAACTTGTCCTTTATTGGCCCGGTGTCACCCCCCCTCCGACGCCGGGCCTCTTATTTACCGGATAAACCAGCCACAACGGCCCTTCCCTGCCGATATATTTAAACAACGGTTCCTCAACCCCTCGCCAGGCATCAGCACGCTTCTTCCGGTAGCGCGGATCTTTCGTTACAATCTGCACCGCCCCCAAAACCACGCAATACTGGTTCAACCCGCAGGTTCGGCGCTCTCCTTTTGCGTTTCTGATGGCTACGCGGTAAGAGATTCCTGATCTGCGGCAAATTTGGAACTCAGAATAGCTCTGTGCGGCACGATCAAGCTGCGCCCTCGCCTCTCCCCTGTTTAAAGACGCAATGTCATTGTGCAGCTGATCTATGGACATCTTTCTCGATACCCAGTTTTCAGACGCCGTGATATTGATTTGACGATCGCCAGCCTCAAAATCTGCCACACCGGGCATCCACAGCCCTTGGTTATGTTTTAGCTCCATTCCAAAATCAACCAGATAGTCATAAAGGCGCCGCAACCGGCGCAAATAGGTCCTGACTTGCTCCTGGAACGCCCCCGGTTCAGGAATCCAGAACAGATACTTACACCGGTTGATATCCTGGGCATGGCCTTTGATGACCGTCACCTGACAATCCCCAGTATCCACAGCGTCGAGCAGGATATCTCGCAATTCACTCCGAGTGTAGATCAGATCATCAGCGGTCCGTTGGGTGAGAATATGAGTTTCCATCTATTGATTGTACTATATCCAATCAATTCCTTCCCAAAAAATCGCTCAGGGCGCTTCGCGCCCAAAACCCCGCCTTGGAAACACATCATATAAAAAGTTGGCACTTATCTCAGCTACCGGGTCATTGGGCCTTATAAGAAGGGCTCACTTTCTGCCGGAACGGCACAAAGGCACTCTGTAAAGAAGAGCTTGATTGGATAATTTGTGATACAAAGCCCCCCTCCAGAATTGAGGGGCACAGAAGAGGACTCGATCTGTCCCCAGTTGGTGGGCGAATCAATATACAGATGCTGTATTATTAGGAACTACCGCCCTCCCCTTTGCAGAGACCACAATCGGGGGGATGTTTCCATCATCGCCTGTAGCGTTGCTGTTGCCATTTTCTTAGCGGCAAGGTCCTGCGATAAAAATCACTGGTTGGGCTCGTTGTCTTTAGGGGTTCGAAGCCCGCTGAGGGTGTGGAACCGACCTCGGGAGAAAGGAAAAATCAAAAAAGGATCGGCCGGAGCTCTCCAAGGATTCCTCTACCTTATTGCTTTAGTTCAGCAACCCCTGCCGCCTAGGGATTTCGGTACTCCCCTGCCCTACAGCCATTCAAATATTTGACGAGAGTTTACGTGTCTGAAATGATAAAATTGGCCAAAGTCTTACTGACCAATTTCTTAACCGACCATAAAAGATCAACTATGCTCTCGTTCGACAGAATTAAAGAATTCCAGAGACATTGCTTGAAATGACTTAAGTTTGCTACCGACCCAGGCTAATCTCCATATCCGCAGGAAATGTCACCATATAGCCGAAGCCGATACTACTAGATTTACCAGCGGGCACTACACCCTCCCAGAAAGCCAGGTTTTCCTCCCGCTTTAGCCCGGACGATGATCCGGAGCGAATTTCAGAGAGTTCGATTCGTTTGTCCTGGGATTGGGGATAGGCATCCTCAATCCGAACATGAACCTGGTGGGACTTTATAAGACTCCTTTGCCGCTCAATTTTTGTGTGTAACCTGCTACCTTTGCAAACGACGGGTGGCGATGCTAAATGTCAAATCTAATTACTACTTAATTTTAAGTGAAGAGTCTGCTTATTTCATTTAAGCGGTTAACCCTCTATTTTGATTTTATTGATTTTGCACCAATTCCGTAGTTCTTTTTCGGTTTGCTCATTTTCAAATTGATGCCATTCATCAAGTAGTTCTTTTCTTTCAAGTAGATCCTTGAAGCGCGAATACGCGCCCCTTTTTCTGAAGTAGTTTTGTACTCTGTCTATTTCTTCTGGGAGACGACTCGCAACGAAGTCGAAGACCAAATTGCGCCCTAAATTAAGATCATTTTTATGGGGTATTTCAATGTAGTCTTCATTCTCGTAAAGATCTTCTGGAATGTCTTCATCGGAATCACCAAGTTCGGACACGTAATAAGTTTCACCGGTCTTTTTATTGAGGTAGGCATAGTGTTCGTACTGAGCACCGAAACTTACAAACGTGAATGCGGTATCAATTTCTGAAAATTTGATTTCCATATTAATTCCTGCGGGCTAACGAGATTTTTCTACAGCCTCAACGGTAAAGATAACCGGCGGCGACGCGAGCTTGCGTGACTCACCGTGAATACCCCTTACACCATTAAATCATTTTCGGCGGGATTCGCCCCGCCAGGCGAGTTACTTTCTCTGATCGCCCGAGAGAAAGTAACCAAAGAGATGCGCCCACCGTTTGCCCCTGCGGGGTTCCCTCACTGCGGAGATTTCCATCCAGCAAGGATACGAAAACTCGCTTCGCTCAGACATCCGTCCCTGGGCTGCTGGCTGAAAATCCCCTTCTATCGGCGGCACTCACATGGGGGGGGACTTGCATGACCCACCGCAATTTTCGATTTTCTTTACAATTTAGCGCAGAAACATTTTCCGTCCGGTTCATTGATTTGGCGCCTTTTTACCGCTCAAACTCACCGTTTTTCAGGTAATGAATGACCTGAGCAATGACTTTTTGATTTTTCATCATAAACGGGTGAGAGGTTTCCATTTCAATATGGTCATTCATGCCTTCTAGTTTTGTTCTTTCGATTGAAACCTTTCCATCATCAGTACTCGGTATGATCAAGGACAAAATCCAGTTTATGCTTTTTGTTCCTGCAATAATTCCCACATCAAATTCTGCCTTGCCGAGTTTGCTTGGAATGCTCATTTCACCTGTGCCGAGTTGCATTCCAGCGTCACCATTTATGAAATGAAAACCAGGGATGTTTTTCAATTTGTCTACTACCTCACTCCCCTTGTTAGGAGGGCCGAGCATAACAACGCGGCGTAGATTTGGAATTGTATGATTGGCCAAATATTGGCGAACTAGTATCCCGCCCATTGAGTGGGTTACAAAATAAATATCGTCATCAGTTGAACACTGCTCAAGCGCCGGCGGTATGGTTTTTTCCGCTAGCACCTCTATGGTGTAGTCCCTTGAGGGATAGTCTACGTTAACTGTTTGAAAGTCCTGCTCCTGAAGTTCATTCTCAAGTATCTTCATGGAGCTGTCAGATCGAGCTAAGCCATGAAGGAGAACAACGCATGATGAATGTGCCTGCAGGGGGATGAGAAGAAATATTAGTATTGCAATGATTTTCATGCTTCAAATCCATAACGGTTCATGATCACCGGCGGCTCTTAACGTCCACAACTGTCTAACTGTCCTAGAGAGACTACCTCGGCGGGAGTCGCCCCGCCAGGCGAGTTACTTTCTCTGATCGCCCGAGAGAAAGTAACCAAAAAGATGCGCCCACCGTTTGCCCCTTCGGGGTTCCCTCTCTCCGGCAATTTCCAGCCAGCAAGGATACGAAAACTCGCTTCGCTCAGACATCCGTCCCTGGGCTGTTGGCTGAACCTCCCCTTCTTTCGGCAGCACTCACATGGGGAGAAAATAAAATTGGCAACCTCCGGATACGACGAAAAGTGTTACCTATGTACCCAGAACGCTTTGTTAACTATGTCCCCGTTCAGTACTTTATGCCATTTGCTCCTGCTTAATGCTCCCGTGGACTGGTCGTGAAAATATTGTGTTTTTGAAATATTGAAACGAAAAGTCTTCTTCCCTATTCCATGGAAACATTGAAACGCAACGTGCCATGAGGCAGTAGCCAACAAGAACCTGCGCCCACGTGCCGATAGTTGGGACCCAGTAAAGCCATTGAAGTATTTGGGGCTGGGAAATTAATAGTAAGCCGAGGTAGCAAACTCTCACTTGTATTGGAAATGAAATTATATTTTTCAACTTGATGGAAAAGTAGATTGTTTGGATGATCGTTAGAAAAATTGCCAATTTGAAAAACAAGGGCGCACCCAAGATACCGAACGACAGAAGAATGGCGGTGACAAGCCAAAACCACCAACTGTCTTTTTTATATTCCAACATCCACATCTTGTTACCTATTTATTTTTTTGCACCTAACGGTTCACGATAACCGGCGGCGACGCGAACTTGCGTGACCCACCGTAATTTTAGATTTTGCTTTTCAATTTTGCATAGACGTATTTTCCGTCCGGATCATTTTATTGTTCTGCTGCTTTTATTTCATCTCATTGTAATACTCTACAGTTCGCTCAAGTATGGGCCTGCAATCATCCCTCACCTCTTCAATTGCAATGATTTCATTTGCAATGGCACGTGCAACTGCAATTCTTGGGTCATTAAGCTGTTCGTAGAATTTGTATAAATCTCTCGATTTTCCTTTGTAGTGGTGATGGATTTTTTCATCTAGGTCCCAAGTGGTTATTTCTTTGGATTCCCATTTTTTAAAATGCTTATTGAGTTCATTGAGGGCAGCAGACATTTCTTTTTCGTAACACTTTGCAGCGAGTTCGCGAAGATGCTTTTTTTGTCCCTTTGTCAAATCTGTCATGATGCATCCTTTTGTATTAATTCATTATTTCTAAATTGTTGCAGCACAACGACCAAGCTCAGTGGCGCGGCTTGTCCGCGTCCGCTGGAGCATCTGGTACGGCGTGTCGCATTATCTCGTGGGACGCATCCAAACTTTGTTTGGATGCGTCCGGAACCGGTTGCGTAACGTAGCGTGTAAGCAGTGGGTCACTCCGCTCCAGAACGTGGTCGGAGTCCCTTCTTCCAGCGACGTGCTTCTCCAAGAAAGCAATCGAGTATCGTCGAATAACCTCGAACTGCTCCTCAGTGCCGCTCAGTAGCCCCGTCCAGCGGTTGTCCGCGAAGCGATTATTGAACGAAAAATGGTTGGCCCCCTTAACCTCGAGGAAGTACTTCGGCGACGATACGTTTCTGTATATCTTGACTGAAAGCTGCGACATCGTTTCGGAGCCGCGCATTTGGTCTTCTTCTCGTTCTCCCATGAACAGCATGGATGGAATCCGCACGGCAGCAAGCTCGTCCTTCCCGAACAGATAACCACCGGCCCCCGTCGAGAACAACAAAACGGCCTTGATGCGGGGATCATGGCGCTCCTCGATGGTCCCGCTGAGCCCCAGTGCCGTGAATCCTCCAAAAGAGTGTCCCCCGACAGCAACACGATCTCTGTCGATTAATTTCCTGAAGAGATCGGAAGTCAGCAGGCGGTCCAATACGAGCCTCATCTCGTCCAGCCGGTATAGATACTTGACCCGGTCACCGGGACCGGAAGCTGCTATCTCCTTGGCGTACTGCAGAAAACCGAGGCGGTCGAAGTCTTTCTCTTGGCCGGTCCGTATGCGGACGGCCGAATGCTTGTCATGGTGGTCCGGGCATGCCACGATCCAGCCACGAGCGGCAAGGGCTTCGGTAAAAAACACTGCGCCGAGGCCACCGCCCCCGTACCCGTGCGAAAAGACCAGCAAAGGATAAGGGCCGCCTTCGGCACGGGGCGTTGCGTTGACAGCAACGTTGCCGCCTGTTGGTCCCCCGTAGTTGTGCGACTTCGGCTGCGCCGCAGTCGGATACCAGACGGCCACGGTGAGTGTTTGCTCCTGCTCGTCCTCTCGGTACTTGAGATCGAAGACCTGATAGCCGACATTGAACTGGGGCTGGTGTGCTCCTCCTATCGCGTGCGAACCCACCACGGGCGCGCAACTCAGGATGCTGAAAACAAGGAAGACGCCGACCAAAAGCGCCATCAGGATTCTTACCATATCGGTCCTTCCCTGGCGCCGAAGAGACGTCTCATGTTCATTGTGCCGAACGGTTACTGATAACTGGCGGCGACGCGAAGACCTTGCCATCACCGCAATTTTAGGTTTTGTTTTTTGGCCTAGCACAGACGTATTTTCCGTCCGGTTCATTGCTTTGGTTCAAGTAAGCCGCTTCGCGGCAGTCTCAAACCCTACCATCTGAATCTCACATTCATCTCACAACACAAGTAATGCTTTCCGTACCAGCC
>CAMYNC010000179.1 GCA_947259685.1 uncultured Desulfuromonadales bacterium | reverse complement strand
TCAGCAACCACGCCGCGGTCGGCGCGGCCAAAGCTGCGATAGAGGGGCTGGTCCGCAGCGTTGCCGCGACTTATGCCAGCCATGGAATCCGGATCAATGGCTTGGCCCCGGGCCTGATGCGCACCTCGGCCACGGAAGGCTTTTTCGCCGGCGAGAAGGCTGAACAGCAGATCGCCGGACAATATCCCCTTGGCCGTTACGGCCAGGCGGCGGATGCCGCCGGGCTGATTTGTTGGTTGCTGTCGAACGAGGCGGAGTGGATCACCGGGCAGATCATTGCCGTCGACGGCGGCTTCAGCACCATCTGGCCCCTCGCCAAGCGCTGAACTCTGTTCCGCCAAGTGAGCGATTTTTTCTGCCGCCAGCCGACAGACCAGCGCATAGGGCAGAGCCCCATAAGGAATCTCGAAGCTGAGCCGACAGCGATCAGCAGCCAGGTGTTCCAGGCGATGACCGGTTGCCGGAATCCCGGCAACTCGCCAATGCCAGTAATGTGGCGCCTCGAAGACGGTGACTTCAAATGGCAGCCAGATACCAACCGCCGTCTGTATACGACCACTTGTCCCAGCGCCGATTCGCCGTGACGGGCAGTCGACCCGTCGTACCGAGGGCCCCCAGTGAGACCAGAGCTCGGTATCGATGAGAATATCCCAGACCCTTTCGCTCGGAGCGTTGATCGTCTTACTGACTTTCATGAACATTCACCTCTTGCCCATCAGCAGGCCGGCTGCAGCGGCCAGGCTGCCCGCTGAAACATAGATCGTCCACTCCCCTTCGAGCTGCTGAAAGTAGAAGGCGAGAGCCAGGAAAAAGATCAACCAGCCGAGGGAATGAATTATTTTTGCCAACCGTTCAAGCAGGTAACGGCGATCGGCCGGGGCCATCCGCACCGCCAGGTCACCCTGTTCTGCAAGCTCGATAACCCGGCGGGCTTTAATCAGCGTTAGAGGCAACTGGGCGAGCTCTTGACCCAGCCGTCGCAAAGGGAGCGCATCTTCTCCCAAGGCGCGCGGCAGATTGCGCTGAAGAATTGGCAGAATATCTTTGACACCATTAAAATTATCAACATATTGGGTTCCCAATCCTTCGATTAGCGAACTGACCCGCATCACATAAATCACCTCCTGGGGCAATTTAAATGGCTGCTCACGCAGTAGATCAAGAACGCCGAATGCCAGCTCCTGCATGCTGGATGCGTCAAGGTGTTCACTGTCAAAAATTTCAAACAGCTGCTCGGCAACCTCACTCAATGCGGCCAGGTCCGATTCTTCAGTGAGGACGCCCATTTTTCGGGTTGCGCTGACGAGAAGCTCGAAATCTCTTTCATAGGCCGCTTTAACTGCATATATCATCGCTTGGCGCAGGTTCTGCGAGATCCGGCTGACCATACCGAAATCAAGCAGGACCAGCTCCCCTGCCGGATTGACCAGCAGATTGCCCGGATGTGGATCGGCATGATAAAACCCTTTGACCAGCATCTGTTCGGTATAAAACAGCACCAGCTGCTGCATCAGATCGTCAAAGCTGAGATTCAGCTGCGCGATAGCCCGGCTGTCATCAATGCGCACTCCCTCCTCAAAACTCATCACTAACGCCCAATCGGAGCTGTAACTGGAAAAGGCCCGGGGAAATCTGATCCCGCAATCACCATATGTCTGCCTGAATTGCTCAAGGTTGGCTAATTCCTGCTTCATGCTGACTTCCTGCAAAATTACCCGGGTAAAAGCCTGCAGGACCGATTCAATAGAATGGCGGGTCTGGGTGGAAAACAGCGGACGAAAGACGCGCAAGAATATATTCAACAAGAGGATATCGACACGAACCTGAAGTTGAATTTTTTCCCGGAGCAATTTTACCGCGACCAGTTGCCCCGATTGCCGAAGCTTGCCTTTGTGAACCTGCCCGATTGAGGCACTGGCAAGAGGCTGCTCCTCGAACCAGGCAAAAACTTGTGGGTCGGGAAAAGCCCGCTTGAAAACCTTGGATTGATCCTTTGTGCTCATTGCCGGCATCCGGTCATGCAACTGACGCAGGGCCTGCAGATAATCTTCGTCAAAGAAATCTGCCCGGGTGGCTAAAACCTGCGCCAGCTTAAGAAAACTGGCTCCCAGAGTCCGGATATTCTCCACCAGCCGATCAGGGCTGAGCGGTTTCCAGAGAAGCCATCTCTGCTGACGACGAAACAGAAGAAATACCGTGACAAGAAAACGGAAAATTGCGTAGCTGCGTTGCGGCCGGCAGAGATAAAGAATAGTGCCAAGCCTGCCGATCACTTCATCTCTCCAGATCTTTTTTCAACTGGTTAAGGTCGTCTTTGGTCGCCAGGTTCAATTCGGCAATAATCTCCTTGAGCATCCCTTTCACCATCTTCTTGACTTCATCCTTCTCCTCTTCGCCACGCTGCGCCAACTCATCAAAGTAATCTCGCGCATGGGTTTCACTTTTCTCCTGCCAGGCTTTGAACTCCTCGCTGTTGGCTTCCAGTTTTTCTTTGACCGAGAGAGCTCCGCCAAGCACGGCGTAAAATAATTGTTCGAGCTTTCTATCCATTGAAAACCTCCTTTATCAGGTTTTTTTAAGATAACCATTGTTTCCACGATATAAATATTAATCAGATGCTTACTGGTTTGTCTAGGACAAAAGTGAAAATTATTTTCAAATGAGGATTTTCTCTCTGCCGCAAAAAAAAATGCGCCGAAGGAATTAGCACATAAAATACCGAGAAACTGCTGAGAAATTTGTTACAATTTACCCGAAGTTGTTTTTTGGGCTTGGTCAATGAGGCCGCATCTTTTGAGGAGGTAGCTATGGCGAATCAGGACTATTGGACCCCGCAACTGGAATCGAAACTGCACTGCTGGCACCGGATGCAAAGCTTCAGCGTTGCCGAAAGACCGGCTCCCTGTCTGACCATTGCACGAGAGTTCGGCTGCCAGGCCTATCCGCTGGCAGAAGCGCTGATCAAAAAGCTCAACGCCGAAAAACCGCTTGTCCCCTGGATCATTGTCGGTAAACAGGTCCTGACCGAAGTATCCAAGCTCTCTGGTTACAGCATCGCGCAGATTGAAAAAGCTCAGGACACCCCCTCCTCAGTGAAAGCAATTTTTTCTCTGTTTCTGGATAAATATCTCGCGGAAGAGACCGAAATTTTTCAACATATGAAACCGGTCATTCGTGAATTTGCCGGACGTGGCCATTGCATCTTCATCGGCCAGGGAGCCGCACTGGCGACTCAAGACCTGGAAAATTGTGTTCATATGCGCCTGGTCGCACCGCGCGAATTCAGGGTGCAGAAGATCATGGAAACCCATCAGCTGACCTACTCTGAAGCGGAAAGCTATATTGAATCGCATCAGCAGCAGCGGTATGACTTTTTGCGCCGCTTCTACGATGGCGACATCAGTGACCCGCAGCTCTACCATCTGGTCCTCAACAACAGCCGCATGCCGATCGAATCGATGGCGAACCTGGCGCTCAACTATCTGCACTAACCCTTGTGTGCGGGGCCAGCCAAGAAGATCAGGTCTGGCCCCGTCACCCTCCCCTGCAGTGATTCCACGCCACAGGAAAAAAATCCTAACCCCAGGGCATCTTCAAACTCAGTCTGCTGCAAATACGAATTCGGCTTGTCGCTGAAAATTCGCTGTGCTAAGAAGGCAGGCCATGGAAAATTTTATTCTGATCGGCGTATTCGTCGCCCTGGGGATGGTATTTCGGCGCCTGGAGGCTTTCCCCAAAGACACAGCACAGGTGCTCAATATGTTCGCCCTGTACGTCTCTTTGCCGGCGTTGATCCTGCTTAAAGTTCCGCAATTGCGCTTTACCAGCGAAATTCTGGTCGCCGCGGTGGTCCCCTGGGCGATGCTGCTTTTATCGATCATCCTGATTCTGGCGGTCGCCCGCCAGCTGCGCTGGTCAAGATCGGTGACCGGCGCCCTGCTGCTGATCGTTCCCTTAGGAAACACCTCGTTTTTCGGCGTGCCGATGATTCAGGCCTTTTTCGGCGAGGCGGGAATTCCCTTTTTGATCATTTACGATCAGATCGGCACCATTCTGATCTTCGCCACCTACGGCTCATTGATCCTGGCCCTCTATGGCAGCAAGGATTCCCTCAAGCTGACTACGGTGGTCAGGAGGGTGCTGTTTTTTCCCCCCTCGATGGCACTGTTTTTCGGCCTCGCCACCCGCGCCTGGCCTTACCCGCAGGAGATCCTGACCGTCCTCGGCAACTTATCCGGCCCTCTGGTACCGCTGGTCATGACCGCCATCGGCTTTCAGTTGCGGGTGCGCCTGCCACGCACTGTTCTGCCGCCGCTCGGCTTCGGCCTGGGCATCAAGCTGCTGATTGCGCCGCTGGTTGCGTTGCTTGGTTGTCGCTTGCTTGGATTGACCGGTCTGGCGGTCGATGTGACGATTTTCGAGGCGGGGATGCCACCGATGGTGACGGCAGGAGCATTGGCGGTCGCCGCCGGGCTGGAAACCGAACTGGCCGTGGCCCTGGTCAGCCTCGGCATGGTTGCGGCTTTTGCCAGTTTGCCGCTGTTGTATTTGGTGATTTAGATATTCATTCGCAGCCAAGCCGATATTTATGCACTAGCTGGTTGCTCTGAGCAGAAACAATCTTAAGCGGAGGCGAATCGACTCGTCACCCGGCCTAGTATCAGATTGGCAGTGACAAGACTGTCACTGCTTTGTTCCGGATCGGGATTATCACCTTTAAGGTGAAAGCGGCCATCGCTGTGCACCGCTTTTATCCGCTTGATAATTTGCAGATCGTTCTGGGCCGGATGTTGGGCGACGACAATTTCGCCGGGCCGAGGCGGTTGTCGCTGGTAAGCGCTCGGATCAACCAGAACTTCATCACCAGCGTTGAGCAGGGGCTGCATCGAGTTTCCGGCGACCCGATAGCGCCGCCGGAAACCGATCAACCAAAGGACAAACTCTCTGTAGTTGCTTTCCTGCCTTATGCGAAAATTGCACCCTGGGCCTGATTAGCTGGCGGTGTAATAGGAAACTTCGCGCCCCTTCGAGGCCCAGAACATCTTGTGAATCTTCTCGATTGCGGCCATCAGCTCTTCCGCTTTTTCCTGACTGACCTCCACCTTCACAGCAGAGCAAAGCTTGGCGGCCTTCCAGAAGGTGTCGTGTAACTCGGGAAACTGCTCAAGATGGTTCGGCTTGAAATAGTCGGTCCAGAGAACCAGGAGTTCGGTCTTCGCCAAGTGCGCCTGCTCCTCCTTGATGGTGATAAAACGGGAGAGGCTGTTGGCCGTGGCGTGGCTGCCATCGCCGGGATTGAGGGCAAGAATTTTTTTCGTCATCGACAGGACCGCTTCCGCGGCGATTCGGGCCGAGGCCGGATCATAAACGCCACAGGGACCATCACAATGGGCACTGACAATATTTTTGGCCGGAAACAACTGCTTGATCGCCCAACTGTCGGGTAACGACTGAAAGACGGAAAAGTTGCAGAAGTAAGTTTCCGCCAGCAAATGGTCGAGCTTCTCCAGTTCCTCGGGTACATATTGTAACTGATTTGCAAGTCGTCGAATCGTGCGGCAAATCGACCAGTACAACGTCTCGGCGATGCTGCGTTGATCCAGCGGCAGATGCCCCGTCGCGAAAGCGCTGTTGACCATGTCCAGCGCCTGCTGAGCATCATGAAATCGCTCGAGCAGATTCCGAACGGTGATGTCCTTGTAAGTATCGAACAGATCGAACAGTGGCTGCTGAAAGTGTTCCGGCAACTGGTCCGGGATCGGCGCTTCCGTTGGCGACGCAACATCGAGGACCTCTGTGACAAGCACACTGTGATAGGCGGCGATCGCACGACCACTCTCACTCATGATCGCCGGATGCGGCACACCGGCGTCCTCGCAAACCGTCTGCACGTGATAGATCACATCGTTGGCGTATTCCTGCAGCGTATAGTTGGCGCTCGATTCAAAGTTGGTTTGCGACCCGTCGTAGTCGACTCCCAGGCCACCGCCGACGTCCAGGTATTTGAGCCCGGTACCTCGTCGTACAAGATCGGCATAGACCCGCGCTGCCTCGATCAAAGCCGCCTTGATGTGCCGAATGTTCGTGATCTGGCTGCCCAGATGAAAATGAAGCAGCTGAAAACAGTCGGCCATTCCGAGCGATTCAAGGCGCTCGACCGACTGCAGGATCTCGGTAATGGTCAGACCGAACTTCGATTGGTGTCCGCCCGATGACTGCCAGCGTCCCGAGCCCCGCGCGGACAGCTTGACGCGCATCCCAATTCGCGGACGGACGCCGATGACCCCGGCCAGCTCAATGATCAAGTCCAATTCGTTCGTCTTCTCAACGACGGGGATCACGCTTCGCCCAATCTTCTGCGACATGAGCGCCATCTCGATGAAGCTCGCGTCCTTGAAGCCGTTGCAGATAATCGGACGATCATCGTCAACCAAGGCGATCATGGCCAACAGTTCCGGCTTGCTGCCAACCTCCAATCCGATCGCATGTTCGCGGCCATGCTCCAAA
>CAMYNC010000178.1 GCA_947259685.1 uncultured Desulfuromonadales bacterium | reverse complement strand
GGCCTGCGGGTCGGCGACAAAGCCTTCCGGTGGGTTGCTGATAAACATGGCGAAGCCGGTGACGATGACAACGAACGCGATGCCGAAATACATCATCGATTGCTGCAGACCGAACTCAGCCAGCATGTATTTGGCCAGCGGCGCGATATAGACCGAGGCCAGGCCGAAACCGGAGACGACGATCCCGGCGATCAGGCCGGTCTTGGCTGGTGGAAACCATTTCAGCGCCGGCGGGGTGGCCGCAGAATAGCCGAAGCCGATGCCCATCCCGGCTAAAACGCCGAAACCGAGCACCCAGGCCCAATAATTGGTGGTCTGGGAGATACAGACAAAGCCGGCGCCGACCATCAGGCCGCCGATAATGCAGGTAATTTTTGGTCCCAGTTTGTCCTGGCATTTACCGGCCAGGATCATCGACGCGGCAAAGGCCAGACAGGCGACTGCGTAGGGGTCATTGATGCTCGCTGCGTCCCAGGCGAAGGCGTTTTCCCCGCCGGCGGCGATTGAATCGGCGATCGCCCCTTTGAAGATGCTCCAGGTGTAGAGAATTCCCAGCGCCAGGTTGATGCCGGTCCCGGCCAGGACAACGCTCCAGCCACGGTTTTTGCTGACTTGTTTGGTCATTTCGGTGGTCTCCTCTCGTTTTACTTCGATTGAATGATAATGGGCACTGATATAACGAAGCCGGTATTCCAACGGCCACTTGTTGCGAAACTTCAAACGAATCGGGGGGCGCTCAACCCGTTTCGGAGGATCCCGTCGTCGCTTTGTCGCGACCAGCGGGCGGGCTGCCGGTTGACCAGCAAGTCGCACTTCCAGTTCCCGATATTTCTCGCACTCGCTGTAGCGACAGGAGCAGAACTGCGAGATGGTTGCGACATCGTGAGTCGAGATGTAGCCGGAGCCGACATCGCAAGCATTTTCATCCTGAGCGTAATAGGGACAAACCGGCATCCTGTCCTCCACTGCGAAAAATTGAACAACGAATCAATACAGATCTCTTTCGCAACCGCTGTACCAAGTTTGGGAAAATAAAAAAGCATATAAAAGCAGGTACTTATGGCAGCTTTTCTGGAATCTAGGAAAAATGCCAAAACAAGGATTTTTGCAGGAATGCGAGTCGCTTGAGATCAGCCCAGGATGGAAAAAACTGTTAAACTGAAGAAGCTGTTTTTCAATGAGATGCCGGCAGGGAGGGGCTTTCAGGCGCTGCTGGAGGGCTAAGCCGTATACAACAAACAGGGTTTTGCAATTGCGCAAAGCGGATCACAACCATTTTTGCAAAACTGCAAAGTTACCCTGAGATAACAAGGAGGCCTATTTTATGCCGAAACTTGATCGAATCATGACCCGCGGTGGCGATAAAGGGGAAACCAGTCTGGCGGATGGCACCCGGGTGCCGAAGTCATCGAAGCGGGTCAATGCTTACGGGACTGTTGATGAGTTGAATTCTGTGCTCGGGCTGGTGCGCTGCGAAGAGCTTCCGGAAGGGATGAACGAAAAACTGCTGCAACTGCAGAATGAACTCTTTGATCTCGGCTGCGAACTGGCCACACCGTCAGATAGCGAACTGGCGGAAAAGATCCCCAACGTGCGGCAGTTTCAGATCGACCTGCTGGAGACCTGGCTGCAGGAAGCCAATCAGCATCTGGAGCCGGCGAAAAATTTCGTCCTCCCCGGCGGCAGCCGCGCTGCTGCCACCCTGCATTTGGCGCGCACCGTCACCCGCCGCTGCGAACGGCTGCTGGTCGAACTGGTCGAGGCCGGCGCCATCATCAACCCCTGCTGCCTGCGTTTTTTGAACCGGCTCTCCGACCTCTGCTTCGTCTGGGCACGGCTGTGCAACGATAACGGCAAGGCCGATATCCTCTGGCAGCCGGGGCCGCATCGGCAATAAGTCTATTGTTATTAAGTGCTTTCCATTCTGTTGCGGGTTGAACAGACCAGCACTTTTCTGTTAAATTATTCCGCAGTATTGTATGGGGTTATTTGTGCCGGAGGGGTCTTGTAAGTCATTTTTTTCCTGTTGCTTTCCTGCTTTAAAAGATCCATGCCAGGGTAAGGCTGTTTTAATTTTTATAGATTCCTATGGAGGGGTTCGTGCGCCGATTCACAGTCAATTTCTTATTTTGTTTTGTTGCCTTTCTTTTCGCGATCACCCTTCAGTCTTGCGGCGGTGGGGGAGGCGGGGGTAACTCCACGGTAGAAAAAATCAGCGCCTCTTCAGCTGACCAGGCTTACACTGGAAGTCGCTCTCAGGCCTTTGTCGATGAGAGTAACGCCGAAGTCTTAGCGGTCGGCAGTTATCGTGGCGGACAAATCGGCAACAGCGTAGAAAGCCGCTCCGCCTCTTCGGCTGAAAATGTCACCAGTTCAAATGGACGGTCAGCCTTTTCCGTCATACAAACAGTGAAAAACGCTTTTCGCCAGATACAGCCGGAAGCTCTAAGTGATTCATCTCCATCCGCAAGGTCTGCTGCTTCAAATACATCGCAAAATGGCTACGCGAAAACTCTGAATGGGCCATGTGGCGGGAGCGCTAAATTAATCGGCACCGCAGATGATGCTACAGAGGAAATCTCAGGGACGATCTTTTATGAGGCTTTCTGTGTTGACTATCAAGAACTATCCGGCTCAGCAGATTTTTCTGGGACCTATAATCAAAGCCTGGGAATTTTTACCAGTTTTTCTCAATCCTTTACGGGGCTCAACTATCATAGCTACAGTGATCGGGTTTCCATGACCGGTGACGTCTCATGGGCGGTCGCCAGTAACATGGCGGAGACAACCACTCTTGATCTGACCATACAAGATCTTAACTATGGCCAGCTTTACTGGTTGAATAATTATCGTTTTAATACAACCTACCAGGCTGATGGAGTTCACCAGAAAATCAGCGGCCGCTATTATGATTACACTTCCGGTTATGTCGATTTTTCAACCACCGAGCCATTGATTCGCTATCCGAACAACAGTTGGCCTTCCGCCGGCCGCGTTGACTTAAACTGCCAGCAGGATGGCTTGATCAGTCTGAGTTTTTATCCTGCTAACCTGCTCGTTGAAATGGATAAAGATGGCGATAGTAACTGGGATTGGAGCCTTGAGCGGAGCACTTACCCCGTAACCCCGCTGCCGCCCGACAACCAGCCCCCGGTGGCCGATGCCGGTCCCGATCAGACGGTGGCTCAGGGCGCGTTGGTTACCCTTGATGGTTCAGCAAGCAGTGATCCGGAAACCGACCCCCTGACCTATTACTGGCAGTATGACAGCTGTCCAACTGAACGATGTGCTTCGATTTCTTCAGGTTCAGACATGCGTCCGACCTTTCGCCCAGAAGAGGCTGGTACCTATCTCTTGTCTTTGCGTGTTTATGACGGTAGAAGCAGCAGCGTTGCTGACCAGGTCTCGGTTACCGTGCAGCCGGTCACTCAAGCAAGCCCAGCATTGCTCCAAGAAAAATGGAGTTTTGGCCTCTTCGGGAACTATATCGGTCGCGAAGGGCTGAATACCATCGATCTTGACAATGACGGTATTGAAGAAATCGTTGCAGCGGCAAGTTTGGGATATGAGAGCAATACTTGGTATGTCCTAAAACATACTGGCAGTGGAAATTATCAACAAATATGGAGCAGTCCGCCTACCAGCAGCCCAATTTCCCGGTTGATCGCTGCAAAGCCTGCCGGCGCAGCTGTCGCCAAGATATTCATCGCTTTAGAGGATGGCACCATTGAAAGCTACAACGGGATGACTTTTGTCAGAGAGCGGACGGCGCAAATTGACAGTAATATCGTCGATCTGGAGATTGCTGATGTTGATAATGATGGTCAGAGTGAATTGATCCTCACTGATGGCGTGAAAACTTACGTTCACGCGGCAGACACCCTTCTGGAAGAGTTTACCTTGGAGAGCTATGGTGGCAGCGATATAGCTGTGGGCAACGTCGATGCTGACCCTGCCAAAGAAATCATCCTGGCATTTAACGGCCATGGCTATGTCATCGATGCCGAAACCAAAGCTCTTGAGTGGGATTATCTGAACGGTTTCGGCACCGAGTTTGCGGTCGGGGATGTCGATGCCGACGGTCTGGATGAGATTGTCGCCAATGACCGCTGGTCGAAGATTACCGTTATCGACGCTGACATAAAAACACCCGCCTGGGAAATTTCCACTTCCGATAATGATGTCCTGCTCCTGGCGGATGTCAACAATGATGGAATTAAAGAAATTCTGCATGGTGACTATCGGATTCATTGTGTTGACGGGCGAACCCAACAGGAACTCTGGAGCTTTTATCAACAGGGGAACCAAGCAAGTATCGCCGTCGGAAATGTTGACCAGGACAGTGATCTCGAAATTGTCTGGGGGACCGATTCTTCAAGCGGCAGACTTTCTGTCGCCACAGTCGCATCGGGTGCCATTGAATGGCAAAGCGAGAGTCTTATCGGGCCTCTTAGTTCGGTGGATGTGGGCGATGTTGATGATGATGGTGAAGTTGAAATTGCTTTGGCGACCTATAGCAATACCTATCCGAATAATGGCGTCGTTATCCAGATATATGGTGGCTCAACTCATGAAATTGAATGGTCAAGTGTGATCAACTCTTCAGGCTGGGGAGACTACAAATCAATCAAAATCGCTGACGTCGATGATGACGGTGATACCGAGTTAATCCTTGTGACATCGACCTATCGGGGTGGATTTATCCAGGTTTACGACGGGAAAACCCATGTTCTTGAAACGGAAAGTGCCGTTTATGATAATCAGTTCACCGATATTGCGATTGCCGATGTCGATAACGATGGGCAAACTGAGATTGTCGTCGGAGAAACTTCAGGCCCCTACCTCGTGGTCTTCGATGGCAGCAGCTTAACCGAAGAATGGCGAAGTGTCAGTTTGAACAGCAATGGAGATCAGATTCTCGACCTCCAGATTGCAGATACCGATCAGGACGGCCGTTTGGAAATCATCTGCGTAGCCGGAAGGTCATACTCCTACTCTTCAGATAGGAATAAAATTTATGCCTATGACGGCGTTAGCCAACAACTTGACTGGCTGGCCGAAACGACCGCTCGCGCATTGCAGATTACCGATACTGATGCGAACGGATCATTAGAGATCCTGCTCGGCAATGCTGATGGCACCATCGACATCTATTCCGGAGTTGATTTTAGCTACCAGCAGACCCGCACGCCGCCGATTTTCACGCCGATCAGCTTATTGCAGGTCACCGATATCGATCAGGATGGTGCTGATGAATGGCTGATCGGTGCCGATGGGAGGCTGTCGGTATTCTCCACCCTGGCAGACAGCCTGCTTTGGCAGAGTGGCTACCTGGGGGAAGAACTCGGAAAGTACAATCAGCTGGTTGCTAAGGATATTGACCAGGATGGCACTACCGAAGTCGTCTTCGGGACTGCGGTCAAACTCTACCAGTTTGAAAAGCAGTAAGTAACAAGAACTGGCGGCCTTGAGCTTATCGATAATCGCTTTCTGCCGGCCAAAATAAAAAAAAGAGAACGGAGCAGATAAATTTACGGCTCCGTTCTCTTTTTTGGTTCTCGGAATCCATGCCCCACCCCGCTAATTCAACACCTCCGGCCGATAACTCTCCTCCTCCAGCGCCAGCAGGATCTCCTGAATGTGGCTTGGCCCGCGGGTTTCCAGGTCGAGGATCACCTCGGCTTCGCCGAGCGGCAACGACGACTTATGCCGGTCGTGGCTGACCTGGAAGATGTTGGCGCCTAAGTCACTGAGCACCCGGGTCAACTGCGCCAGGGCACCCGGCATGTCGATCATCTCCAGGCGCAGCTTCAGGTAGCGCCCCTCGGCCAGCATGCCCCGTTCGACCACCCGGGCCATGGTCTGCACATCGAGATTGCCGCCGGAGAGCAGGCAGAGGGTGTGCCCCTGGTGGATGGTTCTTATACCGTATAGCAGGGCCGCCAGGCCGACCGCGCCGGAGCCTTCGACAACCAGTTTGCCCCGTTCCATCAGACTGACGATCGCCATGGCGATCGCTTCCTCCTCCACGGTGATCACTTCGTCGACCAGTTCGTTGATAATCGGGTAGGTCAGCTCGCCGATCTGTTTTACGGCAATGCCATCGGCCAGGGAGTGACAACGGGCGGTGACCTTGACCGGCTTGCCTTTGCGCCGCGCCATCGAGGCGCTGGCGACGCAGGCGGTTTCCACGCCGATGATTCTTACCTCCGGTTTCTGCGCGCGGATTGCGGTGGCCACTCCGGCGATCAGGCCACCGCCGCCGATCGGCACCAGCAGGGTGTCCAGCTCCGGCAAATCCTGGAGAAGCTCCAGGCCGATGGTGCCCTGGCCGGCCATGATCAGTTCATGGTCGAAGGCGGGGACATAGAGGAGATCCAGTTCTTCTGACAATTTCCGGGCATGCTTGACGGCGTCATCGTAGTTGTTGCCGACTAACTCCACTTCGGCACCGTAATCGAGGGTTGCCAGCTCTTTGGCCAGCGGTGTGCCCTCCGGCATCACCACCCGGCAGGGGCA
>CAMYNC010000177.1 GCA_947259685.1 uncultured Desulfuromonadales bacterium | reverse complement strand
TAAAAAAACAATCAGCACGTATTTGAATAACCAGAAAATATTTTTTTGTAATACAAAATCAGATGACGATATTTCATCGCAATAGGCAAGAGCCGGCCAAGAGACGCCACTCAATTAGCCTGAAAAATGCGATATTGGGCGGCCGATGTATATCAGTAAGCGCCATTTGTGCGATTGACGAATACATCTATTGATCGGCCAAGAGAGCCACTCTAGCTATATCAAACGTAATAGATTTGAACGTCTGCTATGAGTTACACATCACAAGCTTTTTCGAACCCGAGCGATAACTCCAAAAATGGCGTTGTATTGCTCAGATCGGATGCTGAGTTGAGCGCCCCGATGCAGAAATTACCGCCAGACACACTTAGGTGACAGTCCACTCTTTAATCATGCGGTCTTCCTATGCGCCTGCCTATAACGGCGCGCGAGATTGTTGCACAGGCCAGCTTTCGGGCACAAGGGCTGGCGGCTTGGTCCAGGGTTCCTCAACGAGTGCATTCTGGAACCACGGGTCCCGTAGGTTCGCATGTTCGGTCACGATGAGTTGAAAGCCGGGGACATCCTCTTGGGTAAACTTCAACAACAACTCGAACAATCGGCGAACCGCTGCCAGATCCGCGTCTGCTTCCGTTTTCTGAACTGAACCATCTGCCTCCTGATAGACCTTTTCCGATGGGAAGTAGACCTGAGTCGGCTGGTCGATCAGCAGGAACTGCGGAATCGGGCGATTATTTCTCGCAGCAAAGAGGTGCAGCGCCAACAAGGCTGAGAGGTGATAGGCCAGATGATTTTCACCACCTCCAGTTCGACTCATTGGCACCGGACGATCCGGGCGGTCAAAGACAATGGTGAGATGGTTGAGGTCGAATCGCGCAGGAAATGTACTGAACTCCGCATTAAAGGCACGGATGTACTGTGAAACCTGCGATGCGATGTTGTTGAGGATAGAAGTCAGCCGCTCCTTGCTGTCGTCGGCACCGATACTCTTTTCCAGTTCCTCGACCTTGAACTTAAGGCGACGATGTTCCGCTTTACGGGAGGCCAGCTCCTCATTGGGAGTCAGGTTCTCCAGGAATAAACTGATGCGACCAACCACTCGCGCTGCGGCGTTATTGAGCGTTCCCATTTGTGCAATGACTTCGTTTGCGGCGATCGCAGCGGACAGTTCTACTTCCTTGTTCTTGATTGCTTCCACAAGTTCTTGGACCTTTCCCTGCTGCTCGGCTAGGTATGCCTCCAACTTGGGACGCTGGCCGACAACGATGCTTAATTCCGCGTCAAGTGTCGCCAGTTCCTTGAGCAGCACTTTGGCGATGGGAGAATCCAAGGCTAGGTTTTCTTCACAGAAAGGCCATTGCCATTCCCCCGTCCCAGGGTTCTTGGGAAGGGCCTTGATCGAAGCCAGCCGGTCCTTCTGCTCGGTCGCCTCGCTCTCGAAACCGCTGGCCTTCTTTGCGAACTGGCGCGCGGCATCGATTCTCGATTGCAATTCCCGCCGGTCTTTGCGCATCTGGCTAAGCTCATCTTCCAGTCGAGAGATTCTGTGACCGTCATCTTCTGGGACTGAAGCGGGCTTCCATTGCAATGCCGTGCGCAGAGCATCAATCACATCGTTCGCACCGGCGTGCTGATTTGCAGGATCAATGATGCCGACCGTCTTGGCTTCAGAGAAGAGACTGATTCCCTTCTGTTGGGACATATCGATGGCTTCCCTATCCTGTTCGAGGAGCTTTGCGTTGAGCTTCAGTTCGCGCTGCGCTGCTCGAAGCTTGGCATCCAGTTCGTATCGGTCACCGGAAGAGACACCGAGGAGGATCGGGAGCGTGTCACGTATTGCTTGCGGTTGGAATGCCTCGTTCTGTCGATAGAGGAGCTGATCCTTGTTGGCAACGATGCCTTGCTTCTGGAAAAGATAGTAATACGTGTGCTTGACGTTCGCGTCATAGCTGTCGCGGCTGTGTTCAATGGCGACATCAGTCCTGTTCTCCGGGATACCCAGCAGCCGCGAAAGAAGGGTGACAACCGCATCGTCATCCGTGTTGACTGCGAGTTGTTCAAAGGTCGGCGCAGCCAACTTTGCCCCCCTGCGTTGCATAGCTGTGCTACAACTCGAGCCCCCCCTTTTCGGAGTTGGTTTCGCGATCAGCACCTGCTCTTGCGGAAACTGATAGATCACTGCGAACCACGCAACCTTGTCGCGGATGACACCCTCGGGCACGTTGAAGGTCGAACGCCCCATGCAGTACTCGATGATTTCCGAAAGTGCCGACTTGCCGGTCGACGATCGACCTGTTATCACGTTGAGGCCATTAATCCTGAACTCAAGATCCCTGCGGTGGCCGTCGTGGCTGTAGATGTGAATTGACTTGATTTTCATGGCCGTATTCCGAAGGTTGTGTACACGGTTACGCGATCCGCGATGCGCGCAAACTCTTTTCCGATGATCCGTGCGACGCGTTGGCAGGAGATGGATTCGTTTGTACCATTGACGGATTTGCGAACCCGGTTAGGGACGGTCTTCAACCTCCCATCCGGTGACACGACGAAGCACCCCCTCTCCATTAACAGGCCAAACGCCTCAAATGCAAAGGGCATCAGATCTCTTGCGCGGTCGGCGAAACCGACCAGCATCTGGGGATTTTTTTCGACCGTTTTCAAGAGATAACTGCGAGGACTTTCTGCGATCACTTGGCGAGAGTCTTTCTGCAGACACAGAGGTAACACCAGCAGCGCGACGGAGAACGGCATGCCGTCCGGGTTCTCTTCTTCATATCCCTGCAGCGCCCTGAACAAGACTAGGCCGCAGAAGGCTGGATTGAATAGATTTCTTACTTCAAAAGGTCGTTGATCCCACCTTTTCATTTTGTTGCTCCCAGCAACTCGCCGACGCGATTTAGGAAACGGGGGTGCCAGTACACTCTTGGTAGTGGGCGAGTGTTCGCAAGAATATGGAAACCGCCGCGCAGGACGTATGGCTCAGTCACACGTTCCCGGATGCGAAGAGAATTGATGTTGCCGCTTTCCAAGTCGGCCCACCTATACAGAGCTTTGCCTGCCTCCAGAAGAACCGCATCAGCGCTTTCATCATCTAGCTCTTCAAAAACCACGTCCCGATAGCGGCTCCACTCGTCGACGAGGCGATCTTCATACGCTTCCATTTCACCCGCGACCAGTAGGTTCTCACGCGCCCAGACCGACCGCTGCTCGAAGGCTCTATAGTAGTCCAAGATGGCATTGCGGATTCTGTTAGAGGCAATGCCAATCTCCCGCAACTGCACAACGAAAAGCCTAGGGTCATTTTCTGCATCGACCTCACCTGGAGGCGCCTTGTCTCGAAACATAATTGGGAGATTGTCGGACTTGTACTCCTCGGCAAATGCGGAAAGTTTATCCGAGATTTCGTAGCCGTAAATCGCCTCCGTGCGCTTGCCAGACAACAAATTGACGATGGTGTCGTTCCACCAACCTTCAAGACGCTCGAAAACGGCCTCTCTGAATTCGCGTCTGATACTGCGCATGTGCTGATCTTTGATGATGGAGGGCACATCGACGATTCGAGGGCCGCCATCGAATATGATGATGCGCGAGAGGAAATCTTCCTTTTCTTCATTGTTGAGTTTGTGGAACTCTAAGGCGATAGCGCCTATCAGCCCCGATTTGGTTTTGGCAAGCACGTCGTTCGCATGCTGCGACAGCGAAGTCGATTTGTCCTCCTCGGGGAGAGGATCAAGTAGGAAGTGACGTAGGAAAGAATCTTTCGAGACGGTGCCGGTCGTGAACAGAAAGAAGCGGAGATTGGCTTCGCTGCGTCCATCACGGCTGTAGCGTGTCAGCCAGATCCGAACGGACTTCCAGAAGTCGGTGGACAGGTCAGTCAGGCGATCGCCGACAGCCTTGTGCTTGAGGGAGGCGAGCGTCTTGACGCCGTCCTTGTCCAGGAAATCGAGGTCGTCGTCCTTCTCGATCAGAACCGACGCGCTCTCCGGTAGTTGCATGAGCCTGAGCAACGCGAACCGCGGCTGGTAGATGTACCCCAAGCCCTGCTCGCCAGCAGAATACTGATCGGCGGAAACGTCTGCCATGCATAAGCCCCTGTATAGGTTTTCCGTTGGCCCCATCGGCCCGTGAACTTATCCGAATATGGATAAAACAGCCATATTTACTGATGATGCATAATGATACCTGCATCGCACCCTTCTCCGGATACCCATAGTATCGGGCATGGACATCGAGGGTCGGCGTTCGTCAAGGTAGTTTCGTTTCGACTGTTTTCATTATGCTGCTTTTTTGACGTTTTGATGTCCGCCACAGCTTGCGGTTTTAAATCGAAAGCTCTAGGACATACGTTACAACAAGCAGACATTCATGGCGAGTCTGATCCGACGTTTCTTGACGTTCGCTAAGACCAATCAAGAACCACTAAACTAGACGCCATGAGTGACGGCAATGCCACAAAGGCCGCCATTGAGGGCGTGGAATAACGTATGACAGCAACGGGCACAGAGCACTAATTCACCAGCAATGAAATGAAAAAAACCGCGCGATTGTTGAGCGGTTCAATCTGGAATGATCACATACGGCCATGAGGTGTCGTTCACCCTATACGCGCTCGATGACTGGTCTATCCTTGACTGCGGTCATTTAATAATTACACTAATTAATCGATACTGATGAGATGGACACGCTCCTTAAGCACGGCTCATTATAGCCAGGATAAGAAGCGTTAATTCAAATCCATAAGGAGCATGTCCATGAACAAGACTAATACGATTGGAGTTGATCTGGCAAAGAATGTTTTTCATCTGCGCATCCAGGATGACAAAGGTCATTTTATCAAACAAGTCAAACTCGGGCGCAGCCAATTTAACAAATTTCTCGCGACCACACAGGTCAGCCGGTTTGTCTTCGAATCCTGTGCTACATCGCATTATTGGAATAGGGTTGCTACTCGTCACGGGCATCAAGTGGCGTTGATCCATCCTGCGTATGTCAAACCCTACCTCAAGACAAACAAGAATGACTTCAATGATGCCGAAGCAATCTGTGAAGCCGATAGCCGGCCTACCATGCGCTACGTTAATGCCAAGACGATTGAGCAGCAGGATATCCAGTTACTGCACCGAATTCGCCAAAGATTAGTACAGCAGCGCACCGCTCTGGTGAATCAAATACGGGGGCAATTGCTTGAGTATGGCATAGCCATACCCACGGGAATTAGCCAAGTACGTGGTCGACTAGCTGGCATACTTGAAGATGGCGAGAACGAACTGACACCACAGGCCAGGTCACTTTTTGATGAGTTACGAGGAGAACTATACGAGTTAGATGACCGGGTCAAGCAAGCTGACAAAAAGATTAAGCAGTTGGCCAATGAACATTCCATCTGCCAGCGGTTGATGAAGATACCCGGCATTGGCCCGATGATAGCTACTGCACTGATCTCAGCGATTGGTGATGCCAACAACTTTAAGAATGGACGAGAACTTTCGGCTTGGCTGGGGTTAGTACCAAAGCAACACTCAACAGGCGGTCAGCAACGATTGCTCGGCATTAGCAAGCGGGGCGATGGTTATGTACGTTCTTTACTGGTGCAAGGTGCCATATCGGCCATAACGCGCTGTAAAGGCCGACCCGATAGTCAGTTGCTTTGGGCCAGACAATTGCAGGAAAAGAAGGGATTGCAGAAAACGGCCGTGGCACTGGCCAACAAGATGGCTCGGATTGCCTGGTCAGTGATGGCGAAAGATCATGATTATGTCACGGTTGTTTAGCATGATAGCTTAGCTCAGCAATCATCAGGTTTTTACAACAGCGCATAGGTAAGAGGCTCTGATATGGCAAGTGTTTGATGACAATACAGGTTAGACCGACGCCTGCAGGACCTGAGATGGGGTTAGGTGACAAGCACCGTGAGTCTGATAAGGTGCAGGTGTGCGGTTTTCATCATGGCCAGAGGTCCATGCCCTGATCTCACCTAGGGCCGAATATATGACTGCCAATCTATCTGTCTTGTAATTAATGCTACCGCCAGAGAATTTAAGATATGACTTACGAATAACTATTTTCGTTGATTTATCGGGCGTGTCCATATATGACCCCATCGATCTTTACCATGTATTACAGCCAGTCCTCAACACCATTAAAGAACGCTCCAGCCGACTGGGTATCAGTGACGACCTATATAAAGAAGGCACCATCGTCACTGCCGACACCGGCTACGCCAATGAAGATAACATGCAGTATCTACATCAAAATAATATCGATGCCTATATCCCGGATAATCAGTTTCGCAGCCGAAATCCTAAATTTGCCGATCAAAAGAAAAAGTACGGAAAGCGTAACCAGCTCACTAAAAAGAAAGGCAACAACCGTTATCCGCCCAGCGAATTCAAACTCAACAGTCAGACAAAAAGCTGTGAGTGTCCTGCCGGCAACGTCATGCGGTTGAAAAATGAAAGCCAAGATCAATACTGCAATGACAAACTGTTTTTTGAAGGCCGCTTAACCGACTGTAGAAACTGTGACTTGAAACAGAAATGCATGAAGACCCCTGGGTCTGCCGACACGCGAGATGGTCATGGCAGACAAGTCTCATTCATTATCAAACAACGTAATCCCGCACCCAACTACACTGATTGGATGAAAG
>CAMYNC010000176.1 GCA_947259685.1 uncultured Desulfuromonadales bacterium | reverse complement strand
ATCCTGACACTTAAGTCATCAGCCGAGATCCTTTCGTTGCAGGACTTGTCCGGTAAGCGCGTCGGGACCATGAATGCTGTGTACGCACAGAGATACATGAAAAAGCATTACCCTGATATCGTTCTGGTTGCTTATCCAAGCGTTGAAGACGCTCTTCAGGCAGTGGCTAACGGAGACGTGGAGGCAGTGGTTGTTTCCCTTGCGGTCGCCGGTGCCGCCATGGATCGATTGTTCATAACCAGCCTCAAAGTGTCCGCCTTGGCGATTGAACTAGCCGACAATTTACATCTCGGCATTCGGAAGGACTGGCCAGAATTTACCACAATCATCAACAAAGCGATTAAGGCTATTCCTGTTGAAAAGCATTCCGAGATTAAGGGTCGCTGGGTTTCTCACGATTACGTGGACAATAAAAAACAAGTGGAGCTTACTCCGCAAGAACAGGCTTGGCTCGATCAAAATCATACCGTAAAAGTGCGAACGACAGACTGGCCGCCTTACCAGATCATCAAGGAAAACGAACCTCCCCAGGGGATTGCCTTTGAGTATCTCAAGCTGATTGAAGAGCGAACCGGGATCAACTTCGAATATGAGGATACAGGTCAACCCTTTGCCGAATTCCTCGAAGCCATGAAGCAGCATCAGGGCCCCGACATGACGTCGCTCATTGCGCAGACCTCTGAGCGCGAAGACGACTTCTCCTTCACAAAGCCCTACATCACCACGACCTCTGTCATCTTTGCTCACGAAGAAGATGAGCTGATTGTGGATATCACCGGGTTGGATGGTAAGTTACTTGCGATCCCCAGGGGATACAATATTCAGAAAATCATGACTGAAAATTACCCCAGTATTAAGCTTGCCTTGTTTGATTCTGATTACGATGCCCTGAAAGCTGTTGCCCTGGGCAAGGCGGATGCTTATATCGGCAACCTGATCGTGGCCAGCCATATCATCCGTCAGCGCGGCCTGAGTGACCTGAAAGTCGTTGCTCCCGCCCCCCCCGGAGAGCAGACACTCTCCATGGGCATTCGCAAGGACTGGCCGGAACTGACTTCGATTATCGACAAGGCGCTGGCGAGCATCACCGAAGAAGAAAAAACGGCGATCAGCAGTAAGTATGTTGCGGTGCGTTACGAGACCGGGGTCAAGCCAAATGTCGTTTTTAAGCGTATTTTAGCTGTCAGCGGTGCCGCCCTGGGTGTTGTTTTGCTGCTCGTGGTCTGGAATAGGCAGCTACGTCGGCAAGTCAATGTACGTACTGCCGAGGTTCTGGACCGCGAAGAGAAGTTCCGTGCACTGATGGAACAGTCACCACTCTCCATACAGATTTGTCACCCTGATGGCCGGAGAAGTCAAGTCAATGAGGCGTTCAAGAGACTCTGGGGGGTAAGCGAAAAAAATCTGCCGGAGATTCTTGAGAAATACAATATTCTGGAAGATGAAGAAATCAAAAAACTGGGTCTTATGCCTCTGGTAGAAAAGGCTTTCAATGGCGAAAATGTGACCCTGCCCGTGATCGAATATGATGCGCCCAGCACGATGGAAAACCTCGAAATAGAAAGCCCCGATACAGTCAAGCGCTGGATTCAGGCCCGCGTGTACCCAGTTAAAAACAACCGAGGCGAGATCCTCAATATCGTTGATATCGAGGAGGACATATCCGAGAGAAAGTTGGCGGAACAACAGGTTCACGATCATCAGCAGCGCTTGAAAGCCTTGGCCTCTCAGTTGACCCTCGCAGAAGAGCAGGAGAGGCGCCGGATTGCCGCCGATCTGCACGATGATGTCGGCCAGACGCTGGCGATGTCGCGTCTGCAGCTGGCAGCAGCGATCAAGTTCGCCGATGCCCCCGGCCTGAAAGAGCAGCTTGATGAAGTCTCCAACATGCTGCTCAAGGCAACCCGGGATACCCGGCAACTGATCTTCGAACTCAGCCCGCCGATGCTGAGAGACCTCGGACTTGGTGCGGCAATCAGGGAATGGGTCGATGAGATGCGCAAAAAAAGTCATGAAATCGATTTTGAACTGGTTGATAACCTGGCAGGAATCGATATCGACCAGGATTTGCGTGCGATCCTGTTCCGCAACGTCCGCGAACTGCTCACCAACACCCTCAAACATGCCCGTGCGAACAAAATTATGGTGACCCTTGAACATGTAGACACTCAAATACGAGTCACTGTCCAGGACAACGGTGTCGGTTTCAATGACGAAAGGGTGATGAACAATGTCAACCCGGATGGCGGTTTCGGGCTGTTCAGTATCCAGGAGCGGATGACCGACCTTGGGGGGAAACTGGAGATCAGGTCGTCGCCACGTCAGGGCTGCACGATGATCATGTCGGTGCCCGGCGATGAAACAACAGAGAGGACTGCATGATGTCGCAGACAACCATTCTGCTCGTCGATGATCACGCGATGCTGCGCAAAGGTCTGCGGATGTTGATCGAACAGGAAGAGGGCTTGTGCGTGATCGGCGAGGCGAGTAACGGCCGGGAAGCCATTGCTCAGTTGCGACAGGATGCGCCCGATATTGTGGTCATGGACATTAATATGCCGGACATCAACGGCATTGAAGCGACGCGTCAGATCATCTCCGATTCGCCGAACACTCGGATACTTGCTTTGTCTATCCATTCCGGGCAGACCTATGTCGAAGAAATGCTTGAGGCCGGCGCAGCCGGCTACCTGCTCAAGGAGAGCGCCCCGGAAGAGCTGATCAAGGCGATACATGCTCTTAAGGAAGGAAAGGGCTATCTGAGCGCGGACATTACCGATATCGTCCTGTCGCGGTTACGACAAGTCCGCAGCGCAGGTGATGCGCCTGGGGGCCGGAGTCGAGAGCGGCGCCTGGCGTCCAAGCTGATGAAACCGGAGCTGCCAGAGAAAATTGTTCATCGCCAGGAACTGCTCAAGCAGCTTGATCTGTGGCGTGACCGAAAGCTGACCTTGGTGGTAGCGCCAGCCGGTTATGGTAAAAGCACCCTGGTCTGTGACTGGTTGAACCACTCTCCCGAGCCAAACGCCTGGTTATCCCTCGACAGCAGCGACAATGATCTGCGCCAGTTTCTTGGGAGTCTGATCGCTGCGCTACGCAGACTCTTCCCCGCGGCCTGCCGTCATCTGCAAATCCTTGTGGATGCAGCCAATCTGCCGCCTTGCACGATGCTGGCCGGAGCGCTGATCGCTGATCTCGAAAAGCTCCCGCAGCCCTTTATTCTTGCCCTCGACGACATGCATTTGGTCAAAGTGAAGACGGTTTATGATTTTCTCAGTCAAATCATCAGCCATCCGTTCAGATCGATGCACCTGGTCATAATTGGTCGCCAGGATCCGTTCCTGCCACTGTCTACCCTGCGCGGCGTTAAAGACCTCAGCGAAATTCGTACGCAGGCACTGCAGTTCTCGCAGCAGGAAATCACCCTGTTTCTTGAACTGGCCCATGAAAAAATCATCGAGCCGAAAATCGCGGCGACCTGGTTGGAACGTACCAACGGTTGGGTGACCGGTTTGCAACTTGCGACCCACCAGCTCGACGCCACTGATATAAATGAGTCAGCCATGGCCGAAGCTGAAGTTACTGGCGACTGGCGAGACCTGCTGACCAACCGGGAATACGATATTCTGCTGCTGCTGGAACGGCGGCTGCGCGATAAGGAGATCGCCAGCCAGCTCTGTGTCTCTAAGGAAACCGTCAAATCCCATCTCAAGAATATCTACGTAAAGCTCAGTGCGACCGATCGGCGCGACGCCATTATCAAGGCCAAGCAGCTAGAAATTCTGAAGTAAAGTCCTTTGCTCCGGCACAGGCTTCACACAACCTTCACGGCCCCTTTCTAAGCACTCCCCCATTTATCCCCCGTACCGGGGGATAGAAGTTCGCTTGCCCCCCTTCTAATATTTGACCATAGGGGAAAGAGACCTGCTTTTCCGTTGACCTGTGCGCTGACTTCTTCTGTTGATAGCGCGCATTTTTTCAAGGGAGCAAGCGGTGTCACGCATGCCGTCGGGTTGCACTCATTAGCGGTGTTAATTCGAGCGTTTAGAAAGGGGAGGTTTTAGGAGATGGCAGCAGTAAGGAATGGGTCTGATCTTAATTTTACCTCCCCGGCTAACTACCGCATCTGTGTCAAAGGCTTTCTCGATGAAAGCTGGTCCGAACGACTCATCGGCATGACCATCGAAAACCAGGTGACAAAAGCTACCTCACCAATCGCGGCCCTCTACGGTCAGGTGCGCGATCAAACTGAATTACTTGGTCTTCTGAACAGTCTCTACGAAATGCATTTGCCGCTTGTTTCGCTAGAGCTGCTTGATGCGGAAACAAACGGTCGTGGTTAGTTTTTCCTAGCCTCGTAAATTGATGCAAAACAATAAAAGGAGAAAAATTATGAAAGCATTAACACTGATCGCAGCGCTATTTTTGGTTATCACAGGTTGTTCTTCACCGATTTCCAAGCAAGCCAAACAAGATCTGGCCAAACCAGTCAATTGCGGTAACGCCGAAGCCGACCTCCGCTCCCTGAACGCCGAGAAGGCCCATGTCGGCAGTCAGACCGCCGCAGGGGTAAAAGCCATTCTGCCGATCAGTTTAGTGGTCAACGTCGCCAGTGGAACTGAAGGGGACGAAGCCAAGGTCGCCAGCGGTGAATATAACAAGATGATCGACAAGAAAATTGCCCAAATCAAGCAACAGTGTGGTCTGTAGTTACTAGCACTATTCCGCAAAGGGGAAAAATTTATGCGCAAACCAGCTTTGATCAATTATGTGTTGCTCGGTCTGATTCTGCTTTTCAGCACAGGCTCCGCCTTTGCCGAAGGGAAGTCTGCCGACGAAGTTGCTAAAGAGCTCAGCAATCCGGCCGGTTCGCTGGCCAGCCTCAATTTCAACCTGCAATACAACGAGTACACCGGTGATCTGCCGAATTCGGATGATCAGAACAGCACCTCTTTGCTTTTTCAACCGACATTGCCGTTTCCGGTCGGTGATAAGGGGAACAAGGTGATCTTTCGCCCAGCAATGACGGTGCTTTTTGACCAGCCGATGTTTAACGCCAATAGGATGGATTTTGGCACGGCTGACATGAACCTGTCTGACACCGGTTTTGATCTGGTTTATGCCGGGACTGAGATGACCAATAAAAAGGAAAAAAAGGGTTTTCTCTGGGGGGTCGGCTTGGCTGGCACACTGCCGACCGCAACTGACGATGATCTGGGCGGAGAACAGTGGCGTTTCGGACCGGAACTGTTCGGTGGCATCATTCGCGAGTGGGGCCTGGTCGGTGCGCTGGTCGCTAACCAGTGGAACACCGGCGGCAGTAATGATACGGCCTACAGCACTTTGACCGCGCAATATTTCTATGCCTACGGCTTGGGCGGCGGCTGGCAGATATCTTCCTCACCGGTGCTTTCCTACGACTGGCACGCCGACAGTGATGAGGCCTTGACTCTGCCACTTGGTGTTGGTGTTGCCAAGACAACCAAGATCGGCGAACAGTCTTGGAAATTTCAGTTCCAGGTCCAGAAATATGTTGTTCAGCCGGACACCTTCGGGCCTGATTGGCTGGTCAAGTTTACTGCAACACCGGTTATTAAGAATCCGTTCTTAGGGCTTTTTTAGCGGCTGAGCCAAACGAAAATTTAATTCAGCTTCTCAGGGGCCGGTCACATACAAGGATCCATCTATGAAGTATTTATATAAAAAAATTGTTGTCGCAACTCTGATTCTGGGAACTTTCTTTGCCCCGACTCTGAGCTTTGCGGCAGAAACAGAATCGACTGCTGATAGCTGGCAATTTGTCGGGGAAGTTTATCTCTGGGGCGCTGAAATTAATGGAGAAAGTGCCGCAGGTGATGATTTCGAGATCACCTTCAGCGACATTATGGATAACCTTGACATGGCCGTTATGGGGAAACTTGCGGCGGTTAAGGGTAAGTGGTCACTAGTCGGTGACTTTATCTATCTGGATGTAGAGGATGACACAACGGGGACGGCCAAAATTATCAACCGGTCGGTGCCGACCAAAACCGATTTGGAGTTGACCGCCTATATCGGCACTCTGCTTGGTGGTTATACGGTGTATGAGAATGAGACTGCCAAGATCGATATGCTGCTCGGTGCGCGTTACAGCAAACTTGAAGCCGACGTTAAATTCGATCTGGGCGCTTTTAAAACCAAGGTTAAGGAGTCGGGTCACAACTGGGACGGCATCGTGGCGTTGGCTGGTCGGCTCAATCTGAACCCAAAGTGGTTTCTCTCCTGCTACGCCGATGTCGGCAGTGGAGACAGCGATTTGACCTGGCAGGCGCAGGGTGCTGCCGGATATCGCTTCGGTAAATTTGATGCGGTCTTTGGTTACCGTTACCTGGATTACGAATTCGATGATGGCGATCTTATCGACAACCTGAACATCAAGGGCCCGTTTGCCGGGCTCAGGTATCACTTTTAATGTTTAAGTACACCACTGAAATCCCGGCCAATGTCATCACCCCTGACACGATGGAAACAAGCATTGGTACGCTGAATTTCGTCGATGGTGTACCCACCAAAGAAACAGCACAGAAGGTCTGGGATCAGCTTGATTTCTCACGTGCCGTGGAGGCCATGATCATGACCACCCCGGCGGCTTCTCTCCAGGGTTTCCGCAAGGGGATCCAAAAGTGGGGCCCAGACAACGAGACGATGATCTATTGGGACGGGCGGCTGGACTCCAAGGGCTTGCTGCTGACGGGAAATACTACCGTGGTCTACACGTTCATGTGGATCGATCTCAAGGATGGGCCGATGGTGATGGAAACCCCACCCAGCGTACTCGGCATTATCGATGACGCCTGGTTCCATTACCTGACCGACTTCGGCGATGCCGGAGAGGACAAGGGCAAGGGCGGCAAGTACCTGCTGGTTCCACCGGGATATAAGGGTGAGATTCCTGATGGTTATCTGGTCAGGAAATCCAGGACCAATGGTCACTGGCTGGCCATGCGCGGCTTTATGAAAAACTTTGATCCCGAGCCTGTGGTGAAGAACATGAAGGAGCACTTTCGCCTCTACCCGCTGGGCAGCAAACCCAAGGAAGTCAAATGGGTCAACACGGCCATGCAGGATTTCAACACGCTGCACGCCCAGGATCATACTTTCTTTGAAGAGGTCAACACGACCGTTCAGGAAGAGCCCAACTCGGCAGAGAGCCCGGAGATTCTCGGTCTGCTGCGCGCAATCGGTATCCAAAAGGGCAAGCCTTTTGCGCCGGATGCCCGTATGAAAAAAATACTGGCCGATGCCGCAAAGGTGGGAACCGCAACACAGCGAGCAATTATCTGGCGTAACCGTGATGAGAGTGTCGTGATGTGGCCCGGCAGCAAGAGCTGGGAGGTCGGGTTTGCCGGCGGCAGTTACGCATTCGAAAATGACGGTGTCAGCCTGATCAACGATCGGGTCCGCTTCCACTTCTACGCCACCGGCATCACCCCGGCGATGGTTAAACCGCCGGTCGGTACAGGGTCATCGTATGTGATCGGTCTGCGCGATGCCGAGGGCAAGGCATTGGACGGCAGCAAGACCTATAAAATCCATATTCCGCCCAAGATTCCTGCAAAACGGTTCTGGGATATCACGGTCTATGACAACCAGACCCGTTCCCTGCTGCAAACTGACAACCCTTACCCCGGAGTCACAAGTATTGACAAGGCCACCGTGCAGAATGCCGACGGTTCCTATGACGTCTACATCGGCCCAAAGAAGCCTGATGGAAAGGTGAACTGGATTCAGACCGATCCCAGCAAGGGCTGGAACATGCTGTGGCGCATCTACGGTCCACTTCAGGACTGGTATGACAAGAAGTGGCGACCCAGTGAGATCGAGTTGGTCAAGTAATTGACTGAATTGTTTCTCTGCGGGAGGAACGCAAATCGTTCTGAATTCTAACGGAGGAAACAGAAGATGAAAATCAAGAAAACTAAAGCGCTAAACACGCTTGTTTTGGCTGGCCTGATCTCAGTTGCCATCGCAGCACCGGTACAGGCGGGCAAAGTCCAGAACACCTATGCTGGCAAGATCGAATATCAGGATCAGTCCATCACCAAGAAGACTGCGGAGTTCCTGCACC
>CAMYNC010000175.1 GCA_947259685.1 uncultured Desulfuromonadales bacterium | reverse complement strand
GCAGGGGAGAATCTGGCATTCGGCGGGCGCGGCATCCGTAACGTCATTGACAGCGCCCTGGTGAACCCCACAGGCGGTGAGGGAAACCAGAAGCAACGGCACCAGGAAAAGCAAATCCAGACGCCTTCTCATACCGATTCTCCGTAAAACACCGGATCTTGTTCATATTCATAATCAACAATGGCTTCCAGAAACAGGTCGACCTGATGTGGGGCGAACTGGGTCCCTCTGAATTTGCTTATTTCCGTCGCTGCGTCTTCAGGTGTACACCCCTGGCGGTAGGGTCGGGAGGTGGTCATGGCGTCGAAACAATCGGCAATGGAAACGATCTGGGCATAGGGGTGGATCTCTCCGTCTTTCAGGCCGTCGGGATAACCCTGACCATTGTACCATTCGTGGTGATGCAAGACCACGGGGACGTACTTGCGCAGCGACTCGGCCAAACCGAGGATCTCAGCCCCTTGCTTGGGGTGCTGCATGATGATCGCTTTTTCCTGATCATCGAGAGGGGTCTGTTTGTTGAGAATCTCGTCAGGCACGTGAATCTTACCGATATCGTGGAGAAAGCAGGCCATTTCCAGGTCTTTGAGCTCGCTTTCGCCAAGCTTCAGCTTTCGGCCGATCAGCAGGGAGAGTTTGGCGACCCGGGAAGAATGACCGAAGGTGTAGTTGTCGCGGGCATCAAGGGCTGCCGCCAGGATACGGACCGTTGAAAGATACGATTCTTCAAGCTCTTTTGCTGAGCCTTCGAGGCTTTCCTTCTGCTGTTTGATGACCTTGGACATAGCATTGAAATTTCGCGTCAGTTCGCCCAGTTCATCGGTGGAGGTGACGGCGACTTCAACCTGGTAATTACCCGCCTTGATCCGGGAAACCCCGGTTGCCAGGCGTTTGATCGGATTGGTAATAAAGTTCGAAAGGAAAAAGCTGCCGACCATGCCAAACACCAGGGCCAGGGCCGAGATGCCGATGATCTGGCTGCGGGCCGACCTCTTTGAAGCCACCAGGGTATCGGCATCGATGCCGAAAATGACCGACCCGACCCGGTTGTCGCTAAAGAAGATTGGGACCTGGAATTCGTAGCGGGGGCGCCCTTCGCGGGTGATCTGTCTGACCGAAAAATTCTCCCCCTGTTTGATCAGGAGGCCCTCGGCCCTTTCGAGAGGAGCACCGGTTGCCTCCATTCGGCTGTGGGCCAGGACCTCCCCTTTAACGTCGAGGATGGCCAGGTAGAGAATGTCATCCTGGGAGCTTTCGATCTGCGCAGCGAGGTTGTCGAGGGCCAGGCGATCATTGGCCAGGATACTGTACCCTGCGGGAGTCGCAGTGCTCAGTCCGATGGAGCTGCCCCGCTTAAACAGGGACTGCAGCAGCACCCTGTCCATGATGTTGATCACCACCAGGGACGACCCTGCGGTGATCAGGGTAATCAGAACCAGGGTGATCAAGGAAACCTTGAACTTGATGCCCAGGCTCAACGGCCTGCGGCGCGGAGCAGGCGGAGTCTGTTTCCCAGGGAGTTGGCTGTGTTGTGGCTCAGCTGCTCTCACTGGGGAATGCTGCGAATACTTCTCATTTGTATCGGTCATAGTTTGGAGGCGCCCGCTGCTACCCCGCCAGAGGTAATGCCGGCGGATATGCAAGTCGCTGATTACTGCCGGCAGGTTGGTCCAGGAGACGAGGATGGCAAGCGCAGGAGGTAAGATGCCATATCTCTGCAACAATTTCTAGCATAACTCATTAACCGCGAAAAAACCGGCCGGAAGCAGATCACCCTCCCGGCCGGCTGGCACTTTCGTTTTGTCGGACGCCTCTTGCGCAAAGAACCGGCGCTATCCATCCCGCAACGCTACCACAAAGGTGCTGCCGCCCCCCGGCGTCTCCTCAACCCAGGCGCGTCCGCCATAAAGGCGGGCAATCTTCTGCACGGTGGCCAGCCCGACCCCGGTTCCGGGGGCCTTTTGGTCCGCTGCACAGCGGTAAAAGACCTCGAAGATCTGGCGACGCTCCGCTTTGGGAATTCCCGGGCCATGGTCACCAACCGAGAGGCGCACCAGGCTTCCCTTGCGCTCGCCGCCGATTTCGATGCGGCTACCCTCGCGCCCAGCATAGCAGATGGCATTTTCAATCAGGTTATGGAAAATCTGCATCAGCAGGGACTGCGGGATGCGGCATTCGGGCAATGGCTGAATCTTGGTCCGCAGGCCAACTTCGGCGAGTCGGCTGCCGAGACTGAGGAGAACCTCCTCTAAAACCTGGTTGGAATCGATCGGTTCGGCAGGGCGCTGCAGATGGCCGACTTTGGCCAGGACGAGCAGATCTTCCAACAGCCTCAGCATGCACTGTGCCTGGTTTCCGATCTCGGCCAGAGAGTCGAGGGACTGTTGGTCCAGTAGGTCCCGACAGCTCTCTTGTAGATGCTCAGCATAGCCGATGATCGGCGTCAGCGGGCTGCGCAGATCGTGGGAAACGGTGTAGACAAAGGCATCCAACTCCCGGTTGGCGGCGATCAGTTTCTCCTCGGCCTGCTTGCGTTCGGTAATGTCCTCGAAGGTACCGAGGATGCCGACCACCCGGCCGGCATCGTCATGCAGGGGAATCTTATTGGTGTCGAGCCAGGCCTGCTTGCCGCTTGCCTGGAGCTGCGGCTCGATGATATGCAACTCTGAGTTATCTGCCTCCATCACCCGGCGGTCGCACTCGCGGAAGAAATCACTCTCGACCTTTTTCCAGGCCAGGTCATAGTCGGTTTTACCGATCAGGTCCTGGGGCTTTACCACCCCCGCCACCCGGGCGAAGTTACGATTGCAGCCGAGATAAACGGAATTGCGATCTTTCCAGAACACATGCTGGGGAATGTTGTCGAGAATCAGTTGCAACATCTGCTGCGACTTGCGGATCTGATCCTGAACCCGCTTGGATTCGGTAATATCCTGCACCAGGCCGATGTAGTAGAGAGGCAAATCATCGCCATCCGGCACTGCTGCGACCGAGACATGTCCCCAGAGAGTGCTGCCGTCCTGACGCAGAAAGCGCTTCTGATAATTGATTTCCCGGCGCTGGCCATTACCGAGCTGTCGGTAGTTTTCGGCGGTTTGTTCCTGGTCCTCGGGGTGAGTGATATCCGGTACCCGCAGCTGGAGCAGCTGCTCCCTGGAATAACCGGTGAAACCGCAAAACGCCTCATTCACATCCAGAAAACGTCCCTGCGGCGAAAGAGTCACCATCCCCGCGGCGGCATTGTTGAAGACGGTGCGGAACCGTTCCTCGCTTTGCCGTAGCGCCTCCTCGGCCTGCTTGCGCCTGGTGATATTCTGGACATTGGTGGCAAAGCAACTCAGGGTTCCATCAGCGGCAAACACCCCCGCTACGGTGGCATGGCCCCAGACAACCGAACCGTCTTTGCACAGATAGCGTTTTTCTTGCTCAACGATCCGGCGACGACCTGAGCGAATCTCGTCGTAGAGCCGCTGCGTCACTTCCCGATCCTCGGGGTGGGTCACCTCGAGAACATTCTTTTCCAAAGCCTCGGTCTCGCTGTAGCCGGACAGCTGACTAAATATCGGATTTAGCTTCAGTGCCTTCCCTTCCGGGCTGATGATCGCCATGCCGGAAGCGGCCGATTCAAAAAATGAGCGGAATTGCTCTTCGCTCTCGCGAAGCGCCTCTGTTGCCTGCCTGCGCTCGACGATAAGGGTCCATTCTTCGAGGCCTTTCCTGACCCTGCGCGGCAATTCGGACAGCATCGCGGCTGACTTGACAAGATAATCGAGCGCTCCGGCCTTGATTGCTTTCAGCGCCGTTTGTGCGTCATCGCTATTGCCCAGGATCACAGCGGGAAAGGCAGGCTCAGCTTGGCCTGCGGCCAAAAGTTCGAGGCCATTACCATCGGGCAGCTGCAAATCGATGATCGCCAGATCGGGAATGGTCTTTTTCAGGAAGTTGCCCGCGGCTGTAATGTTTGGAACGACGGTTAAGCTCAACCGATCGGAATCAGACTGCAGAGCCTGGCAAATCAACGCCGCATCAGTTTCGGAATTTTCGACCAGGAGGATGTGGATTGCCCCGCTGTTCATACTTCGCCCCCCTCCGCATGTTCGCTAGGCAAATTAATGAGTCAGGTCATTATAAAGCGCTTTTCGCTGCCATTAAAAGGTAATTATTTCGCCAATCGATACAAGTTGCGCGGCCTTTTCCGGCTGCCGATCGCTCTTGGTTTTCGTAAAATGTTGCGGTTAAGGTGCCGGGCCGACTGTTTTGCTACAGCGGTAAGCCGTGCCATCGGCATAAAAGAGCTCTCTTTCACCGCGCCGCCAGCGATAGGGAAGTCGTTCATTCGAAAGGTTTTGATAATACAAATGATCGGCACCCAGAATCACCGCCTGTTGTTCAGCAGCATCTTTGGCATTCTGCATGTCTCTGTAGCCGGTACCGGAAACAGCGCCCAGTAGCTCGCAATCGGCGACCTCGGTGGCTTGATAGGTCACAACCAGCTGATACTTTGCCCGATTATAATCTTCCCAGCTCCCACCATCGGGGGCCGTTTGTGACCCGGCACAGCCTACGAGCAGCAGGACAAGCCCTAACAAAACTGCTATCTTTTGCATTTCGTTCTCCCCAGAAATGGATGACTACTTCTGTTTAGAATGTTTGCCAGCACAATAACCAGCGACCTGGCTTTTAAATTGACAGAAAAATCCCTGTTCAGAGATAGTGAATTGCACCTGTTAAGTGAATCCACCAAGGAGGCCAGTAGGATGACAGACAGATTGACATGGGATTTAGGTAAACTTTACCAGTCCCCGGAAGATCCTCAAATCAGCACCGATATGCAGACGCTGAGCATATCAGCCGAACGCTTCAGTGAGCGCTATAAAGGAACCATCTCGCAACTGAGTGCCAACGCCCTGGCAACCGCCTTGAGTACTTACGAACAGCAGCAGAAACAGGGTCTGCTCCCCTATCTCTACGCCCAGTTGCTGTTCTGTGCCGACAGCCAGCCCGACCCACACAAACTGCTGTTGGCCAGGGTCCGGGAAGACTGGTCCCGGGTCAGTGAAACCCTGCTGTTTTTTGAGCTGGAGTTGATGACGCTTGAAACTGCCCAGTTCGAGCAACTGAGACAAGACCTCAGCCTTGCTCCCTATCGGCACTACCTGAACCAGCTGCGCAAAGGCGCCCCCTACACGTTGAGCGAAGAGGTCGAGCAGGCGTTAAAGCGCAAAGACCTGACCGGCAAAGAGGCGTTCAGTCAGCTGTTTGACGAACTGACCTCGGCGTTCAAATTTCAATTCTCCCACCCTGGCGAAGAACAAGCCAGGGAGGTCACCGGCGAAGAGCTGCTCTCGCTGCTCTATCATGCCGATGCTGAGGTCCGGGAACGGGCCTTCAGCACCTTTTTAGCCAAGCATGAAGAACATTCTTTGGTGCTGACCGCCTGTTTCAACAATCTGCTGCTCGACCATGAGCGGGAGGGGGAGCTGCGCAACTACCCCGACCTGATGACCCCGACCCACTTGACGAGTGAGACCGAACCGGAGATGGTCGAACAGATGATGGCGGTCACCGAGCAGAACTACGGGCTGGCGCGTGAGTATTTCGCGCTGAAAAAACAGCTGCTCGGCCTTCAGACCATGAAGAATACCGACATCTATGCCCCGCTGCCCGGCAGTCATCGGCAATTCAGCCTGCGAGAGGCCAAGCAGCTGGTGCTCAGTTCTTTCCGCAGCTTCTCGCCGCAACTGGCGACCCTGGCGGAAGGGTTTTTCCAAGACGGAAGGATCGACAGTCACCCGGCTGCAGGGAAAACCGGCGGGGCCTTCTGCATGGGAATGCTGCCCGGCTATCAGCCCTATGTGCTGCTGAACCACACCGGCAACCTGCGCGATGTCTCGACCATGGCCCATGAGCTGGGGCACGGGGTGCACTTTGCGCTGTCGCAGGAGCAGAACCTCTACCACTATCAGGCACCGCTGCCGTTGGCGGAAACCGCCAGCGTGTTCGGCGAAATGCTGCTGACCCGGCAACTGCTCGACCAGGAGAGGGACAAGCAGCTGCGCATCGAGCTGCTCTGCGTGAAACTGGAAGAGATCATCGCCACCACCTTCCGGCAGAACGCTCTGACCCGCTTCGAATTGGCGGCGCATAAAAAGCGCGCCGAGCAACTGTTATCGCCGGATGATTACTGCGAGCTCTGGTGGCAGGAGAATGCCAAGCTGTTTGGCGACTCCATTGAGATGATTCCACCCTACCGCTGGGGCTGGGCCTATATCAGCCATTTCATCCATGCCCGGTTTTATTGCTACTCCTATGTGTTTGGCGAGCTGTTGGTGTTGGCGCTGTACCAGCAGTATCTGGAGCAAGGAGAGGATTTTGTGCCGCTCTATCTGGAACTGCTCAAGGCCGGAGGCAGTGCTCCACCGCAGCAATTATTGGAGCCCTTCGGGATCGATTTGAGTGATCCGAATTTTTGGCAGAAGGGGTATGATTTTGTTTGGGGGTTGTTGGGGGAGTTGAAATCTCTTGTCGAAAAGGGTTGATTCGTTCAACTTTGCCAATTGTTCAGACTTTACGAACGATATTTTCGATTAAACCTGAATCAGTGAGTAATAGGTAGATGAAGAGTGCAAGTGCTTGGATTGAATGAGTGCTTCAAAAATCTAAGCTGCACCCAAAGGTTCAGCGGTGATTTTTGGAGTGCTCAGGCAATTCAATGACTTGTGCTATTCGCCGC
>CAMYNC010000174.1 GCA_947259685.1 uncultured Desulfuromonadales bacterium | reverse complement strand
GAAGAGGATCGCCATGCGCAGATTCTCAAGGAGCGCAAGGCGAAGATTCTCGGTCAGTAAACAACACTAAAGCATAACGATAGTAAAAGCGGAACCTTACCTGGTTCCGCTTTTTCAGTTTCTGGAGTGGTTGCATATTCTGATAAAGCCGCCGCCCATATTGTCTCTACATGTCTATGATATTAGAGAACCAATCAGAGATCTATTTCTTCACAGATAACATTCCTCTTGATCGATACCGATAAATATTAAATAATAATATATCGACTTTGATGGAGGTTTTTATGCCGAAAATACAAGCGTTACCCTTGGTCCTCATTTTGAAAAATTTGTCGGGCAGCAAGTCGCTTCCGGACATTACGGATCGGTAAGTGAAGCGGTCCGCGCCGGCTTGCGTCTTTTGGAGGAGAAGGAAGCAAAACTAACCCTTCTTCGCAAAGCGTTAGAAGAGGGTGAAAACAGCGGCACGGCTGAATACTCACTGGAAGGATTGATTCAGGAACTGGATGCTGTAGATCTGAAGTAATGGCGGATTTCACTCTCTCAGGAAAAGCTAAGATCGATCTGAAGAATATTGCCCGATTCACTCAGAAGCGATGGGGGAGGGATCAGAGGAATAAATATCTGAAGACACTTGATGACAGTTTTCATCAGCTCGCACGCAACCCGTCAATGGGAAGGGAATGTGGTGAGATTAAGCCGGGCTACCATAAGTTCCCGACAGGCAGCCACGTAATTTACTATCGAAACAAGTCAGCTTCGCTGATAGAAATCGTCCGTGTGCTCCATGAGAGCATGGATGTCGAGACACAGTTCTCGGGCTAAAATGAATGGTCGCACTGATCAATGATAGTGCGACCCTTTCTTATGATGCGCGATACTCAAGACATGCTCAATCTGGGCTACTTCCAGACCCATAATTGAACTCCCCGTAGAAACCAACACCCGCCTCCACTTGGGAGACGTGCTACATGTTGTCGGCTATGAAAACGCCGTTAAAAACGTCAGCCGTATTCTTGGTAACGACGTTAGGGAGATCTACCGGGTCAACCTGCTGTCGATTTTTCTGGGACTTCTCGCAGGTTTCTTGATTGGGAAAATCCCCCTACACCTCCCCTTGGTCGGAACCTTTTCGTTAGGCATCACCGGCGGGGTTTTGCTTGCTGGGTGGATTTTAAGTAACTTGTATAAAACCGGCCCCTTTGTCTGGGAAATTCCCTCAACAGCGAATAGTTTCATTCGAGAGTTGGGTCTGTTACTTTTTTTGGCGACCGTAGGAACCCAGACCGGTGCCACCATCCTGGAGACCCTTAGCCAACAGGGTCTTCCTCTGTTCTTTTCCGGTATTCTGGTGACGGCGGTCCCGCTGTTGGTGAGCCTGCTTATCTGCCGTTACCTGTTAAAAATCCGTTTTCTCCGCATGCTCGGCGTCCTGACCGGAGGTATGACCAGCACCCCGGGGCTGGCAAGCGCCGCCGCCATTTCTGATGCGCCATACGCCGCAGTCGCCTATGCGACTGTTTATCCCGTAGCGCTCATCGGGATGATCCTTTTTACAAAACTTCTCATTCTGATTTTGAGATAAGTTCCCCCCTTCTATTTTGACCTGATATTTGCGAAACTAACTTAAGAGACTCGCGGTTACTCTGGTCACTGCCGCAACGTCTAAGTTTCGACAATCGCGTGCCCGAAGGTGTGTGTTAGATTGCGGGATATTAAGCCCCCACCAAAGCTCTAGCTATCAAGTATCTGCATCATCGATTGCATAGTTATTCGTAACGATACGCTAAAATGCAGTATAGTCAGTTTGTTATAGAAGTTTTTTGTGGCTTGACACTGAATAGCAATTTGGTTAAATTGCCAAATAATCAAGGAGGAACGATTTGTATCAACAACGAAAAAAACATCTGGATGCCCGCGCCAAAGTGCTAAAAGCGATGGCTCACCCAAGCCGGTTGTTTATCATTGAAGAGTTAGAAAAAGGGGAGCGTTGCGTCTGCGACTTGACTGAGATGATTGGTGCCGATGTCTCGACCGTCTCAAAGCATCTGGCCGTTCTCAAACAGTCTGGAATTGTCTCAGATGACAAGCGGGGCAATCAGGTTTTCTATAGTTTGCGGGTGCCTTGTATCCTCAATTTTTTCGGTTGCGTTGAATCGGTTCTGGAATCACAGGCCGAAGACCATGCTGCTTCGCTCGCTGCCGTCGACAAGTAGATATTTTTTTGCCTTTCTATTTGGCAATTGCGCCAAAAAGGAAATATTGATATGAACTGGAAAACAGAGTGGAAACCTCTATTCTGGATCATCCTGGTCTTTACCGGCTGCTTCTTCCTACCAGTTGAGATTCCGCGTGTACAAAGTGCAATCATGGAATCACTGCATCTGGTGAAGTGGTATGCCCGAGAGCATGTGCTGCTTTGCCTGGTCCCGGCCTTCTTTATCGCTGGCGCAGTTGCTGTCTTCGTCAGTCAGGCCGCGGTGATGAAATACCTTGGCCCCAAAGCGAATAAGATTCTTGCCTACGGTGTCGCCTCGGTTTCCGGGACCATTCTCGCGGTCTGCTCCTGCACAATCCTGCCATTGTTTGCCGGGATCTATCGCATGGGCGCAGGGCTCGGTCCCGCCTGTGCCTTTCTCTATTCAGGTCCGGCGATTAACATCCTTGCGATTGTTCTCACTGCCCGTATCCTTGGTCCAGAAATGGGGATTGCCCGTGCCGTCGGCGCAATTGTTTTCGCCGTGGTCATCGGTCTATTTATGCATTTCCTCTTTCGCCATGAGGAGGCTGAAAAAGCGGCCGCAGCCCCAGTGATGGGTGAAGGCGAGGAGGGTCGACCCCTGTGGCAGACTGCGCTCTACTTTGCCGCCATGGTCGGAATTCTGGTCTTTGCCAATTGGGGGGAAACCGACCAGCCGAGTGGGCTCTGGCACCGGATTTATATTTCGAAATGGTGGATCACCAGCGGTTTCTCTGTTGCATTAGCGATGGTGCTAGCCACCTGGTTCAAACTCGGCTACATTCGAATCCTTCTCGCCAGCATCCCTGCGCTGTTGATGGCGATCATCCAGCCCCAGCATCCGGAACTCGCCTTCACTTTCGGGGTGATCGGTCTTTCTGTCCTCAGTAATTTACAGACGACCCGCGACAGTGAGATTGGTCAGTGGTTCGAGGAAAGCTGGGATTTTGCCAAGAAGATTCTGCCGCTGCTGTTGATCGGCGTGCTGATTGCCGGGATTCTGCTCGGTCGGCCGGGCCAGGAAGGGCTGATCCCTTCGGCATGGGTCGCCTCATTGGTCGGTGGTAATTCGCTGTTCGCCAACCTGTTTGCCTCGGTTTTCGGTGCTTTCATGTATTTTGCCACCCTGACGGAAGTGCCAATTCTACAGGGACTGATGGGAGCAGGCATGGGCAAAGGCCCGGCTTTGGCCTTGTTGCTTGCTGGACCGGCTCTCTCTTTGCCGAATATGTTGGTTATTCGTAGTGTGATGGGGACAAAAAAGACCCTTGTTTTCGTGCTGCTGGTCATGCTGATGGCGACACTCAGCGGCTTGATTTACGGAGCACTTTTCTAAACCAAAGGAGGCAGACGATGAAAAAGATTCAGATTCTCGGTACCGGTTGTGCCAAATGTCATAAGCTCGCGGAAAACGCCAAGCAGGCCGCAGAGACTCTCGGGCTTGACTACGAAATAGAAAAAGTGACCGATCTGAACCAGATCATGAGCTTCGGCGTGATGACCACACCGGGATTAGCGCTCGACGGCAAGGTGTTGGTTACCGGCAAGGTTCCGAGCCCGGCCGACCTCGAAAAGCTGATCGGATGATGCCCGTGATGGTGAAAAAGAAAGTTGTTCTGCTGACTCTTCTTGGTCTTTTGCTGGCAGGTACCTCCTGGGCAGAAAACCTGCCGAAATTGATCGATCTAGGAGCCGATAAATGCATCCCCTGCATTAAGATGGCACCGATCCTTGAAAAACTGAAAGGTGATTTTGCTGGGCAGATGGATGTCGAATTTATCGATGTCTGGAAGCGTAAGGAAGATGCGGCAAAATATGGCGTGCGAATGATTCCGACGCAGATTTTTTTTGATGCGGACGGACAGGAGCTTTACCGGCATCAGGGGTTTATCGGCCATGAAGATATTCTCGTCCAGTGGCAGAAGCTCGGCTATGAATTTAACGCAAGATAGGATCAGAGCATGGAACAACTTTTCAGCAGTCTGAGCCATGGCGTTACCGGGACACCGCTCATTGCTTTGAGTGCCGCCGCTGGCTGGGGGGTATTGAGTATCCTGCTCTCCCCCTGCCACCTGGCAAGCATTCCGTTGATCGTCGGTTTTATCGACGGTCAGGGGCGGATGACCACTCTGCGAGCCTTTGTCATCTCCAACCTGTTTGCTGCAGGGATCCTAATTTCTATTGGCCTGATCGGTGCCATCACTGCTGTTGCTGGACGAATGCTGGGCGATGTCGGACCCTGGGGTAACTGGCTGGTCGCCAGCATCTTTTTCATTGTCGGCCTGCATTTGTGGGGATTGGTTCCAATGCCCTGGTCGGGACCGGGACAGATCAACATGGGCCGCAAGGGAATGCTTGCCGCGTTTTTGCTCGGGCTGATCTTCGGCATTGCTCTTGGTCCCTGCACCTTCGCATTTATGGGGCCGGTGCTCGGCGTGGCCTTTGCCGAAGCTTCCAACAACACCCTCTACGCTGCTACACTTTTACTTGCTTACGGTCTGGGGCACTGTGCCGTGATTGTTATTGCCGGGACCTTCACTGAGATGGTGCAGCAGTATCTCAACTGGAACGAACGCTCAAAAGGCACTCTCTGGATCAAACGAATCTGCGGACTTTTGGTCATGGCCGGTGGGACCTGGCTAATTTATAGCGCACCCTGACCATCAGCAAAGCACTAACTTACTACAGAGGAGAAAATCTCGTGAAACGCATCATTCTAACGGTATCTGCCTTGTTATTCCTGTCTACCCAGGCTCTAGCCAGTGATAAAACACTGGAAGCCTATGTTGCCAATTTCAATTACGATTCCCGTATCGAAATGAAAGCCAGCAGTAAAAAGCTAATCGATCTGCTTGAGGATGGCAAAGCTGTTCTGGTTGACATCCGCTTCAAGGAGGAACAGCAAACTTGGGGACCAAGTTTTGGCTTAAAAATACCGCTGAACGAACTACCAGCACGTCTGGATGAACTACCCAAGGACAAAATCATCGTCACTGCCTGTCCACACAAAGACAGAGCAATTATCGCCATGACCTATCTGCGCTCAAAAGGAATAGCAGCCCGCTACTTAACTGACGGTCTGATTGGGTTGTCGGAGAATCTTCGCGGGGATAATGCGCTTTATTTTCAGAAGATGTTTGATCAGTAAAATTTGATTATTGGCAAAAGATTACCCAAGCTGTTTGAGCTTGAATATGACTCTCTATAGAACACCAAGCGCCCACGGTTTTCTGATCGTGGGCGTTTCTTGGTTAGCGCTATTTAGCGAACACTTTTTACTGGATTGCGGGATTCGTGAGCCGTGAGAAGGTCAAACCCATGCTATCCGCTGACGGTAAAAACCAGTGAAACAACAAATAGGACAACCCCACTATTTCTAGCGAGGCCGCTTTGTGAAAAGCGCTGTAAGTACGACAATTGTCGGTAAGATGTTAGCAAAGGCGGAATTGGCTAGTTGCGCTTGAGCAGCCGCTCAATTTCCGTTTTCAATTCGTTCAGGTCAGAACTTTTCACGATGTATGCGTCGGCCAGCCAAGTGGAAAAATCGTCCTTGTAGCAATCGTATGCGCTGCAGAGGATAACCGGCAGGCCGGAACGCTCCTTGACGATAGTCTGCAGCATATCAAGACCACTCTCCTGTTTGATCTTGATGTCGAGGATAACCAGGTCGACCTGCTGGGTTTCAAGGGCTCTGACTGCCTCCGCACGGTTCTCGGCTGCAATTACTTGATAACCTTCGTCTTCCAGTTCTGCAGAATAGAGGAGTCTTATACCAGGTTCATCATCGACCACCAAATTTGTTGACATGGCAGGGCTCCTTGACTTGAGGTAAAGAATTAATCAAATACACAATTAGCGCCCACATCAGTTTGCTTGCTGGTCGTAATACCGGAAGCAATGACGCTCCATTGAGAGAACCGCGGAAAATTAGATTCCAAATAAAGTTGTGTGGAAGCAACACAATGGACATCACATAAGAAATTCTTATTTAGCAATCATTGGGGGCTTCGATTAAATTTAAGTTTGAATTCGGTATTTGTCTTTTTCGGGGTCACCTTTGAAACCGTGCCTGTGCGTCTTCGGAGCGACACATCTTCAACTGGAGCGTGATCCCAAAACGGCCGCTTAGCTTCACGGTCAGCCTCTGTACGACTGATACCGATATCCTTCAGGAGATAATCACTCATCTTGCTTAGCTGTTTACGCTGCCTGGATATTTCTCTCCAAAATTGGATCTTGGCCAACACTTTGTTTGCGTGCGGGGACAGCATCATGATCAAACGTCCTTTCCCTCTGTGGGCAGATGAAGTGTCATCTCATCTTCCCGAACAGAGCTGGTTACTGAATCGCACAATGAGCTATTTAGGTTAAATTATTAAATTTGGTATTTACTACATTGAAAGGATATCTCAAGAAAATAAAATGACAAGCTAGAGGAGAGTTTTTTCTGTTCAAAAACAGTAACTTAAACGTTTATGTGTTTTATGGTTTATACCAGTATTTCATTGTGGGGA
>CAMYNC010000173.1 GCA_947259685.1 uncultured Desulfuromonadales bacterium | reverse complement strand
AGGGTAGGCTTTACCGATCATTTCAAAACCGTCGCGGATCGTGAAATTCTCGACCGACAAAGCCTGCAAAGGCGGTTGCTACTCTGTCTTTACGGGATGGGAACCAATACCGGTCTTAAGCGCGTCAGCGGCAACCGCCACGGAATCAGCTACAAAGAACTGCTCCATGTCAGGCGGCGGTACGTTCACAAAGCTGTTCTCCTCAACGCCATCGGTCAAGTCGCCAATTCCATTTTCCGCATTCGTTTCTGGATGCCAGTGATAAACTCTGAGCTGTCGGTCGAATGTCCCAAGTCGAGATAATAATCCTCGCGTTTGTCCTCAAAGTCAGTAGGTAGGTCTTCGTCAGGATTGCGAAATTTGTCAGCGCCCACCACCCAGATCTCTTTACAGCGGAGCTTGTCACGCAAAGTCTGGAGTACACAAATTTCATAGTTGATCCGGTTGATTCGTTCTCTGCCCTGAGCATCCTCTTCGAGTACCACTTCTTGATCTTGCTTGCGTATAACACCGTCTATCGGAATTCCCACGTCCAGCGGGATAAAACGTTGAGAGTTGTCACGGTTATGTTGAATCCATTCCAGCGCTTCCAGCACAGGGCGATGCTGCGTATTGCCTGAGCAGAAAGTGAGAGCTTCAAGGATTTTCGGAACCATGCGCCGATAATGGTTGCCGTAAGAGGAACGAATGATTTTATGAACCTGCTGCTTGTAGCCAGGGCCGGAAGACTTGAACTCTTTGAGCAGGTTTTGCAGGACATTTTCCCCGACGACCGGGTAGACGACATCCTTCACCCGCCCCTCAGGATTCAAAAGTGCCGCTTCTGCAATTCTAAACAGAAGGGTGCTCTTTCCATGGACTTTCCGGAAATCGCTCAGCAACTCCTTGATCAATTTCCGTTCGGCTTTAACCGTGAGGCGGTGGACAATCTGGATGAAGAGTTCTATCAAGCCATCTATGATTTCCCGTTGCCGGGAAAAGAGAAAAATCCCCAGCAGGGCATATCTGATTTCAGGCGGGTGTTCCTTGACCCTCCAGGCACTTTCACTGCTGACCCGTTGATAGTAGTGTTTTAAGACTTTGCTGTTAAAGGTTTGAAAGAGGCTCCGGGGAAGGTCAAGAGACTGTATGAAATGGAGTTTTTCAACTTCAGCCAAAACACTCTCCAGACCGACGCGGCCAGGATCGGCCTTCAAATGACTGAATTCGATATCTCCCGCAACGCTCTCAAGGCAATGATCCATCTTATCTTGAGCTGAGGGTCGAAGCTCACGGATGATCTGATTGAAAAGTTCTTGTTCGTAGCGATAAAAGGCAGATCGAACAAGGCGCCCCAATACGGCCTCAGTCGGATACTCGACTTTCTGTTTTTTGAACCAGTCATAAGACAACTCAACGGCCTCAGAAATAAACATTCCGTGGGGGAAGATTTCTTGGCGAAGCCAATCAGAAAAAATGTCCTTATCTGTCGAAGTCAGGCGCTGAATTCCAAGATAGTTCAGGATTTCGATGCAATGCCGTCGCCCTGTGCGGCTGTTGAAATCGTATGACTCAAAATCAGAAGCTGAAACATTGAGCTGTTCAGCCACATGCTCAAGGGGAGGGGTTGAGATTCCAGAATGGGTATGTAAAAATTTGCCGCTATACAGAAAATGCTTAAGCTGGATCGAAAACCCAAGATGGTTTTTGATCAGTTTGTTTTTTAGAAGTTGGTGATCTTCAAAGGTTAAGCACCAATTTTTAAAAGAGTCTGCAAAATACCACGATTAGGTTCTTATCAACAGATGGCCGGATATGCAGCTACCGGGTAATTGGGCCTATTGAACGTCGACCAGGGTATCCGACCAGGCACCGACCCAATCACCACCCAGGTCCCAGGTTCGCACCTGAAGTTGATGGGCACCGATTGAAATCTTTTCTTGCCGGTCTTTGCCGTCCCAATCTCTTGGCTCTTGCAGTCCCACCCATTGCCCCTGTCGCACACCTTCGGGAATCAACTCTCGGTCCACATAGCGGATATGGTTGCCGTCATCACCCTGATCGACATTCATGATTTCAACAGAGGCTTTGTCAAAATCAGATTTTGAATGGAATTTGTAGCGCGCCGTCTCCTGATACTGGGGCCGGATGGCGTCAGGGTTAAAATCGATTTCATCGATCGCCACCGAACCGACCGCGCGTGGACCGATGCCGAGGGCGAAGATTCTGAAATCGCTGAGGGGGACTTGTCCTGAAGGGTCCTTGGTTGCCATAACGGCAATCAGAGCCGGCTTTAAACTATCACCAAACTCCTGGGGTAAAGTAAACTGCAGCTGATGACGACCGAGGCCGATAAACTGATGCAGGGGGTAGGTGAGGATTTCGGTTCCCCTGGCACTGATCTGTAAATTCACATAACCGGCAGATGTCTGTTCATAGTCGACCACGATCGGCCAGCCGCCTTTGATTAAACAACGGATACCGAATGCGCTCATGTTGAACTGATGCGGCAGTAGCGGGCCTTGTTCCAGCAGGCGCTCCACAGGTTCATCGACCGATTCAAGCTCTTCGCTGTCCGCTGGGGCCTTGCTTTCACGGGAGAGCATATACCCAAGGGCAGCCAGGGCGGCAACTCCGCCAATAATTGCCGGAGCGACCCAGGACCGTTTCTTACTCCCTTTTTTGCGGTGTCGGTCCGGCGGCTTGTCGGGCACACCGTCATAGTCATCGAGATAGGCGGATCCTGAGGGCGGGCTTGGTATCTGGCGACTTGCATAGCTTCGGTCGGGCTGGCCGAAATTACCCACCAGTGCCAGAATCAGACAGGTAATTATGAGATTGGTAAGGGTCTTGGTCATAGCCGCTCATTAACTTGGAGGTTGCGTCAGGTTTCCCGGATGCTCCAGTCCTGCTCCTGGGCCTGCTTGCAAGCCGTAGCCGTGACAACCTCGCGTTTGCCGTCGACATAGACTTCCTGTTCAAACTCCCGGCAATTGCCGCTGGGTGTCGCGTAGATGTCACTTTTGGGGGTAATGCTATGCTGGGCGCCACTACTTTCGTTAACCCAGGTTGTTGTTGCTCCGGTCGCCGTCGATTCTAAAGCCTCGGCAGCTTTTTTCCGATCGCTTTCATCCATATAATGACCGATCATGCGCCCCAGCAGACCACCGGCGATGGTCCCAACGATAATCCCTCCGGTCCCGCCATCATCGATAACCCCACCAAGCACGCCACCGCCAATCGCTCCCAGCCAGGTGCCGTAATCCTTCTTTGTGGAGGATGCGCAGCCAGCCAGCGAGCATAATAGGGCGCCGATCAGGATGAATGAAACGGTGACAAGTACGATTCTGTTGTGGTTGCTCTTCAACATAGCTTTTTCTACTTAAATAAGGCAGTTAGAAACATATCTTTAATACAACTGTAAAGGAATTTTGGCTTATGTCAAATCCCCAGGAGGCCGTCGGATTTGTGAGCATTTGAGAGCATATAGCGGGGCTATTTGTCGAAAATTGTTGGAAAAATGGCCGATCAGACGATTTTGCAGTTTAAAGCTGATAGGAAGGAGCAATATGTCTTGTAGTATTCTGCTGCATCACTGGTAGAATTTAATGAATCATTACAGGGCATATTTCATCGGGCACTGGTCGGGACCATTGGCTGGAAAATCTTTTTTTCGGAGGAACTGTCATGCCGGTGAAAAGTTATGGGGTACTCAAGGGGCGTCCGATTCAAAAGCGCCTGGGGGCAGGACGCAGCCCGCATTACCAGGTGCACCTGATTGACGAAACCACCGACTACCGGATCGCCATTAACGTCAAGTCAAAGCTCAGCCCATCGGAACTTTTGTATTTTATCGACGATCAATTTCAGCATCCACTAATCCAGGGCCTCGAAGCAGTGTCCCTCGGCTTTACCGCCTTGCCATCTGGGCCGGGAGGGATTGCCCTCGACTTTATACGCGGCAATTTATTCCTTCGAGAAAAGATGGTTGCTCTGCCATACAACGTTCCAGGGCCGGACAACGACCTTAACGAAAAGATCGACCATTTCATCGAACGGGCGCTCCACGACTCAGAGTCGCTGATCTACGCCTTCGGTTCGCGCTGGGGACCGGAACCTGGCCGGAAGGATAAATATTTCGGTTTCTTGCCCGGCAATGGAATACACGACATTCATATGAATCAGGGGAACGCTGAGCGTTTTAAATCGGATGATGGCGTCTGGCAGGACGGCGCGCTGCTGATCCATTATCCAACTCAGAACCAATGGGTGGGCATTTTCCTAGCTTTTCAATCGCAGGCCTGGCATACCGATGATCAAACCGGCCATGCAATTACTCCTGGGGAAACATCAAGCACAGATGTACGCATCGTCGCAGCTCTGGTCAATCCAGGGGGGCATGACGTAGGGCTGGAAACAGTCTCCCTGATCAACCTGGCGGCAGAAGCGGTCGACTTGTCCGGCTGGGCTATCGTCGACAAAAATAAACGCAAGGAACTTCTGGATGGTCAAATCGTTACTGGTGGGGAAACGGTCAAAATACAATTATCCGGTCAGGGGACGCAGCTCAGCAACCAGGGCGGCATTATTTCTCTGCTGAATAAAACCGGCCTCAAGGTCGACGGGGTTTCCTACACCAAGAGCCAGGTTAAAAAACAGGGCTGGACGATCCTGTTTTAACAGGGGGTAATTATCCTGACACTCTTAAGGATTATCAAACCTGTGACAACTTGCTCTATTCTGTAAGTTTACATAATATATCTTATGCGACGTTAAATATTCACATGCCTGCAGCGAGAAGCTTCTATGACCTCGCTCTCCACCTTTCTCCAAAAACGCTTGAGAATTACTCCTGGCGACGATAATCAGGTTGAGGTTAGCCTTGCCCTTCCGGATGATCTCGGTTTGACTATCTCTCTGGAGATCTCCGCAAAGAAAACCACCCCAGAGCTCACCCGAGTATTTTGAGAAGTAGAAGTTAAAAAAGATGATGAGCGTCGAAATGCTCACAACGTAGGCAGTCGAAAGGTATGCAGACATTCTCCAGCTGCTTAGCCATTCGCTGCCGGCAATTACGAAATGTTCTTGCTAGCTTTATGCTGCGCTCTGGATTTCCATAAAACTTCCAGAGACAGTGGCCACTGTTTAGCAGGTCATTAGGTCAAGGGAAAATCTTTTTCTCACGTGCCCTTCTCTTCCTACCGTATCCGCCAGCACTCAAAAAAACTGCTCTGCGCTGGTTTGCCGGTGATATCAATCTTTCCCGATGATCGAAAAATCAAGAGATAAACTCTAATTATCTGCTAACAACGGTTGACTCCAGCATGTCTCTTTGTGAGAATCTTTCGTACACGAATGGTTTGCCAAGGCATTTCAATGTTCTACAGAGTATTTTCAGACATGCAGGGTGAGTTATCAGTGCTCAACCCATTAGCGGTCTCAGGAGTCACCAGTGGAAAGACGAAAAGAGATTCACAACAGAGTGCTTAATGCGAAAACCAGGGAAGAACTGGCAAGTACCTACGATGAATGGGCGGAACGGTATGACCAGGATCTGGTTGAGGAAATGGGCTACGTAGCCCCGGCTCTTGCCTGTCAGCAGTTGCTCAGGCACCTGGAAAATACTCACGCTAAAATCCTTGATGCCGGATGCGGTACCGGCCTGGTCGGGGATTACCTGTACCAGAATGGCTATCATAATCTCGAAGGCTTCGATTACTCGGCAAAAATGCTGGCTCGAGCTGAAACAAAAGGTATTTATACCAAGTTGCATCAAGGAGATCTGACGCGGCCTCTTGACCTTGCAGATAATAGCTACACAGCAATCATCAGTGTCGGCACATTTACCTGTGGCCACATCGGCCCGGAAGCTTTCGCTGAACTCATCCGCATTACCAGTCCTGGCGGCTACCTTTGCTTTACTGTTCGCGATCGGGCCTGGGAGGAAGATAATTACCGCACATCAATGGATAGCATTGAAAGGAGCGGACTCTGGACACTGGTTGAAGAACAAACCAATGATTACATTCAGGAAGATGGATCTAATTGTGTCATTTGCGTCTATCAGAAATGCCTTTAGCTGCAAGTCGTGGAACAGTTTTCCCCAGATTTTGGTTCGGGCCAAAACCGAACCGGAAAGAAGTTTAGCAAGCACATGTTACTCGCAAAAAGAATGGCAGAAGAGCTTGAACTGGAAGGTATTAAGGTTCTTGGTTACGAGGAATCAAAAGATCCCAAATTTATGGATGGTGAAGTCACCCTCGAAAATTCCTTCAGTGTCCAGGTAGGATCGGATTATGCCTGTCTTTGCATCATCAAAGGCAGTGATATTGACTACCTCCTGGAGAGGGAAGAAATAAATGGCGAAGCCGACTTCGCTAAAGAAGTTGCCAACTTTTTCTTACTGCAACCACGATAGTTCCCGTGACTACTTTTTCGGAAAGGGAGTTCGAAAGTTTTTAGCGGTCATTGGTCTGCCTCCGCAATCAAAATGCAAAAAGGGAAGCAACCGATTGGCTGCTTCCCTTTTCTATCCTGCGGCTTTTTTCTGCGTTGTAATGGTCGGGGCGAGAGGATTTGAACCTCCGACCCCGTGCACCCCATGCACGTGCGCTACCAGGCTGCGCTACGCCCCGTCAATCTCAACGCGTGGCGGATTATGTTGTATCTTCCGCTGGTTGTCAAGGATAAATCCCCGTCTCTGCTTACAGATTTCGTCGATCAATAACCCGGTTGGCTTTGCCTTCATGCCGCTGTATCGTCGCTGGCTCAACCAGTTTTATTT
>CAMYNC010000172.1 GCA_947259685.1 uncultured Desulfuromonadales bacterium | reverse complement strand
CAAACCGGCGGATATCGAATTCGGCTTTTTGAACGGCCGTTTCATTCTGTTTCAGATCCGCCCTTTGCTGGAGAGCAAGCGGGTGAAGAAAGATCTCTACCTGGCCAAGCTTGATGCTGCAATCAGGCCAAAAGTTGAGGTTGTTGACCTCAAAGCGATCCCTCTGGAGCCTTAAATGCGCAAAGAACTGCTCAGTTTGATTTTACTCCTGCTGTTTGCCGGTCAGGCATCTGGCTATCCGCTTGACGGCGGCGCAACTACCGGCATCAGCCGGCTGGAAGCCTATCAGCTGATTCAGCAGGGGCAGGTGCGCGGCCGCAAGCTGTTTCCGGGCGCCCTGCGGCCCCTCGAACAGGTAAAGCTGCGACTGCTTGACCAATCCCAACTGGAGTTGCCCGACATCGACCAGCCGCTGACCGAGGCAATTCTTGAATTCCTTGGCGAAGACCAGGCCGACTACAGCTTTTCATTGCTCGACCTGAGCAATCCTGAGCAGCCGGTTTTTGCCGAGCATCAGGGGCGTCGCAACTTCAACCCGGCCAGCCTCGGCAAGGTTCTGATTGCTGTCGCGTTATTCCAGGCCCTGGCCGATCTCTATCCGGATGACATCGAAGCGCGCAAAGCGATCTTGCGCGAACGCATGATCACCGCCAACCAGTTTATTCTCAGTGATCACCACAAGGTGCCGATCTGGGACGCTGAGAAGCGGGGGCTTGATTATCGAAAAATTCGCAGCGGCGATCGCGCCAACCTTTACAGCTGGCTTGACTGGATGCTCTCGTCCAGTTCCAATGCTGCGGCGGCCATGGTATTGCGTGAATATCTGCTGATGGTGCATTTTAAAAACGCCTACCCGGTGGATGCAGAAACAGCGGGAAAGTTCTTTAAAAAAACTGGAAAAAAGGACTTGATGAGGCTGCTGATCAACAGCCTGCATGAACCGATGCGGCGCAATGGCCTTAACCCGCGGCAGATCCGCCAGGGAGGTTTTTTTACCTGGAAGGGCAAGCAGCTGGTGCCGGGGGGCGGCAGCCGGGCCAATACCCGCAGTTTTCTCACCCTGCTGCTGCGCGTGGAACAGGGCCGTTTGATTGACCCCTTTTCCAGCCTGGAATTGAAGCGCCTGCTGTATATGACAGAAAAGCGGATTCGCTATGCGTCGCATCCGGCGCTGAAGCATGCGGCGGTCTATTTCAAATCCGGCTCATTCTACAGCTGCCAGCCGGATCCGGAAAAAGAATGTGAAAAATATCAGGGGGACAGGCTGAACCTGCTTAATTCATTGGCGATCATCGAAGAACAGCAGGCAGGTCGAGAGCTGCACTACCTGGTGGTGGTCAGCTCCAACGTCCTGTTGGTGAATTCCTCAGTCGCCCATCAGACCTTGGCGATGCGTATCCACCGGCTGCTGGAGCAGCGAGATAAAGTCCGAAAAATCAGGAGTGGAGCTTTTGGATCAGGTCGTCCAGTTGAACAATCAAGCGACTGAGCCATTCGCCGCCCTGGCTATCCTCAGCCAGAGCCACAGCGATGTAGCGACTGCCGTTATGTTCGATTATGGCGCTGTCGGCATGGAATTGTCTCCAGGAGCCTGACTTGCGGTAAATTTCAGTATCTGGGCGGTTTTTAAGGCCTTTGACAAATTTATGCTTGATCGCCGGCTGGCCGAGAATACTTTTCATTTCCCGGCTCATCTCAGGGGAGACCAGCTGGCCGGTTTCAAGCAGATAATAGAAGCGCGCCACTTGGAAAGCGTTGGCCCCATGTGATAAGTTAGCCAACGGATCGCGCTTGAAGGCACCAGCCTTGCCATACTCCTTGCCGACCCAGAGCCCACCATTGTTCTCCAGATCATAGAGACGATATTTGGGTGATTGCAGCAGCTCAACCAGAAAAGTTTTTCCGACCCGGTTAAGCATTTCGGTGGCCGCCCGATTTGATGAATTGCGGATCATCCGCGTCAGCAGCTCTTTCGTTTCGCGGTCATATTTCATTTCACCGCGTTCGATCCGTTCAAAAGCGCCGAGCAGGATGGCGATTTTTGGCAGGCTGGCAGCATACATCATCCGATCGCCGTTGACTGCGGCCAGCCGCGGCTGATCGGGATCGGTGATGTCGACCAGAGCGACACTGAGCTTTTTCCGCTGCGCAGCTTTGTCGAGCTTCAGGTTAAACAGGCAGGACTCCAGACCTTCCTGAAGCCGGCTGTTGTAACAGGCAGCCAGTTGCGGCTGCTGCGAACTGAATGCGGCCGGGGCTGCAACCAGAAACACCAGAAAAAATATTAAGTATTCTTTAATCATAGTTTTCATAGTGACGGATCATACTGAAAAACGGAACAAAAAGCAAATGGTAGAATCAGAAAACAGCAGCAACCGTTGTAATCAACGCTACCCGGCGCACAGAATCCTGAGTATTCGCGCGACCTTCCTGTTCGCCAATTTTTTGTTGATTATTATGGCCCTCTATCATCTCAAGCCCTCCAGCCGATCGCTGTTTATCGAATATCTCGGAGCCGACCAACTGCCCTGGGTGTGGATCGGCACGGCACTGACCATGGGGATCTTTATCGGCATCTATCATCGCCTGGTGGAACGCAGCAGCCGGGTGATTCTGGTCATGGGGACCTGTCTGTTGCTGGCGGCCTGCCTGGTCGGCTTTCGCCTGCTGCTTAACTCCCCCGGGCCGGCTGTGGCGATCAGCTTTTATATCTTTGTCGATATTCTCAGCGTCTTGATGGTGGAGCAGTTCTGGAGCCTGACCAATTCGATCTACAGCAGCAAGGAGGGCAAAGGCTGGTATGGCTTCATCGGCACCGGCGGGCTGGTGGGTGGCGTCCTGGGCGGCGGAGCCGCGGCCCTGGTGCTGGAGCATACGCCTCTGACCACCCCCGACCTGTTGCTGGTTGCGGCGGGAATCATTCTGCTGCTCTTTGCCCTGACCTGGCTGATGGGCTGGTTGGGTCTTTATTGTGAAGTGCAGAACCATGGCGAGCCGATGAAGTATGCCGGTGGCTGGCAATCATTCAAAAAAAGCCGCTTTCTGATGCTGATTGCAGGAATCCTCCTGCTGGCACAACTGGCCTCCCCATTGATCGAATTTCAATTTATGAAAACCGTCGAAACCAGCTATCAGGTGCTGGATGAGCGCACCTCCTACCTGTCGTTGTTTTTCAGTGCCATGGGGATCATTTCGATCCTGGTCAACCTGTTTCTGACGCCACTGATCCACCGGGCTTTTGGCGTTATCGCCGGCCTGTTGATTCAACCGACGCTGATTGCCCTGTGCTCCTTAGGCTTCATGCTGGCCCCTGGGCTGTTGCTGATCTCCGCCGCCAAAATCAGTGACCGCGGGCTCTCCTATTCAATCAATCGCGCCTCGAAGGAGCTGCTCTACGTGCCGATCGATTCGGTTTTGATTTATCAGGCCAAGGCCTGGATCGATATGTTCGGCTACCGGTTATTTAAAATTTTCGGTTCCGTACTGATCCTGATTTTTACCCGCTGGCTGCCGACACCTTTAACCTTGCCTCAGTTCGGCTACCTGGTGCTGCTGATCTGCGCTGTCTGGCTGTTCGTTCTTGGTTTACTGCGCAAGGAATATCAGCAGATTGAAGAAACCTGAGGGGGATCTTCCCACCTTCTACTGCTGAAAAATAACCTGAAACCTGCTAACCTTACTAGCCTGGGGGAGGGGTTTGCTTGGCCATCATGGTTTATCGTCATATGAGAAAAACAGCACATGAGCTTTCAGGTGCCTCGGCCCTCAGCCAGAACAGGACCGAGCAATACCTTCTCCAGGAAGAGCTAGCTCATTATAAACAGATCGTCTCCTCAACTCCTGACATGATCTCTTTGGTCAACCGGGATTATGTCTATCAGATCGTCAACGACGCCTATCTGAAAAACTACAAAAAACAGCGTAACGAATTGATTGGAAAAACCGTCCGCGAAGTTGTCGGTGGTGAGATTTTTGCTCGCATCTCCAAGCCCAACCTGGATCGCGCCTTTGCCGGAGAAACCGCCTATGTGGAAGACTGGCTGATGGTTCCGGAAATGGGCCGCCGCTACATGGCCATCACCTTCCACCCGGTTCGGGCAAAGAATGAACCGCCGGAGTATGTCGCCATCAATGTTCGCGACATCACCCCATTGAAGCAGGCGGAGGCGGATCGACAACGCATCTTTGATGTCTCCCTGGATATGCTCTGCGTCGCCAGCTTTGACGGCTATTTCGAGGAACTCAATCCGGCCTGGACCCGCACTCTCGGCTGGAAGGAAGAGGAGCTCAAAGCCGGCAAGTGGATCGACCTGGTCGTTGCCAGCGACCAGGAGGCGACTCAGGCCGCTCATGCCCGCCTGCTGCGCGGAGAGACTCTGGTCGGCTTCGAGAATCGCTTTCGCTGCAAAGATGGTTCGATAAAGTGGATTTCCTGGAATTCGTTCCCGGATCTGGAGAAGCGACAGGTTTTTGCTGTCGCCCGCGACGTCACCGAACGGCGTAAGCTGGAGGAAGAACTGCGGCGCCTGGCCACCACCGATCCGTTAACCGGTGCGAATAACCGTCGCCATTTTATTGAGCAGGCCGCGGCGGAATTAACGCGCAGCCGCCGCTATGGTTCACCACTGGCGGTGGTTATGATCGATGTCGATCATTTTAAAAGGATTAACGACACCTATGGCCATGACGCCGGCGACGAGGTGTTAAGGCGGCTGGTTGACTGCTGTCTGCAGACGCTGCGTTCCAGCGACATCTTCGGCCGGTTCGGCGGCGAGGAGTTCGCTGCTGTGTTGCAGGAGAGCAGCCAGGAGACCGCCCTGCAGACCTGCGCTCGATTGGCGAAAAAGCTGGCAAAAATGAAGATCCGCACCTCGCGCGGTGAGATCAGCCTGACCGTCAGCATCGGCCTGACCATGCTCAGCGGCCCGGATCCGTCGATTGACGCACTTTTGAAACGCGCCGACAATGCCCTCTACGAGGCGAAAAAAGCCGGTCGCAACCGGATGGTTCTGCACTGAAAGCTAGGAGACTGTCGGACTTGTCATGGATCGACTGAAAAATCGGCGGCTCGGCCCAAAATTCCAACAGCCTCCTGATATGTATTGACCTGTCAAGTATTACCACCAAATTCTTTTATCCTTTTGGTTTTACAAGCATTTGGGACAGGGCATGAGTAGCATTCAACGACGGTAGATCACTCTGATATGCGCGGGTTGGGTACCGCCTGACATGTCTTCGTCGTGGAGCTGCCTCTCTCTAGTTTCGAGGGTCATCCTTCCAGGGAAGGTGCCTCATAGGAGGACCGAGGATTCTCCAGGCTGGCCTCTCCTGCCCTGACTCAAATGCTTGTACCCCTATCATTCGGTTGTGTTTCTATGTTGTATCTCAATCCAGTATTTAACGTGCAGTGACCACTCGGTGCCCCATCACCTCGCAAGCGATCGCCCAGATAAAACCTGCCAATTCCCGAGCTATGGCCGTACACACCTGGACCTTGAGTTTGCCTCTCTCCAGCAGATGTTGATAGCGCCCGCACAGCCGCTTCTGCGCCTTCCAGGCAACAGCCTGCACCTCCTCACTGGTCTTCTCGGCTCGACGCTGTAGATGCGCTGTTCTTCGTGCCTGGAATCGGTAGCACCAGGCGGATTCGGTTAACACCCGTCGGACATGACCGTTGCCGGTCTTGGTGATCCCTCCACGGCGCTTTGATTTGCCACTGGAATATTCACTGGGCACCAGCCCCAAATAGGCCATCAGTTGCCGAGGCGAGTCAAAGCGGGTGATATCTCCCAGTTCCGACATCACAGTCATTGCCGTGATTAACTTCACGCCTCTCAGAGCCATCAGCGCCTCAGCCACAGGTGCCAGCGACCAGCCGGGCATAACCTTGAGCATCTCGTCCTCAAGGCCTGAAACTCGCTGTTGCGCCTGCTTGATGGCATCCACGTATTCTTCGAACACGATCTGCTGAATCGGCACTCCGAATTTAACTCGTTCCAACCAGCGGAAATGCGCCTGGGTCCACTTACTTTTGCCCGACTCATAAACCTTGCCATGTCGCAGCAAGAAGGCATTCAGGCGTTGACGCGCCTGGCGTTCCATCGCTTTCATATCTTCTCGTGCACGGGTCAGGTCCCGGATCGCTTCCTGCTCTTGGTCCGGCACCCAGACTGGCGTGAGTTCTCCTGCACGGTGAAAACGGGAAAGAGATTCGCTATCGCGGCGGTCCGTCTTCACTCGGTCTCCCGGCCGACTGGGTATCAATGACGGCGCAACGACCGCACAGTCATGGCCCAAGCCCGATATTTGGCGATAAATTCCATAACCGCAGGGTCCGGCCTCATAACAAAACGAGATAACTTCACCGTCAGGGCTCAGTTTTTTGATGAGTTTGGTGATCGCCTCAGGAGTATTGTCGATTTCCCCGTAGTATCTCGGTTTGCCGCCAAACGCATCACTGACCGCCACCGCAATCGTATCTTTGTGTGTATCTAATCCAACGTATTTGCTAAACTCATTCATGACCTGTCCTCCTCGATTATGGCTCTGTTCTAAGGGTGTCCAACCTCAAGAATAACCCACGTCTTCGAGGCTGGACAGGTCAATACATGATGTCTAGTCAAACCGTTATTCTGCCATGGTGCTATTCGGGATCAGAGCCAAACCATTTCCGGTAGAGTTCGGCATAACCACCATCTTCCATCATTTCCAGCAGAAACCGCGCAGGTGAAATTAATTCTGGTCGAAATGGCGGAATTTTAGTTTCGTCCCGCTTGACAGGTCAGACGACCTGCTTTTTAATAC
>CAMYNC010000171.1 GCA_947259685.1 uncultured Desulfuromonadales bacterium | reverse complement strand
TAAAAAATGGACCATGCCTATTCAGAACTGGAAACAGGCGTTAAACCAATTTGTGATTTTGCTTGGAGAAGACAGAGTGCCTCTCTCAGCTTAACTGCCGGTTACACAGTTTATTGGATACCCTCGACGAAATCCGCCAAATATTAACTAACTCTTTGTAAAACAATCAGAATTATCAAAATACTCAGTCCTATAACGAGCGCTGCATTTGCTTTAACTGCCCCTCGATAATGGCCTTTTCTTGCTTTAGGATTGAGATTTCGTCCCTTTGTGACTCAATCCTACCTTCTGTTTTATCATTGGACACTGTTAAGACTTGGATTTTATCCTGAGCCACGGCGGCTTGCTTTTCCAGCTGCATCACTTGCTCTTCCATGGCCTTACACTTCTGCTCAAACGCTTGATTACTTTGTTGGGCCAGCTCAAAACGCCCGTTCAAATCTGTGAGACTCCGTTGTGCCTGAAGGATTTCCTTGTTCTGTTGACCGTTCTGATCGGTCAATGTTTTATTGGCTTCTTGAAGATGAACTCGTTCAGTCTCAGTTTTTGTCAGTTTGTTCTCAGCATCCCCCAGGCCATGGCGAAGTGACTGGTTTTCCTGCTGCACCTGCTTTAGTGTTTGCTCGATACTCATCAGCTGACGCTCAAAGTCTGCACGCTCTTGATCACGTTGTTTTTGTGTGGTGTCACGGTAATGATCGAGGTTTCGTTGGGCTTGCTCTAGCTGAGTATTCACGCGTGAAATCTCTTGATTTCGATCCTCAAGTCGCTGCTGCAAGGCTTCATGCTGAGTTTTTACAGCGGCATGCGCCTGTTGTTCCTTGCTGAGATCGGTCTGTAATGACTGGTTAGCCTGTTCCAGCTGCTCAATGGATGCCAGGTGCTTAGTTAGCTGTGACTGCAAATCAATATTTGCTTTCTGTGCCGCCAGCGCTTCACTTTTCGACTCTTTTATTTCTTGGATCGCCTGTTGCTGAATCGTTTTAACCCGCTCATCGGCCTGGAGCTGCATCCCTTCATATAGCCCTTTCACCGATCCGAGCAGCTCACTGGGCAACCCGGCTTGCAGGGCCTCAGAACCGCCAGCCTGTTTGGCCTTCCATTCCTTTAGTAGTGGCGCAATGGTGCTCTTGCTGCCGGTACCCAGGACTTCCCGTACGCCATCGACCGTCGGCACCTTGCCTTGCTGATTGAGCTGATCAGCTGTTTTCGCAACATCGTGGTAAGTAACACCAGTACGGGCCATGAACCGCTCCTTTTCTCTCAGATTATTTAGTAGCATATTACGTATTATGTAAAATAACATTATATTACATAATTGCAATGATCTTTATTTTAGTTATACTAAGTTACTATAATAAGCAAAGTTATCGAATGTTATAAAATGCAGGTTCAAAAAAACGCTGTTCTATATAGTACAAAGTGGGGTTTAACAGTGACCCTGATGGAGAATCGGTAATGGACGAAAAAACAGTCAAAATTCGGGAAAATCAGGCATTACGTAATATTGAAACGGCCCCATTACCGGAAATTACGCAGCAGCGCTACATTGAAGCAGCGACATCGGACAACACCCGGCGCACCTACCAGTCGGCCATCCGACATTTTGAGGGCTGGGGTGGGCTGTTACCTGCCAGTGAGTCCATGGTGATCAGCTATCTGCTGGCGCATGCCGAGCGTCTCAACCCTCGCACTTTGTCCTTACGGCTGACTGCCTTAAGGCAATGGCATCGCTTTCAGAAATTTCCAGACCCAACCAACGGTGCCGAGGTGCGCAAAACACTGAAAGGGATTGAGCGAATACACGGCCAACCCAAGCGTAAGGCTAAGGCGTTTCGTTTGGAAGACCTGGAGCGCATGATAGTGGGGCTGGCTGAATCGAAGCACATGAAAAGTGTGCGTGATCGCGCCTTGTTACTGGTGGGTTTTTTCGGGGCGTTTCGTCGAAGCGAGCTGGTAGGTCTCAACATCGACCACTTGGTATGGGAATCGGAAGGAGTCATTATCACGCTTCCGCGATCCAAAACCGATCAAACTGGCGAAGGTAAGATCAAGGCTCTTCCATATGGTGAAGGTCTCTTGTGTGCGGCTTCTGCATTACGTCAATGGCTAGAGCTATCAGAAACTGATCAAGGGCCAGTCTTTCGAGGCATTACCCGCTGGAGTGCACTCAAGCCGGAGAGGCTGAACCCAGCCAGCGTCAACCAGATTCTGAAAACGGCAGCAGAAAATGCGGGGTTGGATTTCGTGCCAGATTTGAGCAGTCATAGTCTGCGCCGCAGCTTGGCAACCAATGCTCATCGCTCTGGTGCCACGTTTGAATCCATTAAACGCCAGGGCGGTTGGACTCATGACAATACCGTGTGGGAATATATCGAAGAGGCGCAGCGGTTCGAGGACAATGCTGTGGCTGTGCTGCTCTCTAAAGCAAAGCAGCCTGATAGTACTTAAGCTATGATGCACCCAGCCAAGATAACCCAGTCGGTGTATATTCCGGCGGTTGATTCCGCCATCATCAGCCCAATGAAGGTATCTTATCTAAGCCACGCAACGATTTTGCATTGAAATAGGCAGGAGTCGGCCCAGACTGTGTGAAAACCACTGCATTTGAGCAAACAACAAAAATATTTCCACTTCACCATTAAACTCAAACGAATACGTTCTTCAAGATGGGCGAAGGCAATCAATATTCGGCAATACGAACTCGGGATTCCCCACTTGAAAAATCAGCCTTGAGTTTTCACACAGCCTGGGCCAGGAGCGGACATAGAAATACGGATGAATGAATTTAATCAACGCCTATTTAATTCTATATCCATCAGGGGCCTTAACGTTTGAAATGCGCTTTCCACAAGAAACGCATCACGCGCTGCATCCGGATTCTTACCTCCATGAAATAAATTATTTCTAACGCTGTACCAGTATTCAACCATGTTTGGCCAATCGTCTAGCGACTGAACTATCCCCTCAGGCAAACCACTGTCTCTATTTGGTTGGTCACCTATGCTATTCCACCATTTATCGATTTCCGGGTAATCGGGGTCAATGGAGCTATTATGTAGCGGCTTTCTCTCAAGCTCATTTATAATTTTGACCCAGAATTGTCCAAGATCCTCCTCATTAGCAACCTTTTCAAGGTAGGTATGAGCAACAATATTTTCTTGCTTTAATCTTTGTATCGCCTCACGATCCCTCTGAACATCATAATAAAGGCAATTTTTAATATAGGCTATAAAAGCAAGGTACTGAAAAACAAAGCGGGAAAACGTATCACCTTCCGCAGCTTTTTCGTGCCACCCTTTAATTAATGGGTAATAATCGGGAAGTTCGTCATTTACGACCTGAGAATACAGATTGCATCTAGTGCAAAAATATTCAACGATGCCTAAGTTCCAAGCGCCATTATCGCCAGAAAGCTCGGCAGCAGAACAATCTGCCATCTGACCTTCTGTAGCATCTTCATTCAACTCATCCATTTCATTACGCCGGTCTACCTTATGCATCGGGCGTTGACATCTATGACATTTCATTAGGCATCCTTTCACGTGAGCAACTAATTGCATTCGGGCACAAGCAGACCCTCAGAAATGTCTGCTTAAACAAAACCTTTCTCCCTCTGATTAAGTACATTTACCCCTAGAATTCGCTTAAGCTTTTAGGGTTTCCAGCAAACGTATGGGTTCGTAGGAACATACCAAATATCTCGGACCTGAGTATCGTTGCTGTACGGTGTCGGATTGGCGTCACGCACACGGAACGTTGTTGGGATATTCACCGAGTTGCCGAAAATTAAAGCGTGTTGTTTGGGCAACGATGGCAAGCGCGTAAGCACCGTTTCGGAAATAAACGGCGTCATCTGCCTGATCTGAGACAGATCGTCGGGGTTTTGGATGCGGTGAATAATAAAATTGTTGCATTGTGAGAGGACAGTCTTTGAGAGTTCACTTGGTCTTTGGGAAGCTACAATCAGAAAAGCACCATATTTCCTTCCTTCTTTCGCGATTCTTTGGAAAGTGATGCCTGCATCAATTGCAAACCGACTTGGCTTCTCAGAAATATAACGGTGCGCCTCCTCCAAAATCAGGTGAACTGGCATGGCATTGCGCGGATCAGCGCGGCGCATGCGATCAAAGATCAGTCGAGCAACAACCGCTGATGCAAGTTCGACAATCTCGTCAGAAGCATCATTCAGATCGATTATGCAGATTTGGCGCTCCTTCTTGTAGCGTGCGCCTTCGACTACAATCCCGAGCAAGCGATCCACATAATGTGTTGGTTCACGGTCATGGTCTTGTAGTGCGCCGACATCAGCACGTAGAAAGTCATAATCGGGGTTATCTATCACGGACTTGAGGCGCGTAACCAACTGTGAGCAGTATTCTCGAATCTGCTTGTTTCCATTCGCTTCCTCATAGAAAAGAGCAAGATCAAGTGCGGCTTGAAGCCTATCGAACGAAAACGGCATGTTCCCGTAGCTTGGCAGAACGGGTTCGTCCTTTACGTGCCCTTCCAGAAGAACAAGAATACTATCATAGTTGTTTGATGTATTTGAGTTCTTCCCGTCCTTGAACTGACCAAAGTCGTTGTATAGGCCTTGTGAGACAGTGTTTTTTGATATCTCATCAGTTGAGAATGTATTTAGAAGGGCAAGAATACGGTCTGCTTTGCTCGGAGTGCTAGCATCGTTGTGCAAGATCGAAAGAATGATCTTGGCTAGGACGTGATTTCGGATGGTTTTCAGGCTCTCCTCGGTGACGCCGCCTTCGATCGCTTCTTGCGCAGGCGTTTCCTGAAATAACGTAGTCAAGCCAAGAGCGGTGCGGAGCGCGGGAATTTGCGATTTTTCGCTCGCTCGCAAAAGCAACGCCCATTCATCGACACACATGAACCAGTGGGGAAGCTTGAACCTATCCTTGATCTCCGCTCCTTGCCTTTTCTGGGAAACGTCAGGAACTAGCATGTCCGGCTCTGTCGCCTTGAGATAGCAGGACCTAATCCAGCCAGGCACATTGTCGAGCGCTCGCCGGTATTCACCGTTCACGTCGAAAATCACGAAGGCTGAACCTAGTGCAGCGAAGGCCTCGGGCTTCATAAATACGGACTGGAAGATTGATGCAACAGTGCATGATTTTCCGCTTCCAGTGTTCCCAAGCACGGCTACATGACCGCCAAACAATTCATCGAGCCGCGACTTGACGGGATAGCCTTTGAAGACGGCGGAAGTGCCAATTTCTATTGTATGGGGAACAATACCCTGCTGGTCAGTACCATCAGCGTCTTTTTTCGTTTCTAGCTCAGACGGCTGTTCGACATTGAAGATACGATCAAGATCTTCGTCGCGGGCATAAAGGGTGTCCGCGTAAAGCGGTGGAAATGTGGAAACTCCAAACCGAAAGCTACCACCCTGCATCGGCATCGAGCCTACAGGAACCACGTCAAGAAACTTGGCGGAAGAGGTTTTGTCCATTTCAGTCTGGGACGCGTCCGAGGATGTGCTGTCTTTTTCGCGAAGGCCTACAATTTCAAGAACAATATACTCGGCCTGCATTGGAACCATTAGATAGGAACCAAGTGTCGCGACATAGTGGATATCGTCAAAACCGACGACAGTGAAGTTATCGCTACCCCTATGCAGCTCAACAATTAAACGGTCAGCCGATACGCTGACAATCTTTCCTATAGCGCGGCTTGCGTCATCCCTCGCCATTTTCTTTGTCCTGCTGCTTGAAAAGAAGCGTCTGCAATGCCTTTTCTATGGTCTTGTCGATCTTTTGATCTGCACTGGTGGGCATAAGATGATTGACGATGCCGTCGAAGTAATGGGCTTTCTGGCCAGCATCCTTGCCATCGCCCCAAACGAACCAAATGCGGGGATCGCCAAGTGCTGCAAGCTCACGCGTAATGTCGTTCGTCTCAGGGTCAATGAAGGCTATAAGATTGAAACTGGGCAAAGTAAGCCCTTGAAAAATGATGTTGTTGACGTGCTCGTCTCCAAAGCTGAATCCCATGACGACCAGGACACTCTGATCCTGAACAACCTGCCTCTGGAATTCGCGGAACATATCAGAGTACGGTGAACCAAAGCTCGCCGTCTGTTTTGACGGGGTCGGGTAAATCATGACTCGATCTGTGGATGGATCAAGCGGTATATGCGATTCTCGGATGGGGAAGAGACCTTTTTCCTCTTCAGTCCAATTGACGGAGCCGTGCAACTTGCAGAAGTGTACAAATCCATCGACGGCAGCCCAACGTCGTGAGGTGATGTCCAACTGCTCTGCCAGTGCTAGTCTGTAGGTAGCCGGGTTGAACCTGCGCTCTACAGTTCCTGAGAAGCCATTAGAGTAAGGAATGCCTGAACGATCCATGGCAAGTTCATTGAAAAGATCGTAATTGGTCGTGAACACCCAAGGCGGTGCGAGACCGCGCGAACGCGTCGCCAGAGACTGGTAAAATCGCCGATATTGCTCGACGACGCTTTCATCGCCATTGGAAAAGGGGCCTGTAGTGCACTTGTACAAAACGAACTTTTTAATACCTGCAATAATCTGATCAACCAGAGTGGCAACCGAACTCAGTTCGCCTTTGTTACTTTCTTTGCAGAATTGATGGGCGTTGATGAGAACCTCCATCATCCGCTCAAGATTACCCTTCACATCATCGGCGGAAAGATCAATACCGAGCTTGTCGTGGAGTTCGGCCTTTTGCGAAGGGCTGACAAAGTCATCCCCTCCGTCCTCGGAGGTTTCCTTGGCGTGCAACGACTGAATTTCTTCTGCAAGGATTTTCATCGTCGAAATGACTAGCTCTTCGTCGCAATTTCTCAGTGTA
>CAMYNC010000170.1 GCA_947259685.1 uncultured Desulfuromonadales bacterium | reverse complement strand
CTTGTTTGGTTACAAGAGCGTCCGTGCTCTGAGCTGATAGTGTCTTTTGCCGCCGGTGACAACCTTCCTGGTCACCCCTCGTGCCTGGTTTTCTCGCGGCGTAATATCCTTCTCGGCAGCGACGGAAAAAATCTATAGAAAAAAATTTATTAAAATCATTCCAAGGCGGGCAACTAAATAAAGATATTCATTTAATTTAACTATTCATTGCTTAGTACCGATAGGGAGATAACCTGAATCAAGTATTCACCAATGGAGGCAGACAGTGGACCAGACCACCCTCGCGGTTAAAAACATGTATGAACAGTACCCCTACCCCGCCGGCGTTCCAAATATGCGGGCCGGATTCGATGCCAGGCTGCTTCTGAGCTATGTGAACCAGGCTCCCGAAAAAGGCGCCCCCCTCAAGGTCCTGGATGCCGGGTGCGGACGTGGCCTGGGCTTGATCGGGGCAGCGACCATGCAACCGGATGTGTCCTTTTTAGGCGCCGATATCAACACTGTCGGCCTGGCCGATGCTCAGCAAAATGCTCAGGCGCGGGGACTGAGCAATATTAGCTTCGTTCAGGCCGATCTGATGACCCTGGAAGGGATTGAGATTCCACCGGGAGGGTTCGATGTTATCTACTCCTCCGGTGTCCTGCATCACCTGTCGGATCCAGAGGTTGGCCTGAAAAACATGCAAAGGCTATTGGCGCCACACGGGGTGATTTCCCTGATGATCTATGGCAGTTACGGCCGGCAGCCGCTATATCGTCTGATTGAAGGAATTGAATTACTCTGCCCCAAAGAACCATCGATCGAAGCGCGCATGCCGGCAGCCAGACTCCTGGCCCAGGCTGCTGAAAAATCGATTTTCAAAGGGAATTACTGGGAGCAGACCGCGCAGGTCAATGATGTCGAATTCGTCGACCGCAGTCTTAATGTCAATGAAGTCAGTTACGACATAGAGTCATTATGGCAACGGCTCAATGATGTCGGGATGAAATTTGTCCGCTGGACAGAACCTGAGGACTGGTCGATCGAAAAACTTTTCTCCGATCCGCAGTTGCTCGCCCTGCTAAGAGCTCTCGATGACGTCGAGCAATACAAAATTATTGAAAGATTCTTCGAAAGACCAAGTTTGGCTTTGGTTATCTGCAACCAGACCAATGAGGCTCGGGCACCGATCGCCGAGGAGAGAATCAGCACAGCAACCTTCGCAGTTAATCCTGAGGTGTCATTTATGGTGGAAAAACGCAACCTCAATCAGGCCCAACGGGTCGAATCACTCAGTTACAAAATCAACACCAGGGAACCACAACCAGTGCTCGAGCCCTCCCTCGCTCAGGCGGTTCTGCTGTTACTGGATCAAACCACAGGTTTCAGTGGCAAAGAGATGATCCAGGCCCTTGGGGGGAAGGGAGTTGGTGAATCAGGCGCGAGACAAACATTGTGCAGCCTGTTGGAAAAAGAAATCCTTTATTGTCCCCACTAAATAGCCATCGTTCATGAAAATAATCTTGCCGTACTTCACAGCAGCTGCTAAAAGATGAAGGATGGAAAGAATAGAGAGCACTCATAATAGGTCAGAACGCGCCGTCGCTTTTGTCGTCGCCCGCCTCTCTTCGTCTCGGCTCCCGGCCAAGCAGTTTAAACTGATCGGTGGCAAAACAATCCTGCAGTGGATTATCGACAATCTGCGCTGTTGTAAAGAACTGGATGAAATCGTCATTGCTACTGTTGCCGAAGCTGCCAACGAGCCGTTGCGGACCTTTGCTGCCCAGGAGGGCTTGGCCTGTTTTTGGTATCAAGGGGAGGTGGACCATGTGACCACCCGCTTGCGGAAGGCTGCCGAAGAATACGCGGCCGACATCTGCCTGCTGATCAGCGCCGACTGTCCGCTGCTCTATGGCCCGGCGGTAGACCAACTGATCGCGCAAATGCGAACTCAGCCTGAAGCAGATCATCTGGCCATCCTGCCGGACGCCAAGGGACAGCCTCCGGCGCTGGAAGGAGTGCTGGTTGCGCGCAAAAAAGCCTGGCAACTCGCCGACGACCTGGCCGAACGGCCCGAGCTCAAGGAACATCAATTCCCCCTGATCTGGATGCGACCGGAACTATTCAGCGCTCATAGCTGCCACCTGGCAGAGAACCTCTATGCGCCAGCACATCGATTTTCGGTCGATACCCGAGCAGACCTTGAATTCATGAACAGCTTGTACGATAGGCTGACAGAACAAAACCGCCCGTTTGACCTGCCCGAAGCTCTGCACTTGATGCAAAATGAACCGGAGCTGGCGGAGATCAATCGCCATGTCCACCAGCGCCGTTTAGTCGAACCGCCCCACAAGGCCCTCTTCGTCATCGACAGCGGCGGCTCTTTCGGCTTTGGCCACCTGATGCGTTCTCTGGAATTGGCCGCCCAACTCACCGAACGCCAAGGCTGGCCGGTCACCTTCGTGATCGACGATACTCAAACCGCGGACCTGCTGACGCAAAAGGGGCTGCCATTTATCTGGGGGGCGTTCGCGAGAGAGGCGAATCCAGCTCAGGGTCAAAATGACCCTAGTCTAAAAGAACTCCTGCCAGATTACAGCCTGCTGGTGCTGGATATCTTTGATCAACGTGGTCCAACCGAGCATTGGCGGGAGAAACTCGAGGCAAAATTACCGATCGCGGTCATCGACAATCGACAGCCGTGGGCCAGAGAAGCCGACCTGATCATTACCCCCGGCGTCACTGCGGAGCCAGTCGACAACCTCCTGCTCGCCAGCAGCGCGGACCATCTGTCAGGAGTCGACTATCTCATTCTGCGGCGGGAAATCCGTCGGGAACTTGAGCGGAAGCACAAAAAAGAGCTCGATCTGCTCGTCTACCTTCATGACCAGCAGCAACGCAGCGCAATCGAAGATTTCGTCTTACGCCAGGGACTACGGGCCAAAATCCTCAGCAACTTTACCCCGGAGATGCCAGCCCTCATGGCCCAGGCTCGTTGCTACCTGAGCGGTTTTGGGATTAGCTTCTATGAAGCATTAACACTTGGGACCCAACCGGTTTGCTGGCCTGACAGCGCCGCTCACAAGCGTGACGCCTTAAATTTTTTCCAGAATCTCGCTCTCCCCGCCTGCCTGCTGAGCTCACCTGCAGACCTTGAGACCCAATTACTGCCGCTGCTACGCAATAAGCCCCAACCGCTGCCACAGTTACATGATGGAACTCCTCGTTTGGTCGCGGCCCTGGCGTCGCTGGTCAACAACTGTTATCCACAGTTAGCGCCGGCAGACCCATGACCCCTGAGCCTTCCAGTCATAGCTCCCGGCCGTTCAAGGTTTTAGTTACCAGTATTTCGGCAAAAATACCGCTACTCAGAGAATTGCGGAAAGCCCTGGAAAAAGTCTCCAGCTCGGGACTGATCATCGGTGGGGACCAGAACCCGATCTGCCCCGGACGCTATTTTGTCGATGAGTTCTGGCAGATGCCGGCGACTGAAGAACTAACCATTAACCAGCTGATCGACTACTGCCTCAACCAAGGAATAAACGCCATCATCCCGACCCGGGACGGCGAGCTTCGCTACTATGCAGGGCAGCGTGACCGTCTGCAAACGGCAGGGATTGCAGTGATGGTTTCCAGCCCCGCGGCTATCGAAAGCTGCCTCGATAAACTCGCTTTTTATCGGGCCGTGAACCAGCTCATGCCAGGCGCCGCCATCGCCACGGCAACCGAACTGGAATCGCTCGGTGGAGAAGCTTATGTCGTTAAAGAGCGCCGCGGAGCCGGAAGCGATAAGCTCTTACTCAATGCCAGCAAACAGCAAGCCCGGGTTTGGGCCGAGAAACTGATCGAACCGATCTTTCAACCCCAGATAAGCGGCCAGGAATTCAGCATTGATGTTTACCTGACGCTAGCTGGCAAAGCCAAAGGTGCCCTGGTCCGCAGCCGCGATTTAATTGTTGCCGGGGAAGCGAAAATCAGCACCACAGTTTCTGACCGGCAGCTGGAGCAACGCTGCTGCCGGCTGGCAGAACAACTTCAGCTGGCCGGGCATGTGGTTTTTCAGGGTATCCGCACTGAGCAGCAATTCCAATTGATTGAATGCAACGCCCGTTTCGGCGGTGCTTCAACCCTGGCCATCGCCGCTGGCCTGGATAGTTTTTATTGGTTTTTGCTGGAAACCCTGGGCGAGGATCTTTGCCAGTCCCCCTACCACCGGGCGAGCGAAGAGTTGCGCCAGGTTCGTTATCCGGCGGACCGGATCCTGCCCAGGCCCTGAACAGGTGCTTGGTGACCGCTTAAACCCAAGGAGGGCGAGGTGTTGCAGCACAATTTGAAGATTATCGGTAACCGATGGCCGAGCCTGGGAAAACGCCTGCAGCAAACCTCCCCCTGCCACTACCAGGTCGAAACAGACTCTCCGGAAGAGACTTTGTTCATCGATGGCATCCACCTCAGCAGCGGCTACAACCGCCGAGCTGAGGCAGCAGTTCAAGCTGCGCTTATCCCGGTCGATACCCCCAAAGCTTGGCTTTACGGCTTTGGCACCGGCGATTTAGCGCAGCTGTTACTGGAGAGAAAAACCTTGCAAAGGTTAATGGTTGTTATTTTGAACCCGCAAGTTGCTCTCGCCGCCCTCTGTAACTTTGACCATTCCGCCTGGCTTAGCGACCCTCGGGTGGAGCTACTGATCGGGACCGATGAGACCCTTGGCACTCCTCTGGCCGCCGTCCCAGCCTGCCTGCAGCTGGCCGATGAAAATTCCGCCCGGCTGCGCGACCTGGTCGCCCTGGAACTGGAAACCCCTTATTTACGCAGCAAACATAGCGTTGAAAACCCCGAAATCAATCAGCGCATCAAGAGCAATGAGCCGTTCATCAAGAACGATGGCGATGTCAGGCAACTCTTCGCCAGCAACCCGGGCGCAACCATCATGGTTGCCGCAGCGGGACCATCGCTCGGGCAAAATATCGCCCGGCTTATGGCTCACCGCGATCGCTGTCCGCTGATTGCCGTCAATTCAGCCCTCAAGCCCCTGGCTCAGGCCGGCATCACCCCTGATGTCGCGATCACCATTGATGCAGATCCCAAGATTCAGTCCTGTTTTACCGGCGACAATCTGCAGGCTTTCGCGTCGGTCCCCATGGTCTACTTTCCCCGGGTTCCACAGCAGGTGTTAACAGCCTGGCCTGGACCACGCCTAACCGCCTACGCGGAACACTCGAGCTATGCGGAAATCAGCCAAAAGTATCCGCGAGGAAAACTGTTTTCCTCGGGATCGGTTCTGCATCCAGCGGTTGACCTCGCCGTGCAGATGGGGGCAGCGGAGATTATCCTGTTCGGGGCCGACTTGGCGTTTCCCGGCGGCCAGAAATATACCCAAGGGGCCGGCTGGGGAGAGACGGATCAGCAGTCGAAGCGCCACTGGGTACTCGATGGGCATGGCAACCGGGTTGATACCATCGCCAGTTTTCGCGCCTACCTGAGAGATCTGGAAAGCTATATTGCTAGACAGCCGCACGTGCGTTTTTATAATTGCAGCAGGGATGGTGCGGCGATTCAAGGCGCCCGCTTTTGGGAGGATAAAGCATGACTTTTGCAACCCAAGATCCACTCTTGGCACGTCTCGAGGCAACCACCAGCGCTTTTCGGATCGGACTTGAGGGCCAGGGGAACGAACAACTGACAGCACTGATCGATGCCATCGGCCAAAGACTGCCGCTGCTCCCGGCGGAAAGGCTGCCAAGGCTGACCCCGCTGCTGGAAAATGCCTTGAATGCCATTGCCCGCAGAGACTACCTCTGGGCAGCCGATATGTTGGATTACGAAATCAGACCGCTGGTTTCGAGCTCAGAGGAACCGCCCTGCTAAGGTATCTGGCACAAGGGTAAAACGTGGAAAGACCTTCAAAGCCCTTAATAAATTGGTCTTTCCCGTCGACATATTAAGGACCGCCGATTCTATGAGCAGCGATTTTATCGCTATTACCGAGGTAAGAAGCTAAATGCAGACAGCTCTCATTCTCAATTTTACCGGCAATTCCTACCACTTCGGCTGTTACGGAACCGCCTATGAAATCTACTATCGACTCTTGGAGCTGGGGTATTTTGTCAATTACGTCAGCGTCAGAGCGACCCAGGGCCTGGAATGCTATCCGGACACGGGAGAAAAATTCCTCGATCCAGCCTTTGCCCAACAATTTTCCCAGGCTAACCCGACCCTTTGCGCAGCGATCTATGAGGCGGATCTGGTGGTGATTAATGGTGAAGGGACGCTCCACCGACTGTCCAAAAGCTCCATGAGCCTGCTCTATATGATTTACTTCGCCAGCAAGCTGCTGCAAAAACCGGTGCACCTGATTAATCATTCCTGCTACCCGATGGGCGACACCAGCCGCGGCGATGTCGACCTGTTTTATCAGGCCGCGCTTTCCGGACTACAGGATATCGTCATTCGCGAGCCCCTCTCCAATGGGTTCTACCAAGCCCACGATATCCCAGTTCAGCAGGGTTTTGACAGCCTGCCTTTGTTCATAGGCCGGCATGAATTTTTAGGTTTACGCGAGGAAGGGAGCGACCAGAACAAAATTGTCCTCTGCGGTGGGATCGCTTATAACCAATCCCAGGTTGCCAGCATTGCCAGCGCGGTCATTAATCTGGGCAAGGAGCAATGCTGCGAATTCCTGGTAGGCGGTAAATCAGATCTGGCCCCAGAAGATTACGATGTGCTTGCTCAGTTCAAACAGGCAGGATTGCAGGTCGAACTGAAGGAGGCGAAAAACTTTGCCGACTGGTGTCACCGCATCGCCAGTGCCAAACTGTTGATTTCCGGTCGCTTTCATTACACAGTTGCCGCCATGGCGCTGGCGGTGCCTTGT
>CAMYNC010000169.1 GCA_947259685.1 uncultured Desulfuromonadales bacterium | reverse complement strand
GAAGAAGATTTAAAAAAAATGTTGCCGACCATGACCGGGCATATCAATTTTATCGGACATTTTAACCTTGATTTTAATCGGAAACCTCCCTTCAAACTGAGACAGTTGATTACGTGATAGAATATGGAAAAACTTGCAATAGAATAAAAATTCGCGCCCATGTTTTCTATTGCAAGTTTTTTGTGGGTAAAATCCTCATAATATTTACACTGAAATAAACTATTATTAATCATCACAATGTGATATGAGTGTCAACCAAAGGGGCCTTTCCGATGTATTCAACCCTATACTCCTTTTCGTTGTAAGTATTCGGGATTGAACACGAACCGGAGTATACACTCTTTTTTGCTTTTTCTGCCGCAAAGCGGCTTCGTTCAACAATCTAGCTAATGTTGGTTGTATTTCTTCGATATAGAAAAAACTCACTCTAGCTCCGTTGCCTCTGCTTCTTTTGCCGCAGCTTCTTCTGCAACGCGTCTGTTGTGTTCTTCCAATTCTTCCGGAGTGATCCATCCCCCGCCAATAGCTTTATACAGGTTGACATAGGCTCTACGATAATTCTGTTGAAGTTCTGATTGCTTCAGAGCGACGGAGAAGAGGGAGCGCTCGGTCTCGAGGACCTCGAGGAAGCTGCTGACGCCCTTGTCATAGCGCTGCTTCGAGAGGTAGTTGGCATTGCGGGCCGATTTTTCTTGGCGATCGATGGCTGCTAGTTCATTTCGGTAAGTGGCGATCTCAACCAGGGAGTCTTCGACTTCCCTGAAGGCATTGAGCAGAATGTTCTCGTAGGAATAGAGGGCCTGATCGGTTTTCTGTTCTTCGATCTCTACCCGACGCTTGTTTTTGTTGAAGTCGAGCAGGGGGCCGAGGATTTGACCACCGACTGACCAGACGCCACCGTCGGTGGTCACCGAGGCGAGTTCACTGCTGGCGTAGCCAAGTGAACCTATGAGCGTGAAAGAGGGAAAGCGAAGTGCAGTGGCGATGCCGATCTGCTCGGTCTGGGCTTCGAGGTGGTACTTGGCCTGCATGATGTCAGGGCGGCGGAGCAGGATGTCCGACGGGGCGCCGACCGGGATGTTCGGAGGGGAACTACTACTGTTAAGATTGTCCTGTATGATAAATTCGTCCGGTAACTGGCCGAGCAGCAGGCTCAGGCGGTTCTCAGTTTTGGCGATAGAACGCTGGTAAAGAGGGATCGCGGCGGCCGCCACTTCCTTCTGAATCTGGGCCTGGTTGAGGTCGAGCTCCGAGATGATTCCTCTTTCGAACCGGGCCTGAATGATTTCCAGGCTATCGATCCGTGATTGCAGGGTCTCTTCGGCGATCCTCAGGCGACGATGAAAATCACGCAGCTGGTAGTAGGTACTGACCACGTCTGCAATCAGGGTCAACTGGATCGCTTTCAAGCCGTATTCAGAGGCCATGAAGTCGGCTCGGGCGGCGTCGGTAGAGCGGCGAAATCTGCCCCAGAAATCGAGCTCCCAAGTCAGGGGGACGGCGATATTATAGGAGGTGGCGGTGTTGGTCGAGCCCGCGACGGCACTACCGGTCTGAGCACCAGCGCTGATGTCGATCCGCGGGAACTGGTCGGCACGGCTGAAGCCGACCGCTGCCCTGGCCTGCTCAATACGGCTGACGGCGATCAAGATGTCGCGATTATTATCGAGCGCAGTGGTCACCAGAGCGTAGAGGGCCGGGTCGTTGAAATGCTCCCACCACTTAAGATCCTCGATCGTGGTCTTAGGCATGACCTCGGTCCGGTAGGTCTCCGGGGTGACTGTGGCCGGGTCCTTAAAATCGGGACCGACCATACATCCCGACAAGACGAGCATTGCCAGAAGAAAAGAGGCCAGAATAGTTGATTTAAATCGCATTAGAGTCTCACAACACCTGCTCATGATTGCTGCTCCCGTTTCTTTTCGTAACCTGCGATCTTTCCAACAAAGACGAAGAGCATCGGGTAGAAGAAGACTCCAAGGATTGTCGCCAGGGTCATGCCACCCAACAGGGTCATGCCCATGACCACCCGGGCTTCTGCTCCTGCGCCAGAGGCGAAGACCAGTGGCATGACACCCAGAATGAAAGAGAAGGCGGTCATCAGGATCGGGCGAAAGCGCATTTCTGCGGCTTTCATTGCCGCGTCGAACAGAGAGAGCCCCTTGTTGAATTCGAGGTTTGCAAACTCAACGATCAAAATGGCATTTTTGGCCGCCATCGCAATCAACATGACCAGCGCAATCTGAGCAAAAACGTTTAATTCAAAACTCGGACTCGACAGTCGGGCGAGGAAGATGGCGATAAATGCTCCGAAAATCGCAAATGGGGTGCCGAGTAGAATACTGAATGGCAGCGACCAGCTTTCATACTGGGCGGCCAGAATCAGAAAGACGAAGAGCAGGGAAAAAACAAAGACAATCGATCCTGCCCCCGAGGACTTCTTTTCCTGATAGGACATATTACTCCAGGCATATCCAATATCGGCCGGCAAACTGTCTGCTGCCACCTCTTCGAGGGCATCAAGCGCCTGACTCGATGAATAGCCTTGGGCCGGTGAGCCGGTCAGTTCAACGGAGCGGTACAGGTTGAAACGGTTGGTGAAAGCAGGGCCAGATATCTCCTTGATGGTAACGAAGGCGCTCAAGGGAACACTCTCCCCTTCGCGATTTTTGACGAAGAAGAGATTGATCTGGTCTTCGCCGATGCGATATTCCGGCGCGGCCTGTATGTAGGCCTTGTAGAGCCGCCCAAATCGGTTGAAGTCGTTGACATAGGAGCCGCCAAGAAAGGCGCCGATCGTGGTGTGGATATCGTTCAGCGCGACGCCGGCTTTGAGAACCTTATCCCGGTTTATCTCGAGATACCGCTGGGGCACGTTGGCGCTATAGGACGTAAAGATGTAACGGATCTCCGGACGTGCTGTAGCCGCCTTAATAAATCTGGTTGCCTGGGTCGCAAGATATTCAGGCGTGTTGCCGGCGCGATCCTGAAGCATGAGCGAAAAGCCGGAGCCGTTGCCCAGACCCGGAATAGCTGGCGGCCCGAAAGCAAAGACCTGGGCTTCATTGATCTGAATGAAGAAGTCGCGGTTCAAGGCGGCAACCACATCCAGCGCGGATTTCTCGCGCAGGCTCCAGTCCTTGAGCGCCACGAAGACGAAACCGGCGTTGGATATGCTGCCGGAGATCATGCTGAATCCGGTAATTGCCGTCACATATTCAACTTCAGGGTGTTTGCCGACGAGCGCTTCGACCTTTTTGATCACCGCGTCAGTGCGCTGCAGCGATGCAGCATCGGGCAACTGAACATTGACCAGCAGGTAGCCCATATCTTCATTCGGCATGAAACCGCCGGGGATGCGCGTACCCAGCAGACCGGTGCCCAGAGTCAGGGCAACGATGATGACCAGGCCGAGAGCGACCTTGCGCGTGAGAAGCCTGGTGAGGCCGGTGTAGCCGACCGTCGATTTTTCGAAAATCCTGTTGAACAGTTTGAAGAATGCGCCGAGGGGGCCGCCGATCGGTTTTTGCTTGCGCAACAACAGGCCGCAGAGCGCCGGGCTCAGGGTCAGGGCGTTGATAGAGGAGAAGACCACCGAGACAGCAACGGTTACGGCGAATTGTTGGTAGAGCCGGCCAGTGATGCCGCCCATGACCGCTACCGGGATAAAAACCGCGACCAGCACCAGGGTTGTGGCGATAATCGGCGCGGTGACTTCCTGCATCGCTGCCCTGGTCGCTTCTTTCGGGCTCATCCCTTTTTCAATATTAATCTGCACCGCCTCAACCACCACGATGGCGTCATCGACCACGATTCCTATGGCTAAAACCATCCCTAACAGTGACAGGACGTTGATGGTAAAGCCGATCAGTGGAAAGACAATAAAGGCGCCGACCAGTGAGACCGGAATCGCAATCGTCGGGATCAGCGCCGCGCGCCAGTCCTGAATGAATATGTAGACTACCAGGATAACCAGTGCCAGGGCGATCAGCAGGGTTTCGATGATTTCATTGATTCCTGCAGAGATGGCGGTGGTCGTGTCGAGGGAGATGTCGTATTTCATGCTCTTCGGAAAAGAGTGCGACATCTCGGCCATAGTGGTTTTGATTTCTTCGGCCAGGGCAATCGCATTGGAACCGGGTGCCTGGTAGAGTGCGATCATCGCACAGGGGTCACCGTCGAAGCGGGTGACCGTGTTGTAGGTCTCGACCCCAAGCTCAACCCGGGCGATATGCTTGATCTTGACCTGTGAACCGTCGGGCGTGGTTCTGATGACGATTTCGCCAAACTCTTCTTCACTCTGCAACCGGTCCGGCATGCGCACAGTGTAGGTAAATTCGTTGCCCAGAGGAGCTGGCTCCGCGCCGAACTTACCCCCCGGAACGACCATGCTCTGAGAGCGGATGGCGGAAATAATCTCCGGCACAGAAATACCCAGGTGCGCCAGACGGTCAGGTTTGATCCAGATGCGCATCGAGTAATCACTGGCACCGATGACATTGACTCGACCGACCCCCTTGATGCGTGACAGAATATCCTTGATGTTGATCAGGACGTAATTGCCTAGAAACTGCTGATCGAAGCGTGGATCATCAGCGGTCAGCGAGATGAGCATCAGGACATTAGGCATCGATTTCTGGGTGGTGACGCCGAGTCGCTTGACCTCTTCGGGCAGTTTGGCAGTCGCCGCGGCGACCCGGTTCTGGGTGAAGACCGTATTCATGTCCGGATCGGTACCGATCTCGAAGGAGACCTGGATCGACATCGATCCGTCATTGGCATTGGACGACTTCATATAGATCATGTTGTCCACGCCGTTGAGCTGTTGTTCCAGCGGCGTGGCGACCGACTGCTCGACGTTGACCGCGTTGGCGCCGGTGTAGCTGGCGCGCACTTCGACAATCGGCGGGGTGATATCCGGGTACTGCTCGGTCGGCAGGTCGCTCAGAAAAACTACACCGATAATAACCATGAAAATGGCGATAACCATGGCCACAATGGGCCGTCTGACGAAAAAATCACCCATGGCGGCTATTGCTTCTTCAGTTTGGTCGAACTGAGATCGACCAGAACAGGTTTGACGGTTGCACCGTCCTTAACTTTCTGCAGTCCTTCGAAGATCACTTTCTCTCCTGCTTCCAAGCCTTCGGTAATTAACCAGTAGGAGCCGACTTTCTGCTCCGCTTTGATCTCACGTATTGCGACCTTCTGGTCGGAATCCACGACAAAAACGTTGTAAAGTCCTTGTAACTCCATCACACAGCGTTGTGGGATCAGGATGCCATTTTTGATCACCTGTCCCTTAGCTCTGACCTTGGTAAATTGCCCCGGCCGCAGCAGTTTTTTCGGATTAGGGAAAGAGGCCTGGATCAGCATGGCTCCGGTGGTTGGATTGACCTCGCGATCGATGAAATCAGTGTTGCCTTTATGCGTGTAGACCGAACCGTCGACCAGAATCAGCTCCAAACTATTGCGCTCTTCGCGTTGTTTTTGCGGCTCTGCTTCGGCCAGATAGCGGGCCATCGCCAGGTATTGGGTTTCGGTAATGAAAAAAGTTACCAGAATGGTATCGATATTAGAGACGGTGTTGAGGATAACCGGGTTGGGGTCACGCCCGACAAAATCGCCGACCTTGGCCGCTGTTTTGCCGATCAAGCCATTAATCGGTGATTTGATCATGGTGTAGCTCAGTTCGATCCTTGACGCACGCAGGTTGGCTTCCTCAGCATCCAAGCCTGCGAGAGCCGCTTCTTCTGCGGCTACCGCCTCATCCAGATCGCTCATGCTGATTGCGTTGATCTCGGTCAGCGGTTTGATCCGTCCCAAGTCTCCTCTGGCCTTGGCCAGCTTGGTCTTTGCTTCGGCCACGGCACTCATCCGGGTGGAAACCTTCTCTTCATAGGACTGGCTTTCCAACTCATAGAGCAGATCGCCTTTTTTGACTTCCGAACCTTCCTTGAAGTGGATTCCTTCCAGGAAACCCTCGACCCGGGCGCGAATCGCGATATCTTTCAGCCCGCCAGTCTGACCTACAAATTCCATGTAAAGAGGAACTTCTTCGAACGCTGTCTCAATAATTGAAACTTCTGTGGGAGGAGGGGCTGTTGCTGACGGCTCCCTATCACAGGATGACAGCATCACACAGGCACAGACAAACAGGAGAAGTGATAATGATTTCATAAATCCTTCTTCAGTGAGAGCAGGGGGAAAGATAATTGAGTCTCCCGATAAGGCTCTTTGGAAGACGCACCATCCTGATATAATTAGTAAATATACAACAAAAAAAGCCCGGCGTATTAAAAGGGGTTTGGGCAGTAATGGAACGATTATGCAAAGCTTTGCATAACTGTTCTTATCGAAACTTTAAGATTATGTAAAGTATGTTGTTTAGGAAGGCAGTAATTGACTGATAAATTTACTATTTTAGTCAATCAGGTCCTGAAAAACTTTCCATAATGCTGCCGTCCGTCAGGGCCTTTATGCAAGTTTACCCAACTGCTACGGCGCGACCGATGCCACTGGTGCCCCCGGTATAATTCAGGCGACCTTTTCTCTCAAAGATACTGTCATTTTTAATCTATCTCTACGTTTAGAATTCAATGGTGCCCCGCACCGGCCTTCACCTCCACTTTGGGCAGAAAGGAAACCACAAACAGCGCGCCCAGAATCAGGGCTATCAAAACCCCCATGGTCGCCTTGAAAGCATCCACGTAAGCCGCCCGGTTTAACGCTTCGAAGTTGGGTACTTTCTCCTGGATGATCTTATCCACAGCGTCCGGAACGGCATTATCTTCAACCTGCAAAATAAGCTCGGTCCGCTCTTTAGGTGACAGATCTTCGTTCACCTGAAGGGCCACCTTGTCAACCATTCCGCCGATGGCAATGCTGAACATGATCGATCCGATGACGGCCGTTCCCAATCCCAC
>CAMYNC010000168.1 GCA_947259685.1 uncultured Desulfuromonadales bacterium | reverse complement strand
CTGAGCTGCACCCATAGGTTCAGCGGCGATTTTTGAGGCGGTTAGGCAATTCAATGACTTGCGCTATTCGCCGTCGGGAACCTCACTGATTCAGGTAAATGAAAAGTCGAAGCCACTAAATGAAAAGTCGAAGTATCGCCATATTCTGTTTGAGTCTGATTTTTGCGGTCGAAGCAATTGCCTTCGCAGCCGCCAAAACAGACTTGCCTGGAACCGAGTCCGACGTCCGGGTTCGGGAGGCGGCCTGGTACGGTGAAGCAACCGAAAGGCATCTGCCCACCGACCGCACCCTCACTCCCTGGACCCTCGATCCCACCATATTTGACGAGGATCAGGGCGATCAGGTTGAGGTCCGCCAGGTGGTTATCCAGGGTTTCAAAACCGTCAAGCTTGCCAACCAGGTTCCCCCGATCCGCTTCCCCGAAGGGAAGGCAGAGATCCCGGAGGATTATCTCAGCCGTCTGCGCGATCTTCTCAGCAGCATGCGCGATCGGGTCAATGTCCGTCTTCATTTTGTCGGCCACGCCGACTCCCAGCCACTCAGCAATGCATTACAGGGTCTCTATGGCGACAATATCGGGCTTTCCCGGGAGCGGGCGGGCACCACTGCAGAATATTGCCAGCAGGCGCTGAACCTCCCTGCCGAAGCGATCTCCTATGAAGGAATGGGCGCCAGCAGGCCGGTGGCCAGTAATGCCACCGATGCGGGGCGGGCGCTTAATCGGCGAGTGGAAGTAGAGGTCTGGTACGATGAAATCGGCGAAAAATTGGTCGAAGAAGAAGTCATTCTCCCCCGCGAGGTGAGCCGCATCAAGGTCTGCCGGACTGAGACCGTTTGTAAGTTGCGCTACAAACAAGGGCATGCGCGCCGTGCCCGGGTAAAAAACCTGATTGCGCCGCTGCACTACGACCAAGGTACGCTAAGCGTTCCAGAGCCTTTTCTGCAGCAGGTCAGGCAGTCCTGGAACAATCTTCAGGGGAAAGAGAATCTACTGGTCAAGTTTATCGCCTATACCGACAACACCCCCCTGGCCGGACGCCAGAAACGGATTTACGGGACCCAGCTCGGTTTCTCGAAAGCTGTCGCGCGGCGTGTCGCGCTGGCCGTTCAGGAGGCGCTCGCCTTGCCGAATGGCGCCGTTGACAGCGAAGGTAAGGGCGCAACGCGACCTGCAGCAACCAATGATACGCCGAAGGGCAGAGCGCTGAATCGGCGCATCGAAGTGGAATTCTGGCACGACGATTCCCTCCAGGAGCTGCCTGACGAGCCGCAAATCTGTCCCGATGCCGCCGGCGCCGAAACCGTTACCCGGGTTTACGACTCACCCTTTGGCGGCATCGATCCGATCCTGTTCGAAAACGGACAACCGGTCGTTCCTGCCAGGACCATTGAACGCTTGCGCCAGATAATGTCCGAGGTTGCGGACCAGGACAATGTGCGGCTGCGGTTTGTCGGCTATGCCAGCAGCGAACGGCTCAATCGCCGTACCGCTGCAGTCTATGGGGACGATATCGGTTGGTCGACGGTGCGGGCCGGCCGGGCCAAGCAGGTTGTCAGCGAAAAGCTGGGTCTGCCGGAAGCACAGGCCGAATTCGAGGGGCGCGGTTATCTTCAGACCGACGATGTGGTCAACGCCGGATTTATGGAAACCGATATTTCACGGGTCGAAGTGCAGGTTGTTTACGATGACCTGGCCGTTCTGGATGACTTTGACGGGGTGGAGATCACCCGTCTGGTGCGCGAGGTGACAACGGAAAATCCCTTTGCCCTGAATCTGATGCGCATCACGGTTGACGGTAAACCGATCGATGACCCCGGCAAAAGCATCCCGGATGTGCAGCGCTGCACCGACCTGGCGCTGGAGCAGGCCCAGATCCGCTTAAAACACGACAGTCTCAGGCTGGAACCGCGCCTGAATGTCACCGCCTGGCCGCGTTCAGTCCGTTATCGGGACGTTACAGAGACGCCATTTGCCGAAAACCGGGTCGATTTCCGCCTCTATACCAACTATCGCAGTTTTATCGAGCGGGCCGAGGTCAGGGTCTTCGATGAGCAACAATCGGTTCGCGATACGCCTCTGGCGGTTATCGAGCTGGATGCTGCCGGCCAGGCGGACTGGCAGCCTGATTTTGAGACCTATTCCGCTCCCGGACGGAGCTTGAAATACCTGGTACGCGTTTATGATGAAAAGGCTCACTTCGATGAAACGACTCCACAGCCATTGTGGGTGATCGATCAGGTTGATCCGATCGTTGTCGCTGCCAATCCAGCTGCAGAATTGCTGGCCGGTTACGGTGCAAGCCGGATCGCCAGGCGCAATATCCCGCTTCGCGGCGGGACCGTTCAAGCCCATGGTAAAAAAATTCCCGACGGTCACGACGTCTGGCTGGCCGGCTATGCGGTACCGGTGGATGACGAAGGGAATTTCGTTGCCGAAGAAATCCTTCCAGAGGGCCTGCACACCGTTGAAGTTGCCGTTCTCGATCAATCGGGCAATGGCGAGCTGTTCATGCGTGACCTGGCGCTGGGCAAAAGCGACTGGTTCAGCGTGGGAATCGCCGACTCGACCCTTTCAGCGAACAAAACCAACGGGCCGGCCAAGCTTCTCTCCCCGGACAACTCTCGCTACAGCGAAGACTTGAGTTTCCAGGGACGCCTGGCTTTCTATACCAGCGGCAAGTTTGATAACGGTTGGTCGCTGACGGCCAGTGCAGACACCAGAGAAGCGCCGCTGGACGAGTTATTTTCCAATTTTATGGACAAGTCGACCGCTGCGCAGTTTCGCAGATTGGATCCGGATTATCATTACCCAACCTTCGGCGACGACAGCACCCTGGTGGAAACTGCGCCGACCAGAGGCAAATTCTATCTCAAACTGAAAAAGCAGGAGAACTACGGACTCTGGGGGAACTTCAAGATCGGCTATCTGGATAACGATCTGGCGCAAATCGACCGTGAGCTGTATGGCACCAACCTGCATTATCAAACCCTTGACAGCACCAGTTTCGGCGAGCCGCGGTTGCTGTTGGACGGGTTCGCCGCGGATCCGGGTACCGTTGCTGAGCGCGATGAGTTTCTCGGCTCGGGTGGCTCCCTCTTCTATCTGCGCCAACAGGATATTCTGCAGGGTTCGGAGAACATCCGCATCGAGGTGCGCGACAAGGATTCCGGGATTGTCCTGGGGGTCAAGAACCTGACGGCGGAACTCGATTACGATATCGACTACCTCCAGGGGCGTATCCTGTTGTCGGAAGTCTTGCCGACAACGGCAAATGACAACCTGCTGGTGGAAACCGATTCCCTCAGCGGCAATCCGGCCTATCTTGTGGTCCGCTACGAATACACCCCCGGCTTCGATGATCCGGACACGCTGGTGACCGGCGGCAGGGTGCACTACTGGTTCAATGACCAGGTTAAATTGGGAGTGACTGCCGGTTGGGGGGAAGAAGCCGATATTGAGAACAAGCTGGGAGGGGTTGATCTGACCCTGCGCAAGTCCTCTGCGTCCTGGCTCAAGCTTGAAGTCGGTCGAACAAGTGGCCCGGGTGTGGATACCACCTCTTCCAACGATAGCGGTTACAGCTTCAGTGACGCTGACCCTGCTGGCAACGACGAAGAGGAGGCCACCGCCTACCGCGTTGATGGGAGCGTCGCTTTTGATGACATCGTCGCAAGCTGGCGCGGCCGTCTGACCTTCTACCTGCAGGATCTTGGCGCAGGCTATTCGGCACCCGGGGAGGCTACGGCCGAAGATATCACCCAATATGGTGGAACGATAGAGCTGCCGGTTAGCGAGCGTTGGCTGGGACTCCTGAAGCTGGACAAGCAGGTTCAGTCCGAGGGGCTCGAGACCGAGTCCGGCGAGTTGAATGTCGATTACCAGCTGAGTGAGAAATGGACCTTGAGTTCGGGGGTGCGGGCCGATCGTCGACAGGATAACTCAGCGGTCGTGCCCGCGACCCAGGAAGAGGGAAAACGGACCGATGGCGTGGTGCGGGTGAGCTACGATTCGCACAGTCGCTGGACGGCTTACGGGTTCGTCCAGGAAACTATTGAGGCAACCGACGACCGCGAGGACAACGGCCGGATCGGCGCTGGCGGCAGCTGGCGTCTGACCGATCGGTTCACCCTGCTCGGCGAGGTTTCCGATGGGGATCTCGGTAGCGCAGCCAGCTTGGGTACCGAGTATCTCTATAGCGACCGGACCACCCTGTATACCAACTACACCCTGGAGAAGGAACGCTCCGACAACGGCCTGCTTTCAAGGAAAGGCAGTATGACCTCCGGTTTCCGCAGCCGTTATTCGGACAGTGCCAGTGTTTACCTGGAAGAGCAGTATACCCATGGCGACGTCCCCACCGGCCTGGTGCATTCCGCCGGCGTGGAACTGACGCCGACCGATCGGCTCAATTTCAGCGCAAATCTCGCGGTAGGCACTCTCAAGGATCCCGAGACAGCGGCCGAACTGGAGCGTACCGCGGTGGGAGTCAGCGTCGGCTACGGTTTCGACCGATTGTCACTCGCCAGCGGCCTGGAATACAGGTTCGACAAAACCGAGCAAACCGATTTCAGCTACTCTAAACGCACCACCTGGCTGTTTAAGAACAGTTTTAAGTTTCAACTGACTCCCGATTGGAGAATTGTCGGCAAATTCAACTATTCAAAGAGCGACAGTTCGCTGGGTGAATCCTATGACGGTGATTATACCGAAGCGGTCTTGGGCTATGCCTATCGTCCGGTCCGTTTCGACCGCCTGAATGTCCTGCTCAAATACACCTATTTTCGCAATCTTCCAGCGACCGATGACGCAGCAGGAAGCGATACCAACTTTATCCAGGATAGCCACATCGGCGCGGTGGATCTGAGCTATGACCTCAGCTCCCGCTGGACACTGGGTGCCAAGTACGCCTACCGGCATGGCCAGGTGGCCCAGAATCGGGAAAACGCAAAGTTCTTCGACAGTCGCGCCCATCTGTATGTCGTCCGCGCGGACTGGCATTTCCTGCATCGCTGGGATGCGCTGCTGGAAGAGCGCATGCTTGACCTGACCGATGCGCAGGACAGCCGAAGCGGGGCGTTGCTGGCGCTCTACCGTCACCTGGGCAATCACGTCAAGCTGGGGGTCGGTTATAACTTCGCCGATTTTTCCGATGATCTGACCCAACTGGACTACCAGCACCAGGGACTATTCATCAACCTGGTCGGGAAGTTTTAGCACGGCGAGAATTAAGGGTTTGCTTGAACCAAATGCTTAACTGGAAGGTTGCAGAAATGAACAAAATTTTGAAAGCGGTCGTTATCGGATTTTTTATCTGTGTCTGGAGTTGTGCCGCCTACGGACAGGATGTCACCAGGGAACAGATCAAGGGTCTCGATGAACAGGTTCAGGAGATCAAGAGTGATGTCATTGCCATTGCCGTGGAGTTGAGCCAGCTGGAAGAGAAGCTGCTCTATCCGTCCCTTCAAGGAGCTGGAAGCACTCCGGATGGGTGGTGTTCAGCGGATCTATACCGGCAATGTCAAAACCGGCGAGCATGCCGTGCAGGTGAGCATCAGCGGCATCTCCAAAGGGGGGAGTGCTATTGAGCGCTCGGAAACGTTCAAGGTTTTGAAGGATGTCGGGCCCCGTTTCGTTGAAATTTCCCTGGCTGACCAGGGAATAACCTTTAATGACAGGTAGGCCATGTTCCGGCTGATCGCTTTTCTGACAAGCTTCTGGTTGCTGGCGTCATCTGCGCTGGCCGCCAGGACCACCGCTCCGCCAGAGCTGAGGGATCTCTATTTCGGGGAGACCCTTTATTACGCTTTCCAGCAAGAGTGGTTTGAGGCGATTGCCCGGCTCGATAGCGAACTGGAGCAGCACCACCAGCTTGACCAGCCGCAACTTGACTCCCTGTTTCAGCACATCGGCCTGGCCGAATTCGCCGTAGGGGACTTCGAGCTGGCCTACCGGATGCACCAGCGCGCCGGGCGCGCCATCTCTGCGGTTATCAATGGCAATGTGGCCGAAGAGGTCCGCAACGAGGCGATCTACCGTTTGGCACGGATCTACTTTCAGAAAGATCAGCCGGTCAATGCCCTGCACGCCCTGGAGCGGATCAGCGGAACCGTTCCCGAGGACCTTCGTGACGATCTGGCATTTTTGCGCTCGCAGGTCTTGATGGCGACAGGCCGTAACGCCGAGGCGGTAAGCATTCTGAAGGAGCTTGAGGATGTGGAGAGTCTGGCCGGCTTTGCTGGCTACAACCTCGGGATTGCCTTGCTCAGAGTTGGCGAAGAACAAGAGGGCCGCCGACATTTCGATCTCAGCGGCCAGATTGTCAGCGATAGCCCGGTTACTCAGGCGATCAAGGATAAGTCGAACCTGGTGCTCGGCGACAAATTGCTGGGCGATGGCAATTTCGCTGGCGCCAAACAGGCTCTCGACCGGGTCCGCCTTGAGGGACCCTTCTCCAACCGGGCACTCCTCGGTTCAGGGTGGGCCGATGCCTCTGCGGAGCGCTTCGAACAGGCCCTGGTCCCCTGGAGCCTGCTGTTCGAGCGCGAGGTGACCGACCTCGCGGTGCAGGAAGCGATGCTCGCTGTCCCCTATGCCTACGGAAAACTGGGAATCCACAGCCAGGCGGCATTGCTTTACGGCAGCGCCCTGAAAGCCTTCGGCGGGGAAATCGACAAACTCGGTGCTTCGATCAAGAGTATTCGCGAAGGTCAATTCCTCCGGGCTCTGGTGCGAGAAGAGCTGAAGCAGGACGCCAACTGGGTGGTCAAGTTGCGCAACCTGCCAGAGGCGCCCGAAACTTACTACCTGCTCGATTTGCTGGCCTCGCACGATTTCCAGGAATCGCTGAAAAACTATCTCGACCTGGAGCAGTTACGCCGGAAGCTTAAACGCTGGAGCGGGGACCTGAATGCCTTCGAAGAGATTATCGCGCAGCGCCGGGCCTATTACCAGCCGCTGCTGCCCGAGATCGACAATAAATTCCGGCAACTCGATTCACAGATGCGCTTGCGTCTGGAACAGCGGGAACATATCGAACAGCGCCTGCAGACCCAGCTGGTAGCGCCGCAGCCTGAATACCTGGCCACGGCGACAGAAAGGGTCCTCAGGGAACGCATGGCCCTGCTTGAACAGGCGCTGAGTGCCGAGGGGAGTGATATTTCCCGCGATGTTGAAGTCCGGATCCAGCGGCTGAGAGGAGTGCTGGACTGGAACATCCGAACTGACTATGACCGACGCCTGACCGAAGCCCACCAGAATCTGAACGATCTGAGCCTGGACATCGCCCAACTGCAACAACAGTACGACTCATTTGTCCGAATCCGTCAGGCCGCCAGGCAAAGCTATCAGGGTTTCGATGCGTCGATCCGCCGGCAGCGCATCCGCATCTCAGCAGCCCTGGGAAAACCAGGTCAAGGCGCGTTTCGCCATGGCGGACAGCTTTGATCGTGCCGCACGGGATCAGGGACAGCAGGAGGTGGAGCCATGAACCGGTGGCAACTCTGCCTCTTCGCGCTGCCGCTGCTGCTAGCCGCCTGCTCGGCTGATAATCGGGGAACCATTGGCCAGTTGCGCAATCAGCAGATCGAAATCAGCGAACCAGAGATCACCGGCGGACTCGAACAGGCAATGCTCGGTTATCAGCGCTTTCTGGAGCAGACCCAGGACTCGGCCATGGCACCCGAGGCGATTCGTCGTTTGGCTGACCTGAAGGTCGAGCAGGAATACGGTTACCTCACCGACGGCAAAGCGCAAACGACTGACCCGCCGAAATTGACCCCACCGGACCCCGCGCCGCGGCCGGATGTGGCAATGGCGGAGCCGCCGGTGAATCTCCCGGCCGAAGTTGAGTCGGCCAGCGATTTTGAACGGCGGGCGACTCTCAATCAGCCCCTGCCCGCATCACCCGCAACCGATTTCCAAGGGGAGCTGGCGATCGATGATCTGGAAAAAGCGGGGCCGCTCGAGGCGATCGCGCTTTATCAAAAATTGCTCCACAAGTACCCGCTTTACCAGCGCAATGATCAGGTGCTGTACCAGATGTCCCGTGCCTACGAGGAACTCGGCCGGATCGAGCCAGCGATGCAGGTCATGGAACGGCTGGTCGGCGAATTCCCGCAGTCCCGTTATATCGACGAAGTCCAGTTCCGGCGCGCCGAATACTTCTTCACCCACCGGAAATACCTGCAGGCCGAGGACGCCTATACCAGCATTGTGGATATCGGCGTCGGCTCCTCTTATTACCCGCTGGCTCTCTACAAACTGGGCTGGACCTTCTATAAGCAGGAGCTTTATGAAGAGGCGCAGCATAAATTCATTGCCCTGCTCGATTACAAACTGTCGCTCGGGTACGACTTTGAGCAGAGCGAAGATGAGCCGGAACGCAAGCGCATTGAAGACACCTTCCGCGTCATCAGCCTGGGCTTCTCCTATCTCGGTGGTGCCGAATCGGTGGTCGATTACTTCTCCCGTTACGGCCAGCGCGATTACCAGGACAGTGTCTACAGCAATCTCGCTGAATACTATTTCACCAAGCGCCGCTATAGCGATGCCGTTGCCACCTACAGCGCCTATGTGAGTCGGAACCCATTCCACAAAAAATCACCGCTGTTTCACATGCGCATCGTCGAGGTCAATACCTCCGGTGGTTTCCCCAGTCTGGTTATCGAAGCAAAAAAATCCTTTGCCACCAATTATCGCCTGACGGCTGATTACTGGCAGTATTTTGAACCCGGCGATCGTCCGGAGGTGATTGCTTTTTTGAAAACCAACCTGACCGATCTGGCGAATCATTATCACGCGCTCTATCAGAATCCGAAACGGGCCGAAGAAAAATCGCTCAATTTTACCGAGGCACTGCACTGGTACCGGGATTTCCTCACCTCCTTCCCGAAGCAGGCAGAGACCCCGGCCATCAATTACCAGTTGGCTGACCTGCTGCTGGAAAACCGTTCCTTTACCGAGGCGGCGGTGGAATACGAAAAGACCGCCTACACCTACGAACCGCATGAGCAATCTTCCCAGGCCGGGTACGCAGCGGTCTACGCCTATCGGCAGCAGCTTGAGCGGACCCCTGAGAATGACCAGCTTCCGGTCAAACAGGAGGTGGTCCGCAGTTCGCTGAGCTTTGCCGAGACCTTCCCCGAGCATGAGAAAGCGGCAGTGGTGCTTGGCGCGGCGGCGGATGATCTTTATGCCATGGCCGAACATGAGCAGGCGCTGGCTGCGGCGCATAAGCTGATCGAAGCTTTTCCTGCTGCTGAGGTGAATGTCAAACGCTCCGCCTGGTTGGTGGTTGCCCATGCGTCCTATGAACTTGACTCCTACCCCGAGGCCGAAACCGCCTATCTGGAGGTGCTGAATCTGCTTCCCGAGGATGACGGGTCGCGGGCCGACCGGTTCGATAACCTCGCGGCGGCGATCTACAAGCAGGGAGAACAGGCCAGAACCCTCGAGGATTTCGCCACGGCTGCCGAACATTTCCTGCGCATCGGAGCTATGGCACCGACCTCCGGAATCAGGCCGACCGCTGAATATGACGCTGCTGCTGCATTGATCCAGCTGCAGAACTGGAGCCGGGCGGCCGAGGTGTTGACAGGGTTCCGCAGCAACTTCCCTGAGCACGAATTGCAGCCTGAGGTGACCAAGAAGATCGCTTACGTCTATCGAGAGGACGGCAAGCTGACCCTGGCCGCCGAAGAATTCGAACAGATCGAAAGAGAGTCGGATGACGACCAGGTGCGGCGTGAAGCCCTGTTGACTGCGGCGGAGTTACATGAGCAGGCCAGCGGCCCTGCCCGGACGCTGGAGGTCTATCAGCGCTATGTGGACTATTTCTCTAAGCCGGTCGAAGTCAATCTGGAAACCCGCAACAAAATTGCCGCAATTCTAAAAAAACAGCAGCAGCGAAAAATGTACCTGGACGAGCTCAGGCGGATGGTCGCCATCGATGCCGCCGCTGGTGCAGAGCGAACCGACCGGACCCGTCTGCTGGCCGCCAAAGCAGCCCTGGTCCTGGCCGAAAGGAATTATGAGAAGTTCCTGACGATCGAGTTGGTCAAGCCCTTTAAAACCAATCTGCGCAGAAAACAGAAACGCATGAAAGCGGTGACCAAGGAGTTCAACCGGCTCCTCGATTACGAGGTCGGGGAAGTGACCGCTGCTGCGACCTTCTACCTGGCTGAGATCTATGCGCATTTCAGCAAGGCACTGATTGAGTCTGAACGTCCCGACGGATTGAGCCCCTTGGAGCTGGAAGAGTATGAACTCGCGATCGAGGAACAGGCCTATCCCTTTGAAGAGCGAGCAATTGAGGTGCATCAAAGCAATCTCGAGCTGATCTCACTGGGTGTCTACAACCAGTGGATCGATAAAAGTCTGGAGCGGCTGGCCGGGTTCCTGCCGGCACGCTACGCAAAGCCTGAAGAAGAGAGTGTCGTTCTCGCTTCGCTCGCGACCTACAGCTTCGAAATTGCCGTGCAGGCACCGGCAACTGCGACCGGGGAGCCGCCGCCTGATGCAGAATCGACGCAGGAGGATAAGTCTGCAACGCCTGAAAAGCAGCCACCGGCCGAGGCGTCCGAATCCTTAGTTGTTGAGGAGTCGATTCCGGAGAATAATCCCGAACTCTCGCTAGCAACTGATCTTCCGGCCCCTCAGGTTCCGCCTGAAGATGGCGAAGAGGAGGTCTCACAGAATGCTGCGGAGGAACAGAAAGGTGCGAATGGCAAAAATTCTGGTGAAAAAGATGCTGAATAGACAACCGATGTGCCGAGCAAAAAAGTCCTCCTACGCTGGGTTTATACCTCTGGTGAGTTTACTGCTGTTGCTGACCGGCTGTGCGGTCGGCGGCAAGGTTGGGCCGGAGCCGCGTGTCCAGACCCCGCAACTTCCGGATGGACCGACAGTGACCCGCTTTGAGGACGGCCGGAAAGGTTTCCTTCTGACGGAAAAAACCAACCTGGATAACAACCTGCGCCGCGACTTTGAGCAGGCGGTGGTTTGTTTGAATAACGGTGACTTCGAGCAGGCGATCGAACTGCTTGAAGGGGTGGTCTACGGTTCACCGGAGGTGACCGCGCCCTACATCAATCTGGCCATCGCCTATCGGAAGATCGGGATTCCGCAAGAGGCCGAAGAATATCTGAAAACCGCTCTGGAGCTGTTTCCCGGACACCCGGTGGCAAGCAACGAATACGGCTTGCTGCTGCGCAAAGCCGGACGTTTCGCTGAAGCCAGAGCCCTCTACGAGCAGGCGCTGATGAGCTTTCCGGAGTATCTGCCGGCGCGAAAAAACCTCGGGGTCCTTTGTGATCTTTATTTGCATGACCAAGAATGCGCCCTCGCCCAATACGAGCAGTACAGCGAGGCCGATCCGGCGGATCAGCAGGTCAAGCTGTGGATCTCCGAGCTGCGGTTGCGGCAGGGAGAATAGCTGATTTTACGGGTTGAAGTCCCTCTGGAAGGAGGATGAGGATGAAGCGAATATTAGTTCTCTGTTTTTCCACGGTCCTGCTGGCTGCGGTTATGGCTGCAGCTGCTGAACCGATGCGGGAAGGTGCGAAGCAGAGTGCGAACCAAGCCAAGGAGCTTTCGGGAATGTCTATCGTCGGTAACGACGAAGCGCCGAAATCGCTCTATATCGTTCCCTGGAAAAGCTCCGAGATCGGGGTGGAGACCAGTCTGAACATGATGTTGAACAAGGACGCCGTTCCTGTGGATCGGGACGTTTTCACCAGACAGCTGGGCTTCTATGAAGTCAGCACAGCACACCAAATGGAAAGGGAAAGATAATGGAAAGCATCTATGCAATCGTGGGCTTTTTTCAGAAGGGCGGACTATTCATGTACCCGATACTGCTGGTTTTTGCAGTCGGGATGGCCATCGCTGTCGAGCGCTGGATCCAGTTGAGCCGGACCCGTAACCAGAATCGTAAAATGTGGATCAAACTGCAACCGGTGCTGGTGGAAGGTGAGTTTGATCAAGCGCGGGAAATTGTCGACAAGGACAAGTCGACCATCTCGCAGATGCTGTCGTTGGGCCTGGCGCGGCAGGGCGCGGTCAGGCGGCGGGAAGATATCGAGATTGCCATGGAAGAGGGCATGATGGAGATCATTCCGCAGTTGGAAAAACGGACTCCCTACGTCGGTCTGCTTTCGAATATCGCCACCCTGCTGGGGCTGCTCGGCACTATTATGGGCCTGATCGAAGCCTTTACCGCGGTTGCCAATGCCAATCCTGCCGAGAAGGCAGATCTGCTTTCGGCCAGTATTTCGGTGGCCATGAACACCACGGCATTCGGTTTGATGGCCGCTATACCGCTTTTGCTGCTGCATGCCAAGTTGACTTCGACCACTGGCCAGATTGTGGACAGCCTGGAGATGGCTTCGGTCAAGGCGCTGAACAGCATATCCAACTTCAGTAAACGCCAGCAGCCGATGAGTTGATTATGGCCAGTCGACACCATTCCCGAAGACGTAGGGGCATGCGGGAAGCCCCGGAACTGGATATCACCACCTTTCTGAACCTGATGGTGATCCTGGTGCCTTTTCTGCTGATCAGTGCCGTGTTCTCGCGGGTCACCATCCTGGAGTTGAGCGTACCGACCGCGGCTGGTGGCTCCGCAATGGTCAAGCCGAATTTCACCATCGAGGTGGTCGTGCGCAAGGCCGGACTGGAGCTTGCCAACGGAGTCAATGTGGTCGCTGCGATGCCCAAGGAAGAGGGTCAGTATGATTTTGACCAGCTCTCCGAAATGCTCATGCGGCTGAAAAAAGATTATCCGCAGAAGACTGATGCGACCGTATTGATGGAACCGGATATCGAGTACGACACACTGATTCAGGTTATGGACAGGGTCCGAGGAACCGAACTGCCCGCTGAGCAGGGTGAAGAGGTTCAGAAGCTGGAACTCTTTCCCCAGATATCGATCGGAGACGCGCCATGAGGCATAGCAGACGCATCAGACGCATGGAACGCAGCAGAAAAAAAGTGACCGGATTGAATCTGACATCGCTGATGGATGTTTTCACCATCCTGGTGTTTTTTCTGCTGGCCAATTCCTCCTCGAGTGAGGTTCTGACCACCCCCAAGCAGATTAAACTTCCCGATTCGGTGGTCGAAACCAAGCCGAGGGAAACGGTGGTGATCATGGTCGGCCCCGATGCGGTACTGGTGCAGGGCGAAGCGGTGGTCGACACGGCCGAGCTGCTGGCATCCAAAAACGCTTCGGTCCCGGCGATTACCGAGCAGTTGAGCCTGCTCGAACGTAATATCATCGGCATCAGCACCAAGGGGATCGTGCAAAGCAAGGAAATCACAATTCTTGCGGATAAATCGATCCCGTTTCGGGCGCTGAAAAAAATAATGTCAACCTGCACGGCCTCTGGATACGGGCGGATCTCTCTCGCGGTTATCCAAAAAGCCTCGCAAACCTGAACGGGAATTCCGTGGATACCTCTTTATTATCACAGGAATTGGAGCCTCTGAACGCGCAGATCGAGCAGCTACAGCAAGCTGTCGTGACGCTGGAAGGCGAACTGCGGGTTGTAGAGGATGAGCTGGATTCTTTTGCCATCGACCAGCAGCACTTCGATATTTTGCAGGATGCCTGTGGTGCCCTGGAAAGACTGCAAGAGCTGGACGCCGGTGAGCTCTTCTGGGACGGACTGCCGGCAGGAACAGATACTGCCGGGCACAGTGAACGGCTGCGGACACGGATCACCGCTTTCGAAGCACAGACCCAGGGCCTTAAGGAGCAACGGGAATCTCTCCAGGAAAAAATTGATCAACATTTGAGTGTTCTGGATGAACTGTTTTATGAAGTAGAACAAGCGCACGTTCAGGAAGAGCGGCGCCAGGAAGAGTTCGTTGTCGAACGGGAGATATCATCTCTGCCTTACCGAGCGATGCTCATGCCCTGGGCCAAAGAGGCTGAGAGCGAGAAGCGCTTCCGCAAGGCTCTGTTGATTTCCCTGTGCTGGGGTCTACTGCTGGGGATTGTCATTCCCCTGGTAACCGTGCCGATCCCGGATCGTGCCGACGTCGTGATCGAAATTCCGGAGCGTCTGGCCATGCTGCTCAAAGAGGAGTCGCCGATTCCACCACCGGTGCCGGTACCAGCAAAGCCCAAGGAACAGCAGAAGGCCGAACCTGAAGAGAAAAAAACCGCCAAACAGGAAAAAACCAAAAAGCCGGAGAAAACCGCCAAGGCTAAGCAGCCCCAGAAAAAGCCGCAGCCCAAAGCCAAGCCCGCAGGCGGTGGAACCAAGGTCGCGAAGAAAAAAGCCAAAAACATTGGCGTCCTGGCCTTCAAGAGCAGTTTTTCTGATTTGATGGATGAGGTTCCCGTCGCCAAACTCGGCACAGAGGCTCGCCTGAAAAAAACCGCGAAGAAGATTCCGGGCCAGGCCAAAGCGACCCGCTCACTGGTGGCATCGCAGGCGAAAGGCGGCAGTAGCGCGGGGATCAGCAACTTCGGTGTCAGCCGGAACCTTGGGAACGGCGGCCAAGGCGGCGGCANAGGCGGGGCGCCCATTGAGCGATGGCCTCGGCGCGGCCCGAACCGACGAGGAAATCCAGATTGTTTTTGACCGTTACAAGGCAACCCTCTACCGGATCTACAACAAAGAGTTGCGCAAAGATCCGACCCTGCGCGGGAAGCTGCTGCTACGGCTGACCATCGAGCCGGGTGGGGAATTGTCCCTCTGTGCGGTGGAATCCACCGACCTGGGTTCACCTGTGCTGGTGGGTAAGATTGTCGCCCGGGTCAAGCGGTTCAATTTCGGTCCGAAGGAAGATGTGCCGAAGGTCACCATCCTTTATCCGATCGATTTTTTACCGGCAGGATAGCTGGCGTCCCTTCCGGATTCAGAATCACCGGGGACAGAATTCAATTCTGTCCCCAATTGCCCTATTCAATCACCGAATCGGTGTATTTGATCTCGCCGGCCAGGACAAAAATACCTGGATCGGTCTCAAAGCCAAGGCTGGGGTTGTTGCTCAGGTGGGATCGATCGATGTGCAAGGTACCGCTGCGGTCGTTGCTCACGAAAAAGATCGCTCCGCCGCCTTCGTTGGCCGTGTTTTCCGTCAGGGTGCTGCCGCACACCTCGAGGGTGAAGGTGTTGCCGTCGTTGTAAATGGCCGCTCCACTACCGCCTCCGGGGCTTCCGGGGCGGGCCGGATTGGCGCCATATCCGCTGGCTTGGTTGTGGCTCATGACGCTGTTGAGCACGGTGAAAGAGACGCCGATGCTGCTCAGGGCCCCGCCATTGGCGCCAATATTGCCCAGATCGTTGCGACCGCCGAAAGTTGATCCGACCACATAGACAGGCTGGTTGTCATATTGGCTGAGGACACGCACAGCCGCGCCGCCTACGTCCGGGCCCTCAGTATCGCAACGATTGTTGAAAAAGCGGCAGTTGACGATCTTGAAGCGTCCGCCGCGGACAAAGATCGCCCCGCCACCGCCGGGGTCCGCTCCGGAGGTATGGCCGTTCACAAAAGTCAGGTTCTGCACCGTGAGTCGGGGGTGGTCCTGGTTCTGGCAGTGGGAGGTGGTCCAAATCTGATCCGGGTCGCAGGTGTTCATGTAGAGAATCCGTCGCTGACTGCCGCCGCTGAGGGTCACCAAACCACCGCCATCGATGACGATTTCCGGGCCGGTATCATTGAATACTTTGGCGGTCTCCATGAGCGTGATAGTGACCGGATCCGGACCGCAGTCAAAGGTGATCACACCGCCGGCAGCCACCGCCGCAACGACCGCTGCGCTGGTGCAGCTCTCCGGGGTTCCGTTACCCACCACCTGGTCTGGGAAAGTGGTGTCCACGGCCTGCGCCGCCGCCGGAACGCTGCAGAGGTTTTCAGTCGTACCGGCTTTCGGCCACTCGTCCGAAAAAGGAATCGGGTCCGTAGCGGTGGTCTCCGGGACAGCTCCCGAATCGCCGGAACCGCAGCCGGAGAGCAGACCGGTCATAAGGATTAACAGGGTGGCGAAGAGGGCGCTGGACTTATAAAAAGGCGTCGGTGTCATCAGATTACATTTCCCCATCCTGTCTGCTTCCCGCCGATGGCTAAATCTTAATATGAGAAATCAATTCTTAGTGGTACGAAAAAATTATCCGATTTGTCAGCAATTCAAAATTTTCTCATCCCAGGGAATTTTTGCCTCCAGGCCTCTGGGGACATTCTATCTTAAAGAGCAGGTCTCCGCGGCTTTAGGTTCGGCTTATCTGTTTCCGCCCCTTTCGTTTGGCGGTGCCTAAATAGCCCTTCCGTGGCAGCTTTGACCAGCCCTCCCTCATCAAACCGTACATGCGGTTTTCTCGCACACGGCTTTCCGATGTTCTTCACCGCAAAGGAGAAATTTCCGGCGACATAGTACCTATTTCTGTTTTCAATCAACTATGGGGTCAAGTCTTGCATAGTCGCAAATATATCATTGCAAGACCTGACCCCTTGAACCTCTTACATCATCCGTATGAGCTGATCGAAGATTCAAGAGATTCTGGTCGGCGACTTTCAATCTCGTTGACCACCCTGATGGCGCTCTGCCCTTGTACTGGACAGCGGGTTTCACAGATGCCGCAACCGATGCACCGCTCTCGAACTACGCGCGGGATCTTCAGCATCTTTACTTCGCTATTGACCAGCACCTGCTTCTCCTCGAAGGCGATCGCCTTCTCTCCGGTAGGGCAATGTTCCTCGCAGACCAAGCACTCCTCGTTGCGAGCAAAAGGCAGGCAGCGGTCTTTGTCAAAAACCGCCAGGCCGATAATGTTTTTCCGTTTTTCTTCGATCGACAGCTTAGTCAGCGCCCCGGTCGGGCAGACCTGCCCGCAAAGGGTGCAATTGTACTCACAGTAACCGGTCCGCGCCACCAGCAGCGGCGTCCAGAGCCCGGTCGCCCCGGCCTGCAACAGCGCCGGATGCAATGCCTGGCCGATACAGACCTTCATACATTCGCCGCAACGGATGCAGCGGGAGAGGAATTCATCCTCGCCTACCGCGCCCGGCGGGCGGATCAAGTAGGGATTCAGCTTATAAGACTCCGGAGCTATCCGTACCGTCGGCGCGATCAACGCCCCGGCCGCCAGAGAAACGATAACATCACGCCGCTGCAGATCGACCCGGGTCTGTTTTGCCCGACCCATGGAGAGATTGAAGCTGACCCGTTCGTTGGGACAGTAACCGGTGCAATCGAGGCATTCAATGCACTCGCCGGGGTGCTGCCCTTGTTCGCCGACCGCATCCATTCGGCATTCACTGCTACAGACTCGGCAATCCTCACAGAGTCCATCCGGAGTCCGTATAAGCAAAGCCCGGCTGCCGCAGAGACCGAGCAGCGCACCGAGCGGACAGAGATTTTTGCACCAGAAACGCCGCTCGACCTTCTCCAGCAAAATGATCAGCAGAAAAACCAGCAGAGTAAACAGCGCCAGCTGGTAGCTCGGCTGGAAGAAGGCCATCAGGTTGTCACGCCATAGGGGGTAAAGGGCATTGACCGCCGGCGACAACAACGGAAGCTGGTACTGATAGGTAAAGTCGAAGATGCCGTTCATCAGCAGGTTGTAGGCCGGATAGATGGAGAGGGTCAGCGAGCGGAGGAAGATCGCCAGCGGATCGAATAGACCGAGCAGCTGGACGCCGAACAACGCTGCGATGCTCATGCCGAACAGCAGCAGGTACTTCACTTGCCGCCAGCCGCGCTTGAGGGTTGCCGAGCCGCGACCGACCAGCTTGCCGCAGCCATCGAGGGTGGTCCCCAACGGACAGATCCAGCCACAGAAAAAACGGCCGAAGATGGCGGTCAACACCAACAGCAGCAGCGCCGGCCAGAGTGATCCCAGGCTGAATGGTCCGGGTGCCAACAGGTCGGCCAGCGCCGCCAGCGGGTCGATCCGGAACAGCAGGCTGACCGGGTATGGCAGCTCGTCCAGCCCGCGGTACTCGGTCTGCAGAAACAGCCAGAGAAAACCGAACAGGCAGAACAACTGTACCGCGCGGCGCTGGTTTATTTTATTCCAGGCGATTTTCACACCATCTGCATCCGTGCCAGATCCATCACCCCGAGTCCGCGCCGGGCCCCGGAGACCACCGTTGGGATATCTTCGGGCTGATAGCCGAACAGGGTTGTCGCCACAGCGTCGGCGGCAACAATATCGCTCGAGGCGATCAGGGTGTTGCGCCATTCGACATCGCTCAACCGCCCTCCTTGCGGGCCATTGGCGAGCAGGATGCGGGTCGCGTCGATGATTGTCAGGTCGGAATGGATCACCATGTTAATATCGGTCACCGACTCACCGATCCGCCGATGCAGCCGACCCCGATCACCACCGATCACCCCCATGATATTCTTCATCGCCAGGGTCAGGGTCGAGATCGAATGATCCTTGGCCACCGGGATATTAATAAACCTGTCAGCCTCGATCGCCGGCCGGTAGAACTCCCAACGGTCCAGCTCCCGCCCCTGTTTGATGGCCACCTTCTGATAGGCACGCCGGTCCATATGCTCGACCCGCGCCCGGTCGCTGCCGAGTGACTCCACCGCCGTCTGGATACCGCTGTTGACGTAACAGCGGCGCGGATCGTTGCAGGTATTGTCGAAGACCTGCACCTTCGCTGCCCCCGCTTCCAGACAGTGCTCGATCACCGCCTTGACCACCTCCGGGTGGGTGTTGGCCCCCTGCTCTACGGTTCGATCCCAGCCGATATTCGGTTTGACCACCACCTTGTCACCGGTTTTTACGAAACGGCCGATCCCACCGATGGCCGCCAGAGTCTGATCGATCAGCAGCGGGATATCGGCCCCCTTGCGCTGGGCAACCTGCGGCCCTGCTGCGGCCAGTGCCGGCAAAGCCAGCAGATCAATGAGCGGCAGTCCGCCGACGGCACTGACGGCGAGTGCAGAACGGATAAATTGTCGTCGATCCAATTGAATCATGCCAACACTCCTGATGCGGTTAACGATAAAGCATCTCGACCGGCTCAGAGAGCGGTTCCGGGGCCGTCACCCGCCCCAGGTTCCGATCAAACCACGGTCAAAGAAACGTTGCTCCAAACTTTATAATATCAGCACTCCCCCACCAGTTACGGGGAAAGTTAAGGTCATACGGCTGATCGATTCCTAACTTTACCTGGTAATCGTTGCTGCTCACCAGGTTGTTCCATTCGAAGAGAGTTTTATTTTCACAGCAGGTCACGGCAAAGATACCGATCTGGTTACGATGAACTCTACCACTGCCGCGACGCTCCTCGAAGCGAATGCCGTGGCGGTTGTGGTGAATTCGGTTTCCCGCTAGCTCGATATTGACGGTGGAAAAACGGACCCCATCGACATTGTAGCAAACTCCGAGTTTATCCAGCGTTTTCTGCCCTGCCGATAGTTGGCGATTTGCCCCTACCCGTATGGAACCTTCTTTGAGCGAAACTAAAAAAGGGCTACAAGCAAAAGCCTGTAACCCGTTAATTTTAATGGCGCGCCGCGGAAGATTCGAACTCCCGACCTTCTGATCCGTAG
>CAMYNC010000167.1 GCA_947259685.1 uncultured Desulfuromonadales bacterium | reverse complement strand
TTCACTTGAAAACTTTCTTCTTTTCTTTTTCACAGAACACCTCCTCAAAGATTATAGTTTCAATCTTAGAAAAGTGTCCATTATTTCCTTACCACTTCAACTATGATAGTCGTAATAGACTGATCAAAAAAACAACCTTTCCCGGTAACAGTGTGACAACCTACAGCTATGATCTAAAAGGGCAGAAAATAACTAGGCAGAATGCCAACGGGAATGTTACCACCTTTCAATATGACGCAGCAGGAAGAGATAGAGTTCGTATAGATGCGGAAGGCCACACAACAACATCCGTATACGATCCGGTGGGCAACCTTTTACAGGTCATTGATGCAAACGGTAACAGCATCACCTACGCCTACGATGAGCTGAACCGACGGGTGCAAACAACCAACGCATTGGGTAAGGCAACCCTCTTTACTTACGACTTAGTGGGTAACCTTATCCAAAAACAAAAACCGGATGGAGCCGTAATCCAGTACACCTATGATAGCCGTAATCGCCTGGTTGAGACGCAGTATCCTGATGGGACAAATAAGGTCTTTGGCTATGATAATGTCGGTCGTATAACCAGCATGGCGAATAATGAAACCGACGAAGTAAGGGCTTACGATGCTGTGGGCAGATTGCTTGCCACCTCTGATAGGTATAACGGCCAGGTCGATTATGCTTATGATCTCCTGGGGAACCGGACTCAGGTTATTGATCCGGCAAATGGCGTCATGGTGTATGAATATGATGCTAAAAACAGGGTGACTGCCTTTACCGATCCTGAGGGAGGCAGGACCGAATTCGTTTATGATAATATGGGCAGGGTTATATCCACCACACACCCCAACAACACGGTTACATCTCAGGTGTATAACGAGGAAAACCGTCTTGTCTCCATAGAAACCACAGGGGACATGGAAGGAGTGCTTTCATCATTTACCTATACCCATGATGCGGTAGGAAACAAACTTTCCATGACTGAAGAGGATGGGGGCGTCACCAGCTATCAGTACGACAAAGTAAATCGTCTTGTTTATGTCGACTATCCTCAGCGTGACTGGGAACCGGCATCAACGGAAGAGGAGATGAATAACGGTACGCTGAACGGCAAAGGAAACAAGAACGGTCACTTTAAAAACAAGTGTGACTCAGAGAGTTGTCTACCCTCTGCAGTGACCTATGTTTATGACCCGGTTGGTAATCGTATCAGTCAGAGTGATGACTGGCAAACGAGTCAATACGAGTACAATGCTGCCAATCAAATGCTTACAGCTGGCACGGCCCAGTTTACCTACGACGACAACGGAAACCGAATCCGGAAAGTTGACACCGGTGAGGTGGCCAACTATTCCTACAACTTTGATGACCTTATGCAAAGGGTGGACAGTCCAAACGGTGAATCGACCGACTACGGCTACGATGCTCTGAACCGCAGAGTCTCCAAGGTTAATCAGGATGGCGTAACGACCAGCTACCTCTATGACGGAATTGAGGTTCTTCAGGAGATATCAGGGGTAAACAGCCAGAAGATTGCTACTTATTACCGGGCTAACGGTCGAATTTTGACTCGGCAGGAATTTACAGTATCTCAAGGTGACAATCCAGATTATCAGAATCGGCCCACCGGCAGACAGCTGTATTACAGCTATGATGGGTTAGGCTCTGTCGCTTCTCTTAGTGACCATAATGGCCACCTACAAACGAGATACCGTTATGATGCCTTCGGTAAGTTAACCGATGGTGATATCACAGAAAATTCCTATACGTTTACCAGCAAGCGTTTTGATGAAGAAACCGGGATGTATAAGTTTCATTTCCGCAACTATGATCCGACCACTGGTATCTGGACTGCGCCTGATCCGATTGGCATCTTGGGCGGGATTAATTTGTATTCTTATGTCCTCAACAATCCTGTTAATCTTAAGGATTGGATGGGCCTGACAACAATGTCTGGCGGAGATCCCTGTGAAGATGGCGACGATTTCGGCAAAGAAGGTGGATGGACATTTCATGATCCATATGGGGTTGATTATGGGTACTGGGATTGTGTTTCAGATAGTTGGAGCTGGAATGATGAATTGGGGTACTGGGAATATGATCGTGAATTCGAAAGTAGTGAAACCGAAGGTTCCTGGGACTCTGATGAACATGGTCCTGGATTACATGACAGTCCTTGGGGTGGAGAAGGAAGTGTTACTATAAGTGAAAGTGGTCGTGTCAGTACGCAATTTGGTTCAGACGAGGAGCCCGAGAATGACGAAAACTCGACCCTTGACTCCGATTCAGAGGACCCTTCTGCAGATTTAGGTGATCACAATAGTGATCCAGAAGGTGATAACACTGAAGAATAAAATGATTGGTAAAATTGAAAGATTGAAATTGCTTAGGTTTAGCATTTTTGGGATATCAATTTTGTTATTGATGACCCTTTTCAAGGGTAATAGCATTTGTCTTGCAGATCCCCTTCAAAAACCATGGCGACAAAGTAATTTGGAAGAATATGAAGTGGGTATCACCAGCTTGGATTCATTCAGCGGAAGCTTAAGTGCTTATATAAAGTCGAAAAATGTTAAGATTAAGCGCAATGGAAATATTGAACAGTCTTTTGATATACCTGCGAATTGGTTGGGGCGTAGAATAGAGTTGACGACATATTTAAAGGCGATCAATGTTGAAACTACTGCTGGACTGTATATTTTAATTGTCAACGATATAGGTGAAAGCAATTATGATTCAGTAAAAATAAAAAAGGAGGGTAATGGCTGGGCAAAATATGCTGTTGCTTTAAATATTCCCCACAATGCAATAAGTATTAAATTTGGGGCATGGTTATTGGGGCTAGGGGAGATTCGTGTAGATAATTTTGCTTTTCAGGTTGTTGATCATAGTGTCGAGGCAGAAAATAAAACTCCTGAGATATCATACGGATCTGTTCACAATCTGAATTTTGAACAGAAATCTAAAAATAATTCGTTCACAATGCCCTGGATGCAAAATAATTTTGAGGAATATGAAACCGGCATTATTGTTTCTGATTCATACAGTGGTCATAGAAGTGCTTATATAAAATCAAAAAACACTAAAAGCAGCGTTACGTATTGCTGTTTTACGCAAAGTGTTAATGTCCCAAAGCAATCAAAGCAATGGTTAGGAAAAAAAATACAATTAACAGCATACTTAAAATCACTCAACGTGGAAACCGCTGCTGGACTGTTTGTAAAAGTTGGTTATGAAAATGGAGATTACAGTCAGGATCAAATGAGAGATAGGCCGGTAAAAGGAAATACTGATTGGACACAATATACTTCTATTTTTGACGTTCCGTATGACTCAGTTTTTGTCCATTTTGGGGCATGTTTAAAGGGTAAAGGGGAAGTTCGTGTAGATGATTTTAATTTTCAAGTTGTAAATGATACTGTTGAAACAACAGGCAAATATTATAAAAGGAAATATGGTTATCCTCAAAACCTGGATTTTGAACAGGAGTTTATGTGAGCTCAACCCATTTGGCCAATCAATGGCAATGCGGGCATGAGATCACCATGAAAAGCGCCACGGCTTACGGCAGGACTCGCTACCCGATGTACGGTCCTAATTTAGCAGGAATCGGTTCCGCGCCTCTCCCTATGGTGACTTTTCGTTCCTGTGTGTGGGCTTCAGGCCCCTTTTAGGCCAGCTTACCGTACGTTTTCTACCATTTGAGGTTCAAAGACCAAATCCCACTACCTTCAGTTCAAGGGGTAAACTTGCATAAAGGTACGAAACGCGACATAGGGTCAACTCAAGAAGCCGTTGAGTACACAGATAAATTCTTGAGAGGCTCATTCAAGCCAAGATAGAGGTTTCCGTTTGTGAGGTGCGGAACCAATTTTCATTTATTCCCCTTTGAGCCTGATCCAAATAATTGAAGGTCATATTTTGATTCAGTCCGCTTTCCTATTTTTATTAGCCTCTTCTTTCAAAATCTTATAAACCGTCGACCGGCCAATTCCAAGTTGCTTGGAAATATCTGTTGCGCCTATTCCCTCACTTTTTAACTTGAGTACTATTTTTCGATTGACCGTTTGTTTACGACCAAATTTTACTCCTTTAGCCTTAGCCTCAATCCGTCCCTCGTTGGTTCTTTCAAGGATACGTTGTCGTTCTGCCTGAGCGACCGCAGAGAGGATAGTCACAACCATTTTCCCCATTGCACCTTCGGTGCTGATACCATCGTCTAAAAAGCGAACAGCAACACCCATCTCGTCAAACTCCTTGATCAACTGAATCATGTCAGCGGTATCACGGCCAAGACGGTCGAGTTTTGTAACTAAAACCACATCACCCTCTTCAACCTTGACCATTAACAAACGCAGGCCATCACGGTCAGCATGGCTACCGGTTGCCTTGTCAGCAAAAATGCGGTTGCTCTGAACCCCCTCAGCTTTAAGAGCCTTAATCTGCAGGTGAAGCGACTGCTGACTTGTCGATACACGACCGTAACCAAATAGTCTCATAGGTGAAGCTGTCTCTTAAATCGATTAGTAGACTTGATGTCTATTAACTCCATGAAAAACGATATAATAGACAGCTTATTACATACATCTTACGATGTCTACAAACTTATAAATTAGTGGACACTTTATCATATGGATAACATTTTTCCATTACTATCAAAAAATATACTTTTGATTTGGGTGAATATATAAAATTCTATTTCTTCTTTTCCACTGCACCACAATGGTTTTTAGAAATTACTAATGAAATATCAGTTAAATAGAAGAATTTTATCCTTGATTTTGTTCTCAATATATATCATTTAATTATTAAAAGTAAAATTGGTGTACTTGAATAAGTAAAAGCCAAACCTGCCGGAAGGCGGGGACGGAAAGCCACGGGTCTTCGATGATAGCCGAGCTGCCTTGGAATGAGGCGGTTCGGTTTTTTTTATGTGCGAAACAATGTGTCAGATTGTTGATAGGTCCTTGAGATAATTATTTTTACAGGGCCGATTAACCTTGCCGGACGTTATTGTTACACCAGGCTTCAATCTCCGTTTTATGGTTGATAATGAGTGGCAATAGCTCATTGGTTGACTGAAGTCTGGTAAACTGAAGGTTTTCTTAAAGTATAGCATTTATAGTGCTCGCCGAAGGCAACAAGGGGGTGTCAGAAAGCGATATTTTTATCACCGATCGTTGACCGGAGCCCAAACTCGACTTTCATCTTCAGACGCAATAGTCTTCTGATACGAGGCACACATGGTTAAAGAAATATCTGCGGCAGTTAAAGAAATCGTAAGGCTGACGGCGGACCTAACGCCGGAATGCGACGACGATCTGCAAAAATTACGCAGCCTGTTGCTTGCGGCATCCTCCGAGCAACGAGACGCGGCGGCGCCTCGGCGCCTTGACATGCTCGAGCTGGACGAAGCGTTTGTCAGCGCTGCCCGGTTTTTCGAACCCGATCGCAATGACCTTGAAAACCCACCGTTGCATATATTGCGCCGCGACGAGCGCGAGGACCTGCTTGCATTGCGTCTCGCAAATCCGCTGACCGCGCTGGGCGGTGCGGAGCGCATCGGCCCGTTCACTGTCGACGACCGACTGGTCTTTTTTGACTTCTGGCGCGAGGCGCGGCGTTTCGAAGTGACCGAGGCTGGATCCTCGGCGCCAGCGTTTGTCCTCAGCAGCGCACGTCGTCCAACGATTTCGACTATCGGCGCGGTTACCCTGGATCTGCAAAAGGGAACGATTTGGATCAGGGGTGATCTCTTCGACGCCGGGCTGCCAGCCGGTGCCTACGTCGGCGTTACAGTCAGCGACGGCAAGTTGCGTTTGTCCAACGTTACTGGTTCAGGTGAAGGCAGTGTCGACATTGCGTCTCCTGTCGAAGCGCGTTTAGAGCTTGTCCTGTCTGCAGACGAAATTACCTCGGCGCCGGGCGGTTGCGTTTCGGGTGCGTCGCTCGACTTACCGCGCTTGACCCTTGTGTTCGGACCAGGCGGCCTCGAGATCGAAGGCGGAGCGGGCAGGGCTGTCGTTTGGGGACAGGATTTCCTGTTCCCAGCGTCCACGGGTGACATCTTATTTGTGCCACAGCTGTGGACATTGCTGCTCGGCTACGAAGTCGAGCCGGATGAATTCGACGCCAGTCTAATTACGTCCAAGCTTGCTGATTTTGACGGCGATGCGGCGGTAGGGGGCGCTGCACTAGCGCTACCCGTGGTGGTGGCCGCGCCTCCCGCACTGGGTCCGGCAGCGCGATCTCCGGGTTTGTGGCTGGCACTCGAGGGCGTCGAGGCGCGCTGGTACGCGCCGGATGAGCGGTTGCATTCGCTCGACCCCTGGATGGCGGTAACCAACCGGTCTGTCGCCATGCTCGATATCGATGCGGCTCCCTTGACGACGCCCGTCGAGACTACTTATCGCCTGTGGTCTTTACCCGACAGCAACGGCCAGCGCCTGCCCTGGCATCACAACTATCGCGATCCGTTTCTTTTTTACCATGTGTGCGATGCCAAGACTGGCGAAGCGCTTGTTGCTACGGGAGCCGCCCATGTAACGCTTGACCGACCGGTACAGGCGAGCGGACGCCTGGTGCCGACACGCACCGATCTCGGCGTGCTCTTGCTGACGACATCGACCAGCGGTGTACGGGCCACGCTGGCCGCGCGCGTTCAAGACAGTGAGGACACCACCTTGATGTTGCGCAACGCCCTCGTCTGGACCACACCAGCCGTCGCGGTGTTCGCCGATGGGATCCTGCAGAACAAGCAGCTCATCGATGAAGGCACGTTGTTGCTGCAATTCGGCGTGTATGCATGGACGCCGACGTTGCCAGACCCCTATGTCGGCAACTTCCACATCTGCAAGCCATCGTTCGACCGGCCACGCGCCTTGCTCGGCGCGCTGGTCCGTTGGGTAGCACCAAACCAGCCCGAGACCACGTTCTTGGGTCATATCGGCGTTCCGATCGTCTGCCCACATAATCCGTCGCCGTTCAAGCCGCGCCCAGCCCCGCGATCCGACCTCAACCCGGACGTCGGCCGCACGCAGACGGAGCAGGGACAGCTCTACGTTGGCAAAGAGCAACAGGCTCGAATAGATCAAGCCCGGGCCGCAGAACAAGAGTTGCGGGCTGAGCGCGCTCGTGCTGCAGAAAAACAAAACAAAGATTCCAACAGCGCCATCGAAGGCGCGCTTGTCGAGCGGCTCGGGCGTACGC
>CAMYNC010000166.1 GCA_947259685.1 uncultured Desulfuromonadales bacterium | reverse complement strand
GAATAAAAAAAATATACAGATGAATGACGGAAAAAACCTGGAATTGGGGTTTGAAGCCCAACGGAACGAAAACGTACGCCAAGGAAACGATTGGGGCGTGGGGCGTTATCGAAACTTACCCCTTTAAACAGGCGAAACGCCCATGGATACCAGATCATGGGCGTTTCTTGGTTTGCGGGATTTCTAGGACAGTTTTTACTGCAATGGGTCACCCTTTAGAGATCTGCTTAGGATGATTGAAGAAGCCCTTCCAGCGATTGCCCTCAAACCTTCATCGGCTTACTCAAAGGCAAGAACTTTGGTAAACTGCTCATACGCCTCGCGAACGACAAATTGACCAAAGGCTTAGGAGTCAACATGAAGATATTGATGGTTCTGACTTCACACGACAAACTTGGCAATACAGGTGAAAAAACCGGTTTCTGGTTGGAGGAATTTGCCGCGCCCTACTATATATTCAAAGACGCAGGTGCGGACATCACTCTCGCTTCGCCCCTCGGTGGCCAGCCGCCGCTTGACCCGAAGAGCGACGCTCCGGATTTCCAGACCGAATCTACTCATCGCTTCAAGGCCGATACCGCCGCACAGGCTGTTCTGGCCAGCACACTTAAGCTGTCTGAAGTTTGTCCTGATGATTTTGACGCGGCGTTTTATCCCGGTGGCCACGGTCCCCTGTGGGACCTCGCCGAAGATGCCACTTCAATTGCCCTGATCGAAGAGATGCTGGCCGCAGGGAAGCCGGTCGCCGCAGTGTGCCACGCGCCCGGCGTGCTGCGCCATCCCATGACCCCAGACGGAACTTCTGTGGTGCAGGGTAAAGCCGTCACCAGCTTCACGAACACCGAGGAAGAGGCTGTTGGACTGACTTAGATTGTACCTTTCTTGGTCGAGGATATGCTCAAGAAGAACGGCGGTAAATATGCAAAACTGGCAGACTGGCAACCCCATGTCGTGGCCGATGGCTTACTGATTACCGGTCAAAACCCCGCTTCTTCTGAATCGACCGCCAAGGCATTGCTTGTGAAATTGACATAAGACATCAGCAGAAAAGATTTATTTACGAGGTTTTCCCCAAGGCAAGCTGAATCGCGCTAGCTCTTCGTGAACCAGCCAGGGACGTCATGCAAATAACCCCCTTAAACATGCGAAACCCGCATGATTACCAGATCATGCGGGTTTCTTGCTTTGCTGCATTTATCAGACAGATTTTACTGGAAGTGGCGACTTTCAAGACATGCTCTATCTGGCCAGCTTCCGATCCCATAATTCAATGTGGAGTAACTTCTGAGACGTTTTCGGCTGAGCGGCGATTTTGGTTGTAATCACGCTCGATCAACCTTTGGTAAATCGAGAGAAACAAGATTGTCCGCCAATAAAGAGTCTACTCTTTTCCCATCATCTGTGCCAGCCGGCGGCAAAGCTTCAGAACCTCAGTCTGGTGTTCCTGCTCTTTTTGGCGAAGGCGTTGCTCCATTTCATCAAGCTGATGTTCCATTGTCTTGACTCGCTCACGGTAGCGCAGCACTAAATCAATGGCCTCCAGGGCCAACCCCATCTCTTCGTGCAGGTAGCGAATGAGTTTAAGCTTGCTGACCTCCGCGGCACTCAAGCCCTTTGCGCCATGCAACATCGTATGCGCGGTGACCAACTCTTCATGCTCACATTGGAGAATGAACTCCTCTGAAACCCTTGTCATGCGGGCGACAATCCGATATTCGTAGTGAGCCTCAGGATCATTGCAGAAAAGTGCAATCGGGTATTTCTTCATAGCCTTCTCCTCACCAGTCGGGCGGGAATTGCACAACTGGGCACGAACCATTCATTTAATGCATAGCCTTCCACTGTTCAAGCAGTTCTTTTTCTTTCGCGGTCAGCTTTTGCGGCAGAACGGTTTCCACGGTGACATACAGATCTCCGCGTTGGTCAGGGTGCTTGATTTTGGGCATCCCTAAGCCGCGCAGTCGGAAACCCCGGCCATTACTGGTTTCCGGCGGGATAGGCAGGTTCACCGTGCGGTCGATGCCCGGAACCGAGAGCTTGCCGCCTAACAGCATGGTGAACAAATCTGCTGGAACCGTGGTCTTCAGATCATCGTTGTCGCGCAGAAACCGTTTGTCGGGCAAAACGTCAATGGTCAGATAAAGATCCCCCGATCCCCCTCCTCCGGTGCCAGCACCTCCCTGCCCCTTAACCCTGACCCTGGACCCGGTTTTGACCCCGCGAGGAATTTTGACGTCAATCTTGCGACCGTCCTCCCATTCCATCACCCGCTTGGCCCCCTGGTAGGCTTCATAGAGGCTCACCTGAAGCGAATGTTCGAGGTCAGCTCCGTGCCGCGATCGCACTTGACGATAATATTGCTGGCCACCCATATCTCCACGGCTTTGCTGCCGGTCGCCGCCGCCGAACAGACTCGAGAAAAAGTCTGAAAATCCGCCGCCAGCACCGAACAGCTCTTCAAATTCCTCGGGGTTGACCGTTCGATAACTGTAGTTCTGATTGCCTGCTGCCGCTCTCTCGCCCCAGTTGAAGTCTTCGGGCTTCCCTCCGCTTTGCTGGTACTGTTGCCACTGGGAACCAAGGCGGTCGTACTGCTGACGTTTTGCGGGATCGGACAGCACTTCGTTGGCCTCGTTGATATCCTGAAATTTCACCGCCGCATCACTGTTGGCCGGATTGACGTCCGGGTGATATTTTCGGGCCAGCTTGCGGTAGGCTTTTTTGATCTCCTTCGCGTCCGCTTTACGCTCCACTCCCAAGATACTGTAGTAATCCTTATACTCCATGCAGTCTCCAGTTCGTCGCATCCAGACGGGCCATTCAAATTCAGTCGCAGGGCTTTGCACCCTGTCCAAACTCTCGACTCAACGCGATGCGATCAGCACCTGTGCCGGACGTAACAGCTTGCCGCTGAGCAGATAACCCTTCTGCTCGACCCTCACGATGGTGTCGGGGGCAACACCGGGATACTGGACCATGCCTATACTTTCGTGCCAATCGGGGTCGAACGGTTGGCCCAGGGCGTCCATCTCTTCGACATCGTATTTGCTAAAAAACTTCCCCAGCAGGCTCCGGTTCATTTCGATCCCCTGCAAAATATTCCTGCTGTCCTCATCCTGTGAAGTATGCCGCAAGGCGAGGTCAAGGCCATCAGCTACGGGCAAAATGTCTCTCAGCAGCATTTCCTTTTGCGTCTCTACTTCCTGGGCGGAGGTGCGTGCCAGCCGTTTTTTGGTGTTCTCCAGATCGGCAAGCAGGCGCAGATATCGCCCTCTCCAGGCAGCCCCCTCATCCGGCGACTGATTATCGGTTTCCGTATCCCTATCCCCGGAACGACCAGTATTTATTTGAATCTCATCGGCCATCATCACACCTCTTTACGGCAGTTGCTTCATAGATCAATTTCTGATTGTTCATTAAACTTTCGCAGGGCCTGCTGATAAGTCAATCATTGCCCTTGCAAAACATCTCATCATGTCCAGAGGCAAAAAGATTTCTGTTTTGATAGAGTAAAAGCTTATACGGAGGATTAGATTTGAATGGACGATAAACGGCAAATAGTCTGTATCCAGTGTGAGGCCATCAATCGGCTGTCTTTTCAGCGCTTAGAGGTTAAACCGATCTGCGGCAGGTGCCAGCAACCGCTTTTTCAGAATAAAACCTTTATCCTCAACACAGGGAACTTTCAACGTCATATCTCCCAAAATGAGATACCCGTCCTGGTGCAATTCTGGGCACAATGGTGCGGCTATTGTCAAAAGATGGCGCCAGCGTATGAGCAGGCGGCAAGCACTCTGGAACCCTTCGTCCGTCTGGCCAGACTCAATACCGAAGCCGATCAAGTCATTGCCTCTAAATATGCTGTCAGCAGCCTGCCAACCATGGTTCTGTTCAGAAACAGCAAAGAACTTGCCCGGCAAGCCGGGGCATTAACGGCCGAACAGATTATCGCCTGGACTCGCGCAAAAATTCTCTCCTGAAAAGTTGTCACTCCACAGCAGCAAACCCCAAGGGTTAGAGCGACAATGGAGCTCTACTGACCTTGCACCCAGAAAAATATCATCTGCGGGTTAGCTGAGCGCCGCTCATTGATGAGATGCTGGGTGTTGATTAACTCCCAACCGACACTAGCCATTTGATCCAAGTGCGCTTGTAAATCGAGGGCCAACAGGTCGTTGGTCGGATAACTCTTGGTTGAAAATGAGTATGCTTTCGTCATGGGGTGCTCCTCTATTGTTTTTACTTGGGCTGGCAACTCTATGTGGAAAAGGGGGATGCTTCATTGCACCGCTGTTAGCACTCTCTTGAGTATACTCTCTTCCCGCTATGGCACCTGTTTGCTGCTGTCAATTCAACTGTAATTCAGGCAAATAAGCCTCTATTTCGCCTTTTGAAGCCGAAAATCTCAGGAGCAAATCGATCAGCATTGGGGGGGGGCGGCTGGAGATTGAAGAAGTCATCTTCTGAGATATAGTTTTAGCAACCTTTGAGGGCGAAAAAATGAACATTCTATTGATTTATCCGGAGTTTCCCGACACGTTCTGGAGTTTTAAGCATGCCTTGAAGCTGGCCCATAAACGAGCCTCTTCGCCGCCGCTGGGATTGCTCACGGTCGCCGCGATGCTGCCCCAGGGGTGGAAGCAGCGGCTACTCGATCTGAATGTCGCCAAGTTGACCGCCAAGAGCCTGGACTGGGCGGACGCCGTATTTATCAGCGCCATGCTGGTACAAAGGGAGGCCGCCCGTCGCCTCATTGCTCAGTGTAAAGCTGCCGGGGTGCGGATCATTGCCGGTGGGCCGCTGTTTACCAGCGAGCATGAACAGTTTGCAGAGGTCGATCATTTTGTTTTGAACGAGGGGGAATTGACCCTGCCCCTCTTTCTGAGCGACTTCGCCCGGGGACAAGCCAAGCGCGTCTACACCACGGCCAAATTCGCCGACATCCAAAAATCACCCGTGCCATTATGGCATCTGCTCGATATGCGCCGCTATGCCGCCATGAGTCTGCAGTACTCGCGGGGCTGCCCTTTTCAATGCGATTTCTGCAACGTCACGACGCTGTTCGGCCATCAGCCCCGAACCAAGAGCACGAAGCAGGTCCTGGCCGAACTCGATGGGCTCTACGCGCAGGGGTGGCGTGGCAGCGTGTTCTTTGTCGATGACAACTTTATCGGCAACAAGAAACAGCTGAAGATGGAGCTGCTGCCGGCACTGATCGACTGGCAGAAGACCAGAGGCGGAATCGCCTTTTACACCGAAGCCTCGATTAATCTGGCCGACGACCAGTCGCTGGTGGAAATGATGGTCGCGGCTGGATTTGATACGGTCTTTATCGGCATTGAAACGCCCAACGAGTTGGGCCACGCCGAATTGGGCAAGCACCAGAACCAGAACCGTAATCTGGTTGAGGATGTAAAATATCTGCAAAGAGCCGGCTTGCAGGTCCAGGGTGGTTTCATCGTCGGCTTCGACAGCGACACACCTGCCATTTTCCAGAGTCAGATCGATTTCATTCAGAGCAGCGGCATCGTTACAGCGATGGTCGGTCTGCTGCAAGCGTTGCCGGGAACGCGGCTTTACGAGCGCATGCAGCAGGAGGGGCGCCTGATTTCCGCATCGACCGGGGATAACGTCAGTGTTGCCACCAACATCATGCCGATCATGAGTCTGGAGACCCTGCAGGAGGGATACAAGAGAATTCTGCGGACGATTTACTCGCCCCAAAGTTACTACCAACGGGTCAAGGCCCTGCTGCAGGATTATCCGCCACCCAAGATTAGATCCGCATTCAGTTTTCGTTACCAGCTGGCATTCTTCCATTCCATTTACCGGCTGGGACTGCTCGGCAAAGAACGTCTCTATTTTTGGCGGGTCATGCTCTGGACCCTGTTCCGTCGGCCACGCCTATTTCCATTGGCCGTGACACTGGCGATTTACGGCTACCATTTTCGCACCATCTGCGAACGCTACATTTTACGCTAGAAGTTCCATTATACGTTTATCAACGAGAGGGGTTTGAGATGAGTCCAGACGGAAAAACATTAGAGTCCCTCCAGAGCAACAAATTAGAGAGGATTCTGGCAACCACCACCGATGGGATCGTCGCCCTGGACAAGCAGGGAAAGTATGTCTACGCCAATGCCGCGGCAGAGCGGATTCTGGGCGTCTCACGGGACGAAATCCTCCAGCGAACCTATAACCAGACCTCCTGGAAATTCACTACTCTAAAGGGGCAGCCCTTGCCTGATGAGGAAACCCCGTTCAAAAAGGTGTTACAGGAAAACCAGGGGGTCTACGGCCTGAAACTGATTATCGAACGACCCGATGGCGAGAGGATCATCATCTCCACCAATGCCGCCACGCTGTATGATCTCGCAGGGGATTTCGACGGGGTGGTGGGAGTCCTCACCGACGTCACCGAACAGCATGAACTTCAGGAACGAAATAACACCTTCCATCATACCGTTGCCCACGATCTGCGTATTCCGCTGACGGTGATCCATGGCCATGCAGAAATGCTGATGGACGCGCGGCAGGAGAAGAAATTGGGCGGCACCACCTTGCAGAACATCGAAGCAATCATGGAAGGCACCACAAAAATGGAGAGGATGATAGAGGACCTGCTCGACACCGCCCGCATCGAGGGGGGCAGGTCTCGCTGGAGAAAGAACCGATTTCTCTGGGAGCCTTCGTGTCCTCACTTCTGCAACGCTCCCTTAAAGACATCGATCTGAAGCGGGAGGAAATTCATATCCCCGATGGGCTGCCAGTGCTATCAGCAGACCCTGCGCGCCTGGAACGCATCCTGCTCAACCTGCTCAGTAACGCCCTCAAGTTTTCACCGCCGGAGAGTAAGGTGGCTATTCAGGCCAGCAAATCCAGAGGGGAAATCACCATCACCGTCACCGATTATGGTCAGGGGATCTCTCCCGAAGATTGTTCGCGCCTCTTCAAACGGTTCTTCCAGGTTAAGGGGGAGCAAAATCACGGCGGGGTCGGTCTTGGGTTGTATATTTCCAAGTTACTGGCTGAGGCTCATGGTGGTCATCTCTGGGTGGTGAGCATGGTCAGTGTGGGGAGTACCTTTTCTCTCACCCTGCCAATCGAATGACAAGGAGACTGTCTGAGAATTGGGGCCGCCGCGAAAATCCAGAAGTTTGTGAACAGATTTTGGGTCGTTTGAGAGCTCATAGCCATAGCTATGGGCCGAAAAGGAGCTGAAATATGGGCCAAACAGCTGGGTTTGCAGCCGGTCTCGAATTCTCGGGCAGCCTCCTAGGTTTTTCACGGAGCAAGGATCCGTATCGCAACTGATTAT
>CAMYNC010000165.1:6923-14292 GCA_947259685.1 uncultured Desulfuromonadales bacterium | reverse complement strand
GGCAGATCTGGCCTGATTTCAAAGATCAGCGTATAAATTCCTCCCCTGGTCGATCCCCTTCAATAAGATCTTTCTCAGCATCAAGTATTTGTGCAGGACCATAAAACTCAACCTGGAAGCGCACAGGTTTATTAATCACAACATGATGATATCGTTCTGGCCAAATTACAATGGGGTGTTCTGAATCCGCATCAATGATTTCCTCTGGGGAATCTTCCCAGACGAATTGAAGTGAACCTTCCTCAACGATCAGTAAACCGATTTTCCCCTTAGGGGCTAAATGTTTTTTCAAAATCCCCTTGGGAACAGTTTTTTCTGTTAGTACTGGGGTAGAGCCAACTTTATTGACCCCGAGAGGGAGAATGTCATCTTGAAAGACCATGAGAACCTCCTTTCGCCCAATATTGGGATTTTACCTAGCGAGTGGTTTGCTATTTCCGGCTTTGAGGATTGAAAAATCGAGTTGTTGCCGAATATAATTCAACGTCCCTCCTGCCAGCAGGTGTTGACGTTGTCCTTCTGAAACATCTATCTCTGTCAGGATGTCACGTCCTCCAATCTGCACCGGGATTTCCGTATCACCAGCTGTGAGTCGTTCTTTAACGTTATGAATAGCAACATTGTCGCCCTGCTTGACGAGGGCATGATCCGCCTTATTCTTGAACGTTAACGGCAAAATACCGAAATTGCATAAGTTAGCCTTATGGATGCGGGCAAAGCTTTTGGCGATTTTCGCCCGGACGCCCAGATATCGTGGTGCAAGCACGGCATGTTCCCGACTTGACCCTTGTCCATAATTTTCACCACCTATGACAATAGCATTGCCATATTCACGACAGCGACGATGAAACAGCGGATCAATCTGATAAAAAACGTACTCACTGATCGCTTCAATATTTGAGCGAAGCGGCAGGACCTTACTTCCGGCAGGCATGATCCCGTCGGTCGAGATGTTGTCTTCAACAACGAGTGCAACTCGGCCCGCTAAGTGCTCTGGCAGACTTTCAAATTCTGGAAATGGTTTTATATTGGGACCATGAAAAACTTCCGTTTTGGACAATTCGGCAGAGGGGAAAATGATCGATGAGATGTCCACGAGATATTTGTCAGGTTCGTTGATACGGGGATAATCCATCTCTGATTGCAATTCGCGAGGATCGGTAATGACTCCTTTAAGTGCCGATGCCGCAGCGGTTTCCGGCGAACAAAGATAAACTTGGTCACCTTTGGTCCCGGAACGTCCGGGGAAATTACGTGGGAAAGTGCGCAAACTGACCTGCCCGGTCCCGGGTGCTTGCCCCATGCCGATACAACCGAGGCAGCCGGACTGATGAATGCGGGTTCCAGCCAGCAGTAAAGGCATGACTCCGCTTTGCTCGGAGACATTTTCCAGAACTTGGCGGCTGCCGGGATTGACATGAAAAGAGAGGCCCTGTGCGACATGCTTTCCGGTAATTATTTTCGCCGTGACCATCAGATCGCGGTAACTGCCGTTGACACTCGACCCGACAATCACCTGATCAACCTTGGTTCCTGCGACCTCCTCAATCCGTTTGATATTTCCGGGAGACGTTGGGCAGGCAATGAGTGGTTCGACCTTTGACAGGTCGATCTCGTCGTACTCATCATACGTACAGCCTGGGTCGGCACTGAGTTCCTGCCAATCCTCTTCCCGATCTTGCGCTGCAAGCCACTGACGGGTCCGTTCGTCTGCGGGAAAAACCGTTGACGTTGCGCCCAGTTCGGTTCCCATATTGCCGATCGTCATTCGATCGGTCGCTGACAAGTTCGCTACCCCGGGGCCGTAATACTCAACAACTTTGCCGACACAACCTTTTACATCATAACGGCGCAGCATCTCCAGGATGACATCTTTCGCACTGACCCAGTCTGGCAGGCTATTGGTCAATCTAACGCCAAGAACCGCTGGACAGGGTAGATGATAAGGACGCCCGGCCATGGCGAGCGCAACATCCATTCCGCCGGCCCCGATCGCCAACATCGACACCCCGGCAGCTCCTGGAGTGTGGCTATCCGCGCCAAGCATGGTCAGGCCAGGACGACCGAAACGCTCCATGTGCACGATATGCGAAATACCATTGCCCGGTTCGGAGTAATGGACTCCATAATGAGCACAGGCGGTTCTCAGAAATTTATGATCATCGGCATTTTTGAAGTCGGTCTGCAAGAGATTGTGGTCAACGTATTGTGCCGCAAGGTCAACCTTGACCCGTTCGATCCCCAGTGCTTCGAACTCAAGCATAGCCATCGTTCCGGTGGCATCTTGAAGCAGCGTATGATCGATATGCAGGGAAATTTCTTTGCCGGGGACCATCTCCCCGGAAGCAAGGTGGGCGGCGATGATTTTCTGAGTCAGGTTTTGTGGGCTCATATCAGCTCCTTTTTCAAACCTTTCCAGGCTCGGTCAAAGGAGTTATTCTCTCTGTTCCAAAGAAGACCGTGCCGGTGTTTTATCCTCCTTCCTCGATTATATTACCTACAGTTTAACTTTAGATCAGGTCCAGAGAGGTTTGCAACGTCGGGGTATTGAAACTGACCTGGAGACTTTTAGACATAGTCAAAGATAGTTGCTGCTGGTTTAACCGTACCCCTTCATCATGTTAATATTAAAGTGAAGATGGGAATTTAAAACAAAGGATTGATAAATGAACGAGGCGCAATTCCAAAAAATCTGCAATTTAAAAGAGAGTGGCCACTCTCTACTCATCAGCTTTCGAGAAGAAAATTTAACTGGAAAATTACTCGATTGCTGGCAAAATCACTTTTTGGTGGAGGTCAATGGAAAGTATATACTCTGGCCGAAAGACCTTTGCGATACAGTCAGTAAAAATTACCCAATTCCCAGCTATTCCTGATGGAAAGGTAAGGTGAGATGAGTTGGTAATTCGTCTGTCAAGGCAAACGAGAAATCGCCTACGGTATGACTCAAGGCAATAATTGGTAGCATAGTCAACCTATGCATTTCAGACTTCTTCCATGTCGCTATGTTAACCCTAGTTTTTTGCCTGATTCAGCTACGAACTCAGTATCTTAAAAGACGAAAGGAGAAGGAAAATGGGAACTCATTGGATCGATGAAGGCTGCATCAATTGCGGTGTTTGCGCGGAAGTTTGTCCGGTTGACGCTATCAGCGAACAGGGAGATATGTGATTGATAAAGAGATCTGTACCGACTGTGGCTCCTGTGATGCGGTTTGTCCGGTTGATGTCATCAATTGGGAGAAAACCGCCTGACGAGGAGCCCGGCTGCCAAATATCCATAAGAACTTAGACGGGTGAACGAACCGTCCAATAACTCACCTTCTACAGAACGTAAATCGCCCATGATTACCAGATCATGGGCGATTCTTGCTTTGGTACATTAATCGAGCACTTTTACTGGAAGGCCACCTTTTTATCACAGGCCCAGAGAAACAGCTTTGCGCCCTACACCCCTTCTTTCAATTCATACCCCATACCACGAACAGTATGAATCAACTTCGTATCGAAATTGAGATCCACCTTTTTGCGCAGGTAGTTGATATAAACATCGATGATATTGGTGAAAGGGTCGAAGGTATAATCCCAGACGTGTTCGGCGATCATTATTCGCGTCAGGGTCTGGTTGGGATTCATCATGAAATATTCCAGCAGACCATACTCTTTAGCGGTCAAATCAAGCTCATTGTCAGCTCGCCAAACCCTGTGGCTGACAGGATCAAGGCGAAGATCTGCAAAAAAGAGTTCCGCGCCACGATCTTGGTTTTTGCGTCTGATCAAGGCACGGCAACGTGCGACGAGTTCCGAAAATGCAAATGGCTTGGTCAGGTAGCCATCACTTCCGGAACCTAGACCTGTGACAATGTCATCCACAGCGTCTTTGGCGGTCAAGCAGAGAATTGGAGTGGAAATATTTTTCTCACGAAGCTCCTTGATAGCAGTCAATCCATCCTTCTTGGGCATCATGATATCCATCAGGATTAAATCATACGCAGATTCTGTTGCTTTAAGGACACCTTCTTCTCCGTCATGTGCGAGATCAACGGTGTACTCTTCTTCCTCCAAGCCTCTTTTGATTAAGGAGGCAACCTTCTTTTCATCTTCTACAACGAGAATGCGCATTTGAACTCCCTGTACAGCTAATTGATAGCCTGTCATAGGCATTTGATTATAATCTGTAAAAATTAAAGATAAACTTAGCAAGAAGAAAGCGCTTACGCAAGAAAAGTTAGGAGGCGTTAAATAATTTGACTGACGGCCAGTGATGAATGCGGTAGCCCTGAGGGACCCCATTGAGTGTGTGACAATATATCGTAGATGCTTGGTGGCTTGCGGATTTTTACTGGAAGGCGCGATATTCAGGACATGCCCAACCTGACCGACTTTCGGACCTATAATTCTTTATGGAGCAACTTGCAAGACGTTTTCGACTGGTCGACAGATTTGAGTAAAATTACCGTCGATCAACGTCCGATAAGTGGACACTTGTTGGAACATATAACACACTGCCGGTGCGAACAATGGGTAAGGCTATTCATCCTCAATCCGTTGCCGGTAGCGACGCAGCAGCTCTTCCTTGATTGAAAGCATGTCGAGCAGGTAGATTTCATTGGGGAAGAGCAGTTCGGCGACGCCGGAATCAAACAGTCGGCGCACTTCGTATTCGTTGTGGGCCACATCCCGCTGGTAAATGTAGTTCAGAAAGCTGGCATTGGTGTGGACGATGAACTCTACCCGCATACCGCCCATTCTGGCGAAGAATTTTAGCATCGGTGTTTTGGTCGCACTACCGATGCTGTTGCTTTGGTAGTCTCTGCCGGCCAGGGTGTCAGAAACGTCTTCAGCGGTCAAAGATGTTCCTGCCCGGTTTGCGCATTCAGCCAAATGTTGCTGAAACAGCCGGACGTCGCCAACCTGATCGAGAACCGCCATCAGCCCCAGTTCGTCATCCACTGCAATATCGGGATTTTCCTCGTTCTTCCTAAGTAGCTTCAGAACTTTTGCTGCAGACGATTTCTTGCGCACTGTGACATAGACCGGTACCTTGCGATCCGGAGTGTCAAACCAGCGCCGCTTGATTAGGGTGCGTTTTAGCCCATGTTCGAGCTGCAGGCCAGAGCCTTCGGGCCAGGGGACGACCTCCACATCGCAGCAGGAGAAGTCCTCAGGGTTGTGTTTGCTGAGCAGAAACGCGGGCTCCAGTTCGCCGATCTTGGCCTCAGGGCTCCAGACAAATGCATTGAGAAATTGGAGAAAACGGGAAAATTTATCTTCGATGGCGGTTTCCCGTTCACGCTGTTCGATCGCTGCGGCCAGGTTCATCAGCACAAGTTTCCGCTTGGCTTCAAAGCGGACCTTCTGGTGGTAACGATCATCGAAGGTGAGGAGCAGCAGATCGATCGGGTTGTTGACCGTATAAAGGTTATTGGTCATCTCCAGAAAAGATGCATAGGGAGCCAGGACGGTATTTCTGAGGTAGCGGATTACTCCGTCGGCGGTCTGAAAGTAGCTGTTGACGGCTGAGGTGCAGGCCTGTTCATCGCCGCTGATGCCGAACATATTGGCCAGCAACTCGTAGGCGCGGAGGGTGATCTCATTGCGCCTGGCTTCGTCGCTGAGTAGTTGATCGATTTCTGTAAAGGAGGAGATTTGCAAGAATTTGAAAACCTGTGCGCGGGTCATCCGGTAGCGAGTGGTCAGGTTGGTTTCGGATAGCTGCCTGGCAATGCGGCGACTGTCCGCTGAGAAGGGGCTACCTCTTTTAACGGACTCCCCGGTTGCAAAGGGGCCTTGCTGCTCAAGGATACAGAAGATATTATCCTTCTTGGGTGTCGATTTCATCCCTCCTCCTTATTGCTATCAGACTAGTGCGCAAAGCAGGTTGCGACTGCAGTTTCTCAACAGACAGTTAATGTTTGATTCTATCAGACAATCAGCAGGTCCGGTGGAATTAGGACACTGCATTGTGCTTCAGAAGTCACCTCATAAAACACGCGAATCGCCCACGGTTACCATATTGTGGGCGATTCTTGCTTTGGTGCATTAATCGGACGATTCTGTTGGGAGCAAAACAGTAGAGTCTAGTAGTGGTAGCGGCATTGGGCGATAGAAATAACGCCATCGGTATATTTGTAGACCAAGCGATGCTCTCGATCTATTCGTCGAGACCAGTAGCCGGACCAATTATGCTTCAAAGGCTCAGGGTCTCCAATCCCACCAAAGGGTTGGCGTTTTATATCCTTAATCAGTGCATTTATTCGCTTGAGGGTTTTCTTGTCCGTTTGCTGCCAGTATAAGTAGTCTTCCCAAGCTTTCTCGGCCCAAGATAAAATCATTCTTCAATCAGCTCGCGCTGTACCCCTTTTCCGGCCTCCAGCTCAGCAATTGAAGCATTCAACCTCTCGGCATTTTTAGGGCTGGCCATCAAATAAGCCGTTTCTTCATAGGCCTGAAAATCTTCAAGGCTGATAACCACGGCAGGTTTGCCATTCTGCCGTGTAATCAATATCGGCTTATGGTCATCATTTACCTTGTCCAGGGTGCTGGCAAGTTTGCTGCGGAAAGCTGAATAGCTAATTGTATCCATGATGTATCTCCTCTTGTTAGGTACAGATCATTGTACTTGTACTTATTGTTGTACGCAAGAGATTTTATGCAGAGAATTTACTGGAAGTGGCGATATTCAAGACATGCTGGATCTGGCCAGCTTCTACCCGATAAAACTATGTGGAGCAACTTCCGAGACGCTTTCGACTGATCACCGGCTTTGGGTCACTATCACCTTCGTCCAACGTTCTATAAGTCGACACATGTAGGAAGATCCGGTAAAAGCTTACTACTTTTGCAAAAGAGCCAGATGGCTCCGAAATTTGCCGTCAAATGTGAAATTCTGATTTTTGACAAGCCGAATCTGTGAGATTTGTTCTTAGGTAAAGCAGGACCGGGGGCTGTAATCTGAAGCAACTTATTGGAAAGCTTCAGCCCGTGTAAGCAGGCTGGAGCTTATTTTGTTCTGGAAATGGTAATTTTCACCTGTCGCGGGGCACTGCGTGCGAACTCGTCAATCTGCTCCAGATCTGTCTCTGGCTGCAGGTCGAAGCGTTGCTGCATCAGGTATTCTAACTCGAAAGTCTCTGCTGCAACATGGAGTCGATACATCCCCTTACAAGCGTGGCAATAGATGCTGTCACCATCTTTCTTATTTCTGGGTAAGGCGATGATCGGGCCGTCCATCGGGCAATGGGCCAAAGGTCGAGATTCGTCACTGTGACCAAGAATGCTGTCCAAGCTTCCCTTGTTCGCCAATGTCAGGAAGTGCCTCACCAGAACTCCGTCAAGATGACGATCGCTTTCGGCTGCCAACATCGACA
>CAMYNC010000165.1:5616-6906 GCA_947259685.1 uncultured Desulfuromonadales bacterium | reverse complement strand
CTTCTCGGTCAAATTTCCCGGGTAGCCCTGCCCATCAAACCGCTCGTGATGATGAGTGATGGCGTCCAGCACCAAAGGGCCCAGGGGATGATCAACAAGCAGGGTGTTGCCGATCACAGGATGGGTCTTGATAAGGCCGAACTCATCGTCGGTCAGACGATCCGGCTTGTTAAGGATCTGGTCAGGGATCCCGATCTTACCGATGTCATGGACGAATCCGCCAAGGCTGGCAAGAAACACCTCGGAGGAGGACAGTCCTGCCTCCTGGGCCAGCAAGCGACTGTAATGGCCAACCCGCCAGGTGTGCCCGCCGGTATAGGCATCCCGAGCCTCAATGACGGCTCCCAGCACCAACACCGATTTCAGCAGCTGGACGTTAAGATCGACAGTCTCCGTCTTGCCAATATTGAACCGTTTGAGGTTGAATTCGATCGGCACGGTCTGACTCCTACGGCAATAAGACCTGCCCGCAGTCACTTATTCGAACAGCGCTGTTCTCCGAATTTTCTATAAATATTGTAACACTCAATAGACGGGTAGCACGGTGGCCATTCAATACGCACCTGACATGGCCAAAGCAGGATAATTAGCTCTACAACTGATTGTTTTTAGCGCTGCTCTACCGCTGATCATATCTGTATTGAAAGGGGGTAAGGGCGATTAATCCTTTGTTCTGTTCGATAAGTCGTGATCTTGAGGAACAGGTGTATGTGTACGGCATTTGCCTAAGCAAGCCACCTTCGAACTGGCTTGAAAAGAAAAGTGTAATTTCTTAGTCGTCCTGCCCCTGCCTCTGACGTTGTGCAATCTCTTTAATCATTCAGCGGATCTTCCCCCGCCTTCCATGACGGCAAAACCCTGTCGCTCAACTGGAAGTCTGGACCATCATGCTCGGTATAAATAATGTAGATATGTTCTTTTGGCAGTCCCCAGCATGTGCCTATCTCATCCATGATCGCCAGTGCCAGACGTCGCTTCTGGTCGGCGCTACGCCCCAGTCGGATGTCGGCGTTGAGATACGCGATCTGTCCATCATCACCGGCACGACCAAAAACCAGGTCTTCATGCTGATAACAGCGGAAAGTAATGCCGATTTGATCAGTTCCGGTATTCATGATCGCAGAGAAATACTCACGGACCGCATTTGCGAAAGCCATTTTTACGTCACGCTCGGGAGTAAAATTTAGTTCAAACTGAAGATGTGGCATAGAGTCCTCCCTGTCCAGTTTTCTGGTAGCTGTAGCAAGAAAGGATGGGTGCAATGGCATGTAGTATCAGTTTATCCAAAAA
>CAMYNC010000165.1:0-5576 GCA_947259685.1 uncultured Desulfuromonadales bacterium | reverse complement strand
CAGTCCTATTTATCGCATCGTTCAATCGGAATCGTCGGCACAGTCATCTCGGTGGAATGCCCCCAGAGGGATTTGAGCAGACATTTGAAAATAGACTGCCGGTTTCTAGTAGAGTGGGGTAAGTCCAGTCACTAGCAGGCTCAGGGGCAAAATCGTTGAGCCTGCCATGAACCTTCATATTTATGGATGTCCGATAAGTGTTGATTTTTTGTGACCAAACAATCAGAAAGTTATCCAGACTCTTCTATCCAAAAACAATCAAAGTCGTGTATCAATTGTTATTTCGTCGCTGCCAGGCGAAGAAGCCCTTTTGGCTACGGCTAGCGGAAGTTCAGTGCTAATCAGGAACGCAAATCACTTCGATTATCTACGCTAATTGAAGGCTATTCCAGACCCTTGACAAGGGGTAGTGGGAGGGTAAAGTCTAAAAAAACTACTTAAGAATAGTTAAGCGGCGCCCCCGACCGCTAGCAGAGGGGAAATACACCCTTGACGACAACGCCCAGGGGAGGTGAGAGACCTATGAGTAATGTACCGACCAACCTGAGCGATTATGACGCGATCGCCAAGACCGTCCAGCAGTATATCGATGGCGCCAAGTCTGGCCGAGGCGCCGACATGAAGCCCGCTTTTCACCCGGAGGCTACGATCTTCGGCTATATCGGTGACGACCTGTTTGCCGGCCCCATCCAGCTACTCTTTGACTGGAATGACCAGAACGGTCCGGCAACGGAACTCCAAGCACGGTTCACCAGCATCGACCTCATCGACACGGTCGCCACCGTGCGACTGGAACTCGACAACTGGACCGGCCACCGGTTTACCGACCTGTTCACGATGCTCAGAGTCGACGGGGAGTGGAAGATCATGAATAAGGTCTTCCATCTGCACCCATGAGGGTTCAGCCAGCGAAGCGGCCCGGAGAGCGGACGGGCTGCAGCAATCTCCCTTTCACCACTCGCATCTACCTGCTCAGAACAATGCGGTAACGCGCTTGCCCGCTTCTTAAATGCGCCAGAGCCTCATTGGCCTGCTCAAAACCGAAACTCTGCGTGACTGGCTTGATGCCATGCTGAGCAGCAAATTCGAGCATCCTGCCGATACTGGCGGGGCTGCCGACGGGTGATGCGGAGATTGAGCGTTGCCCCAGGAGCAGCGGGAAGACCCCCACATCAAGAGGCTCCAGGGTCGCCCCGACGAAATGCAGCCTGCCCTTCGGCTTCAGAGTGCCGAGATATGCGTTCCAGTCCAGTTTGACATTGACGGTCGACAAGATCAGGTCAAAATGCCCGGTCGCTGCTTCGAGCTCCTCCGCAGACCTGGAGTTGATGGTCTGATGGGCGCCTAGCTCCAGGGCCTCTGGTCGCTTGTCTGCACTTGAGGTGAAAGCGGTGACTTCACAGCCCCAGGCATTAAAAAATTGCAGCGCTAGATGGCCCAGACCACCAATCCCGATCACCGCGACCTTATCGGTCGGCTTGATGCTGAACTGCAGCAGGGGGTTAAAAACCGTAATCCCTGCACAGAACAATGGCCCGGCACTTTCAGCAGCGATGTTTTTCGGTAGTGGCACGACACTGGCGGCATGGGCCCGAACTTTATCGGCAATCCCTCCATGACGCCCGATGATGGTCCCCTCTGCCATGGCGCACAGATTATGATCTCCGGACATGCAGACACCGCAGGTCATGCAGTAACCCGAATGCCAACCCAACCCCACCCGTTCACCGGCCTGTAGATGAGCCACCTGTTCACCAACTGCTGAAATTGTCCCAACCACCTCGTGGCCCGGGACAAATGGATACTGGGTCATGCCCCATTCATTGTCGAGCATGCTCAGGTCGCTGTGGCAGATTCCACAATATTCAATGCTGATCTCAACATCCTGCGGACTGAGCGAACCGGGATCATATTCATAAGACTTCAATGGGCCACCAGGCTCAAATGCTGCGTATGCTTTTATCATCTCCAGTCTCCTTTTATTTCGAGTCTCATCTTGTAAATATAGCCCAAACAAATTAAAGAGATTGAGCAGCCGGGTGAAATAATCAGTTCACGGTTTTGATTAATCTGGCAGCAGCGATTTTCGCCTTGCGCGCAATGGTGGGGTCACCGTTGATCTGCGCAACGGCGGTCGCCCCCTCGTGTAACAAGTTGATCTCCTCGGCGACCCGCTTTGGATCGTCGAGTTCTGCGGTCCGTGCGAGGTCCTCGAAGTAAGCGATCATCAACCGCTTGTGCAACACGGCTTCCTGAAAGACGGGGTTGCCGCGCTCGCCGTACTCGCCGGCTGCACTCATAAAGGGGCACCCATAAAACTCCTCATCCTTGAACCAACTTTCCAGGAAATCGAAGGTCGCCAGCAGCTTCTGCTTCGGTTCACGGGGTAAAGTATCAACCGCCTGCCGCATATCGTCTCGGTACCGCTCGTCGATTCGTCGCAATACGGCGACAATCAAATCGTCCTTGGACTTAAAGTGCCTGTACAGCGTGGTTTTAGCGATCCCCGCCTCCGCAATGATCTGGTCGACCCCCGCTGCGTGGTAGCCGAGGCGATTGAACAGCTCGGTCGCGACATCGATCAGGTGTTCGCGTTTCTGAGCGCGCTTCATGTCATGATCCTCCTAAAATACTAACAGGTCTGTTTCTTTTACTATAAATAAATAGATCGTTATGTGCAAACATTTAGTCGAAAGCAATTGATAAACTATTGATATTAATAACGTTATTAAGCTAAAATAGAAAAGCTTGACAAACGCTACAGATCTGTTTATATTTACACATAACGATACAGATCGGTTTCGTTAGTTATTTTGGCCAACGCGGCATAATGTCGTTTTCCAGCCTATCCGATCTGCCAATAATTGCTTAGTTCTTAGATAGAGGAGATTCAAAATGAAACAGCGTATTCAACAAATCGATCCTGCAACTGCACAAGGTCAAGCCAAACGTCAATTAGACGGCATCGCCGCTCAACTCGGCAGCGTTCCCAATATTTTTAAGACGCTTGCCCAGTCACCGACGGTCCTTAAGGGCTATCTGAACTTCAGCGGCGCCCTGGCCGGAGGAACCCTCGATGCCAAACTGCGTGAGCAGATTGCTCTCACGGTCGCCGGTTTCAATGGCTGTGATTACTGTGCTTCCGCTCACAGTTTTCTTGCTCGGGCCGCCGGAGTGGATGAGGCTGAAGCGGCCAGGAACCTGCAAGGCAAAGCTGACGATGCCCGCACTGGCGCGGCATTGCAGTTTGCCCAAATCCTGGTCGTCAAGCGCGCCCAGGTGACTGACGACGAACTTTCGAAATTATCGGCAATGTCGCAGCCAACCTGTTCACGAATTACTTCAATCACGTCGCCGGGACGGAGATTGACTTCCCCGTGGTGACCACCGAGCCCAACGTATCCGCGGCCTAACCGAAACCGATTAAAACGATAAAGGAGATTTGATCATGTTACGAATTCAAACTTATTTCATCGCCCTCATCGCGCTGCTGTTAGCTTTTTTCAGCCAAACGGCACTGGCGAACAGTATAGAACAAGCGACCGTCGCCGTCTCCGGCTATGACCTGGTGTCCTATCACAGCGAGCGGGGACCGCTGCGCGGCAGCGGCTACTTCGTCTCCGAGCACGCTGGCGAAACTTACCTCTTTGTTGATAAGCAGAACAAAGAACGCTTCGACAGCAATCCCGAGAAGTACCTGCCGGTCTACGGCGGTTACTGCGCCTATGGCGTCTCGGTCGGCAAGAAGTTCTACAGCGATCCGGAGGTCTGGCGCGTTGTGGATGGTAAGCTGTACCTCAATCTCGACGCCGAAATCCAAAAGACATGGCTGAAGGACATCCCGGGCAGCATCAAGAAAGCGGATGCGAACTGGTCGAAGATCAAGGACAAAGCTCCGAGCGAACTCTGAGGTTTGAAAAGTTGGGGACAGACTTCGAGTCCGTCCCCTCCGCTCACCGACAACCCCCGCTCTTTACGGAGCGGGGGTTTCTTTTTTCTCAACCCGCCATTTTTGCTTGGCGATCTCAAACCCCTCCATCTCTCCGGGACCAACCAGAGCTTTCAGGATTACAACCTGAACGAAGCAGCTTGGACGTCGGTTCGCGATCCGGCACCTCCCCGGCGTTGCTGAAGTACCGACCGGAACCTCCATAACTAGGGCCTTCGCAGAAGGTTTGGAAGCTGCACAAAGCGGGCTGGATCGCGGCCCTGAAAAATCACCGGGAGTCTGTTGTTAATGAAGCCAACGGGAGTAAGATTGAATTGCAGGCAGAAAAATTAATAGCAGGAAAAACTTTTAAAAAGGAGAAAAATCATGTTAGCCCAAACGCTTCACAAAACCATGGAAATAGAAGGTCTGGAGATCTTCTACCGTGAGGCGGGTCCGAAAGACGCACCTACGATTCTTTTGCTACACGGCTTTCCCACCTCGTCACACATGTTCCGCAACCTGATACCGGCGCTGGCGGACCGGTTTCATGTCCTGGCCCCGGACTATCCCGGCTTCGGTAACAGCGCGATGCCCAAGGTCGACGAGTTCGATTACAGCTTTGACCACTTCTCGGAGGTCATTGATGGCTTTATCGAGCAATTGGGGCTGAAGAAATACAGCCTGTACCTGTTCGATTACGGCGCCCCGGTCGGCTATCGCATTGCGACCAAACATCCCGAGCGGGTCGAGTCACTGATTGTGCAGAACGGCAATGCCTATGACGAAGGCCTGGGGGAATTTTGGGATCCGATCAAGACCTATTGGCAGGAAAAGACGCAAGAGAGTGCCGAGGTATTGAAGAACAACCTGCTGACCCTCGAAGCCACCAAATGGCAGTATACCAATGGGGTCCGCCACCTGGAAGCCATCGCTCCCGACAACTGGTTCCACGACCAGTTTCTGATGGATCGTCCCGGCAACAAGGAGATCCAGCTGCAGCTGTTCTACGACTACGGCTCGAACCCGCCCCTTTATCCCAAGTGGCAGGCCTATTTTAAGGAGTATCAGCCGCCGATGCTGATCGCCTGGGGTAGGAACGATTACATCTTCCCGGCAGAGGGTGCTTATCCTTACCAGAAGGATCTCAAGCATATCGAGTTCCACCTGCTCGATACCGGGCACTTTGCACTGGAAGAGGACAATGACCTTATCGCCGGCATGATTCGCGACTTCCTGGAAAAGGAGATTATGTTTTCCAGGGCGGCCTGAGCGAGCCGACACCGCACAAATTTTTATCGAGGAGCTGTTTGCGGCCTGCCATCCGCGGCAGCTTCCTGCTACGGGCTCATGGCCATCATAAAACCATCAAAGGAGGCCTGCCATGCCAAAGATCGTTCGCTTCCATGAAACGGGCGGTGCTGAAGTCCTCAAACTCGAAGAGTTGCCGCTGACCGAACCCGACGAAGGTGAGGTCCGCCTGAAGGTAGAGGCCATCGGCCTCAATCGAGCCGAGGTCATGTTCCGCCAGGGCCAGTACCTGGAAAACCCCGAATTCCCCTCGCGGATCGGCTACGAAGCGGCCGGCACCGTCGATGCCGTGGGGCCTGGAGTCAGCGGCATCCGGATCGGCGACCGGGTCAGCAAC
>CAMYNC010000164.1:3160-10557 GCA_947259685.1 uncultured Desulfuromonadales bacterium | reverse complement strand
TGAGCAGCACAAATCGGGTCAGCATTCCGGCGACGAAGGGGATGCCGAGGTAGATGGCGACGCTCTCGGCGATCTGGCCGATGGTCACCTCGACCACCGCCCCCTGCAGGCCGAACAGCGGCGGCAGCACGCTGACGAAGAACCAGGCGTAGACCGAGTAGAAGAGCACCTGGAAGACCGAGTTGAAAGCGACCAGCCCGGCGCAGTATTCGCTGTTCCCCTTGGCCAGCTCGTTCCAGACGATGACCATGGCGATGCAGCGCGCCAGGCCGATCATGATCAGACCGACCATGTATTCTGGATAGTTCCCCAGAAAAACAATGGCGAGGATGAACATCAGGACCGGGCCGATCAGCCAGTTCTGCAGCAGCGAGATGCCGAGGATCTTCTTGTTGGCGAACACCTCGCCCAGCTCCTCGTAGCGTACCTTGGCCAGCGGCGGATACATCATCAGGATCAGACCGATGGCGATGGGAATGTTGGTCGTGCCGACGGAAAAAGCGTTGACCAGATCCTTGACCCCGGGAAACAGCCAGCCGCCGCCGACCCCGACCATCATGGCGAGAAAAATCCACAGGGTCAGGTAACGGTCCAAAAAGGAAAGTTGTTTGGTCAAGCCGTGCTGCATAGTGCGACCCCCTTTCATTGCTTGAAATCAAGCCGTCGTAATCTGTCCGCGTGGCAACAACAGCGAAATCCCCCCGGCGATCAGTACGAACAGGGCCGACACCCAGAGGCAGCCGACCAGCCCGGCGAGCTGAAAAACCAGCCCTGAAAGCAGGGTGCCGACCAGCCGCCCGGCGGCGTTGGCCATGTAGTAAAAACCGACGTTGAGCGCTGCCTGGTCCGCCTCGGTGTAGGCGAGGATCAGATAAGAGTGTACCGAGGAGTTGACGGCAAAGATCAGCCCGAACAGCGCCAATCCGGCAACCACCGTCAGCCAGGGAGATAATTCCAACGCCACGCCGATGGCGATCAGTGCCGTTAAACCTGCCAGAGCGAAAGCGCCGACGCTGGCAGTGCCGCCTCGCGGTGTCCCGCCCCGCAATGAAGATTTCAGCAACCTTGGTGCTAAAGCCTGCACGCCGCCGTAACCGATCACCCAGAGGGCGAGAAACCCGCCGACCTGGGTGTGACTCCAGTTCAGGCTGGCGGAGAGGAAGACCGGCAGGCCGACCACGAACCAGATATCCCGCGAGCCGAACAGAAACAGCCGCGCCGCAGACAAGAGGTTGATGTCACGGCTCTTCGAAAGGATGGCGGAGAATTTTGTCTTTTTCTTCGCCACGCCGATCTCTTTCGGCAATGAGAAGAGGGTTGCCAGCAGCACCAGCAGCAGGCCTGACGCCATCAGCCAGAGCGCCCCGCTAAAACCGACCGTCGCCAGCAGCAGGCCGCCAAGGAAGAACCCGACCCCTTTGAGGGCATTTTTCGAGCCGGTGAGCAGCGCCACCCACTTGAACAGGGCGCTGTCGGCCTCTTCCGGAACCAGGACCTTGATGGCGCTCTTGCTGCTCATCTTGGTGAGATCCTTGGCGATCCCCGAAAGGGCCTGCAATCCCATAACGTAGCAGATTGAAAAGAGTTCCGACCAGCCGGGATGGAGAAGGCCCAACGCCCCGAGCGCAAAAATCTGCAGCGCCAGCCCGCTGAACAGGGTGACCTTGAGCCCCAGCTGCGAGCCGATCCAACCGCCGACCAGGTTGGTGACAATGCCGAAGAATTCGTAGAGCAGGAACAGAAAGGCGATCTGCACCGCGCTGTAGCCGAGTCCATGAAAGTGCAGCAGCACCAGCATGCGCAGGGCGCCGTCGGTGAGGGTGAAGCCCCAGTAGGCGGCGGTGACAAGGCTGTAATTTTTTATAGCGGTCATGAGCCTCCAGCAGTTATGAGCAAAGGCCTTCTCCCTGGGGGAGAAGGTGGCCGCAGGCCGGATGAGGGGAGACTGTTTGAAAGCCCCCTCACCCTGGCCCTCTCCCCCAGGGAGAGGGGACGCTTCCTCTCCACTCCGGTGGAACCAGAGGGGTTTTATGCTTGTCAATACTCGCGGGACGTGACCCGCCGGTTTTACTTTTGGGGTTCGATCTCATTATCGCGGTCAACCTCGGGGGCTGCCCCTAAAGGGATTGCGCCACCTTTTTGCACAACTCCATCATCCGGTTGGCATAGCCCATCTCGTTGTCGTACCAAGCGAAGATTTTCAGCTGGGTGCCGTCAACCACCATGGTTGAAGGGGCGTCGACGATAGCCGAACGGGGGTCGCTCTTGAAATCGATGGAGACCAGCGGTCGCTCTTCGATGCCGAGAATCCCCTTGAGGTAGCTCCCGGCCGCCTCGTGAAACAGGTGATTGACTTCCTCGGCGGTCACCGCGCGCTGCATTTCGAACACCGCATCGGTCAGCGAACCGGTCAGCAAGGGGACACGGATGGCGTGGCCGTTGAGTTTGCCTTTCAGTTCCGGGTAGATCAGGGTGATGGCGGTGGCGCTGCCGGTGGTGGTCGGGATCAGCGACATCCCCGCGGCCCGCGACCGGCGCAGATCCTTGTGCGGAGCGTCGATGACAACCTGCGTGTTGGTGGCATCGTGAACGGTTGTGATCACCCCGTGCTCGATGCCGATCTTTTCATGGAGCACCTTGACCACCGGAGCCAGGCAGTTGGTGGTACAGCTGGCGGCGGTCAGCAGGTGATGCTCGGCCGGTTCGTAAAGGTGGTCGTTGACCCCCATGACGATGTTCAGCGCGCCCTGTTTGACCGGCGCGGCGACGATCACCTTTTTCACACCGCGATCATAGTAGGGCTGCAGCAGCTCGGTGGTGCGGAACTTGCCCGACGATTCGATGACGATATCGACCCCCAGCTCCTGCCATGCGACCTCGCCGGGGGTTTTGTGTTCGCTGAAACCGATGCGTTTGCCATCGATCGACAGAGCGTTTGCAGCAAAGTCAATCTGCCGGTCCCAGCGCCCGTGCACCGAGTCAAACTCCAGCAGATGAGCAGCGCACTCGGCACCGCCTTTGATCTCATTGATATGGACGATCTCGAACTCCGGCCAGTCCCAGGCGGCGCGTAATGCCAGACGCCCCATACGGCCAAAGCCGTTGATGCCAATACGAATACTCATCGGTGACTCCTGTTCAAATCTTCATTTCCTGGTTAAAGAAGACAGCCAATTCCCGGCGCCTGGCGCCGCGCAGCGGATACCCTCAATATCAAATCCAAACCATCCGCATGGGCGGATTAAAAGGGCAAATTTTTTTAGCCACAAGTCGCGTCGCTTTTACCATCCAGATATCCTTGCAGCGCTGCCTTATCCTGTCTGGCCTGAGCCAATTCGCCCAACTGCTTGTCCAATAACCTCATCAACTCTTGATGCAAAGTCCCCCCCTCGTTGGCCAGGCGATAGTACATCCAAACCCCCTGGCGGCGATCTTCGACCAGGCCGGCGTTTCTCAGGTAGGCCAGGTGACGCGATACGGTGGACTGGGGAAGCTCCAGCGTGGCCATCAGGTCGCAGACGCAAAGCTCGCCCTGCGTCAGCAGAGACACAATGCGCAGGCGCGTTTCATCGGAGAGGGCTTTGAAAAGATGGGCGGTTTTTTTCATAACCAAAACATATCCGCATAAGCGGATATTGTCAACCGGGTTCTCGGCGATCCCGTTATCTCGGTGCACTGTAGAGCAGCCATAGCCCACCGGCCAACACCAAAATTCCGCAGATTTTTTTCAAGATTGCCGGCCCGCGAGACGCGGCGCTCCAGTTCAAATACTGCTGGATTTTTTCACTGAAAGTTCCTGCACAGACGATCACGGCACAGTGTCCCAAACCGTAAAAGAGTAAAAGCAGGACGGCATAAATCGGCCTGTTGGCCCCTTCGGTAAAGGCGACACCAAGAACTGGCCCCATAAAGGCAAAGGTGCAAGGACCAAGGGCGACGCCAAAGATGATGCCGAGCAAAAGCGCCGCCAAAAAGCCTTTGCGCTTCATGTCAATCGATCCTGGTCCTGACCAGGGGATGGGGAAAACACCCAACAAGTGCAGGCCGAAGAGGAAGAAAATGCCGGCAACCAACCAGCTGCCCCATGCGCCAAGGTCGCCGAGCATGCGACCGGCCAGAGCGGTCAGCAGGCCGATCAGAGCAATGGAAATAAGGATTCCGAAGGCGAACAAGTTGGCGATAACAAAGGCCCGGCGGGTCGTCATGGTTTCCTGGCCCTCGATGAAACCGACGACCAGCGGAATGCTCGCCAAATGGCAGGGGGATAAAACGATGCTGAGGATGCCCCACCCGGCAGCGGCAGCGAGAGCTACCAGCGGCGCGCCGCCGGACACGGCCTGACTCAGTTGCCCCAACAGGGTTTCGATCATGGTTTATCCTTCTCGAATCGATAGCCAAGTTCCCGCCACTTGGCGAGGATCTCTTCGCGGCCATAGAACCCGGTGTGCCGGAACAGTTCCCGCCCGTCAGCCGCAAAAAAGATCTGCGTCGGGATCATTTTAACGCCAAAGCTGGCTGCTTCCTCCCGTGATTTCCAGGCATCAATAAAAACGACCTCCAGTTTGCCGGTCAAGTCTTCTCTGAGCTGATCCAGAACCGGCGCCATCTTGATGCAGGGGATGCACTTGTCGGCCCCGACATCGACGAGCCGGGGAAGCTCTTCAGAAAAACCAGCGCAAGGTAAAATCAGCACAAAAAGACCGATGAAAAGTACTGTCCGGTAAAAGTGTCGGGGCATCATCCATCCTCCTATTCTGCCGAAATCGGTTGAATGAGTTTCATGATCTGATCCGGTTTGAGAACTTTTCCCTGGGAGACGACTTTGCCGTCGATTGCCAGCCCAGGCGTTGTCATCACACCGAATTTTATGATGTCGTTGAGTTGAGTGACCTTTTCGAACTCCACCTCCTCACCCAACACCTGAGCGGCCTCTTTGACGTTGGCGGCCAGCTCGTTGCACTTGGCGCAGCCGGTTCCAAGAATCTGGATTTTTTTCATCGTTGTTCTCCTTTTCTGTTGGAAATTAGCTTGTCAGCCGAAAAAGGCTCCATAAATCAGTCCTGAGATCGTCGCCATGATGACCACCAGACTGACGAAAACCACTGTTTTTTTCGTCCCCATGACACTGCGGATAACCAGCATGTTCGGCAGGCTGAGAGCCGGCCCCGCCAGCAGCAGAGCCAGCGCCGGTCCCTTACCCATGCCGGCGCCGATCAGCCCCTGCAGGATCGGCACCTCGGTCAGGGTGGCGAAATACATAAAGGCCCCCACCACCGAGGCAAACAGGTTGGCCCACAGGGAGTTGCCACCAACCAGACCGGCAATCCAGCCAGAGGGAATCAGCCCCTCGTGGTCGGGGCGGCCGAGCAGCGCCCCGGCAATCAGCACGCCCCAGAAAAGCAGGGGCAGAATCTTCTTGGCAAATTCCCAGGAAGTGGCAAACCACTCGCGCAATTCGCCGTCCTCGTCCCTGCCGGTGGCTGTCAGGGAGGAGAGCCCCACCGCACCGGTGACAAAGGCCAGCGAGGGATGCTCCGGCAAGGCAAAGGCAAGAACCGCCACCGGCAGACTGACAATCAGCATGCGCCATTTGCCGACTTTGAACCAGGCCACCAGAATCGCCGCCAGCGCCAGGGCGAAAAATCCGGTGAGAGTCCACTTGGCGGCGTAGATCGCCTGCCACAGCCCCGAGGAATCTGCCGGACGGCCCCAGTTGGCGAAGACCAGGATACCGACCATGCTGCCGAAGTAGAGGGCGTTCTGCCACAGGGGGCGGGCCACTTCCGGTTCAGGCATGGCGGCAGCCGCTTCGACCTTTTCGAGCTCTTCCCGGCGAAAAAACAGGTGCATCAGCAGGCCGATAACAATGGCGAAAACGACCGCGCCCACCGCCCTGGCGATCCCCATCGCCGGGCCGAGGACCGCTCCAGTTAAAACGATCGCAAGGATGTTGATGGCCGGCCCCGAATAAAGAAAGGCGCTGGCCGGGCCGAGGCCCGCGCCCATGCGGTAAATACCGGCAAAAAGCGGCAAAATGGTGCAGGAACAGACCGCCAGGATGGTTCCCGACACCGAGGCGACCCCGTAGGCCAGCGGTTTGCTCGCTTTGGGTCCGAGATACTTCATCACCGCCGCCTGGCTGACGAAAACCCCCACCGCGCCGGCGATGAAGAAGGCTGGCACCAGACAGAGCAGCACATGCTCCTGGGCATACCATTTGACCAGATGGAGCGATTCCCACAGGGCGTTCTCCACCCGCTGTGACTGCTGTAGCCAGTCTACCGGAAGATAGTAGCAGGCAACAAAGACGGCCAGGATTGCGGCCAGAGGCTTCCATTCTCTCGACCAGTTCATAGTAAGAACCCCACTTATGTGTTTTACTATTTGGCATAATGGCCAAATAGTTGAGCAAAAAAATATGCCTTACTTCCCAACAGCCTCAAGCAGAGCCGACTGCTCCCGCACCTGGGTTTCCAGCACCGATTCCACACAGCCGAAAAAGTTCAGAATGCAGGGCACCCGCAGGCGATAGAAGACCTGATTCCCCCGCTTGTCATCGATCACGATGCCGGCCTGTTTCAGCACCGAGAGGTGTTTGGAAACGGTCGACACATCGGCACCGATCATCTCGGTCAAATCGCAGACACAGCGCTCCTTTTTCTCCAGCTCCTCGATGATGAACAGCCGGGTCGGATGGGCCATGGCCTTAAGCACTTTGGCGCGGGCATCGAGGTGAGCTTTCCGATTTTGATACATGATGGGCCCCTTTCGTTTTCTTGGCAATATAGCCAAATGGCCAATAAAGTCAAGAGTACTGACTGTCCCACCATGCACCCTGGTCAGCCTGATGCTTTTACTCCGCTGCCATGGGCCGGGAAAGAGCTGCTTTTTTTGCGAAGGGACCGAACCTTCCCAACCAGTGCTTTAAAGAACTCATATACGGCTTGATCATGGAGCCTCCTGCCGCTCTGCAACAGGCAACTCAGGTCTTGGCTACTAAAATTTTTGTGCGAATTGTCAAAATGGTAATTTTTCATGATTTACCTCCGCCTCTCTGCTCCCGAAGTCTTGGTCTGTTGAACTTATCAAGAACAATTTTAGATATATGATAAAATGCAGCAAAGACGAAATCCCGCGCAGCAGCTGTGCGTTTATGCACAACCCTGGGAGGAAAAAGTCATTCCGAAATTTCCTTTTCCGATGCAAGGGGGGAAGTAAAGATGAACTGGAACTGGGATGACCTGCGATATTTCCTGGCTGTGAGCCGGACCAATTCTTTTGTTGCTGCCGCCGCCAGGCTGCACGTCACCCACAGCACCGTCTCGAGGCGGATAACCGCGCTTGAAAGCTTCCTCGATACCCAGCTTTTCCTGCGTACGGAAAAGGGCTGTCGCCTG
>CAMYNC010000164.1:0-3118 GCA_947259685.1 uncultured Desulfuromonadales bacterium | reverse complement strand
CGATCCGGATCGGCACACCGGACGGTTTCGGAAATTGCTTTCTTGCTACCCACCTCGGTGAGTTCCACAAGCTGCATCCCCACCTTGAGGTCGAACTCATAGCCGTACCGATGTACTACAGCCTGACCAAACGGGAGATCGACATCTTGATTACGATAACCAAGCCGGCTTCCGGCAATGTGGTGGCCCGCAAAATTGCTGATTACCGGCTTGGATTGTTCGCTGCAAAAACCTATCTGGAAGATCACAACCGTATTACAGCAAAGGAAGATCTTGCAGGACATGACCTGGTCGACTACATCGAAGATCTTCTGTATGACGAAAATCTTAAGTTCCTTAATGAAATCGTTCCTGGCCAGAAAGCCAGGTTCCGCAGTTCAACAGTGGTCGGGCAGAAGAATGCCATCGTCGCTGGTGTCGGCATCGGCATGCTGCCGTATTTCATGGCGCATACCGAGCCAAACCTGGTGCCGATTTTGCCGGAATTGTGCGCTGAACGTTGTTTCTGGCTGCAAGTGAACCCTGACACGCGGCAACTGGCCCGGGTTCGGGCCGCCATCGATTTCATCGTGAATCAGATGAAAACCCAGACGAATCTGTTTATGGCGTTGCCGGAAAATCGATGTTAGTAGTTGAACGGTTAGAACTAAGGCACTTTTTTCATCAGTCAGGATTGGATAGGAAATCAATCGGGCCGGTCACTTCAATTCTATGAGGTTCCTGGAAAGCCAGGCTGGATCCTTCCCATAAATTACGTCCGATTGCGATGCAGTACAATTCTGGCTTTTCAGCGAATCCGCATTCTTTACCTCTTTGCATCACTCCGAACCGAAATCTTCCGCGGCTGCCAGGGCCAGGGTGGAAGCTGCAAGAAACCTTAAGCGCGAGCGTCCCAGCCACTGTTATTCAACTTTTTAAAAAAAATATCTCCTCTTTCATCTTCCCTTAATGTCGACCGTTTTATGCTGAGGACAACTTGATAATGACAGGAGGTCGGCATGAAAGAGACTGGAAGTTTCTCCACAAGCTCGCCCAGGAAAGAATTTCTAAAGTTGACTGATGATCTCGACAGGGACCCGAACGCAGGGCAGAGACCAACCACGAGTCAAAGGAGCAAATAATGATCAGTTTGAGCAAAGTTTTTCTCATCGGCATTCTCATTCTTTTCAGCGCATCAATTGTCTTCGCTAGCGACGATGACTTTTTCAGGGGGAATCGCAGCAAATTTTACGGCACCGTGGAGCAGTTGCCCGCTGGACTGCATGGGGTCTGGATTGTGGCTGGACGGCAGATCGCGGTAACAGCCGGCACAGAGATTGAGCAGGAGCACGGCCGCCTGGGGCTAGGCGCTTATGTTGAGGCCGAGGGGACCTATGATGGGCGGGATTTCCAGGCCGATGAAATCGAGGTGAAACAGGGGGCCATGGCAACTCCGGCCAGCCTCTGGGATCAGGGGCTGGAAAAGAGAGAAATCTACGGCCGGGTGACCCGTATCCCGGTCGGTGGCCTCGGGACCTGGATTATTGATGATCAAGAAATCTATGTCGACGACAATACCCGGATTGAAGAGAAGCATGGACCGGTTGCGATCGGCGTCCCGGTAGAGATTAAAGGGACGTTACGGGGCAGGTCATTCCACGCCCAAAAAATTAAAGTTAAAAAAGCTCGCGAATAACAGGCTGAACCCGCAACAGCAAAGGAGATGGTTATGTATTACATGGGATGTAACGATCTGTTCGATCATCTGCTCGACAGCAAAAAAATGCCGAATGGACAGGCAGGTACTGCCGAAGGCGTTTCGCCTTCCGGAGCCAGATCCGTGGAGCCGTTTGGGCGGCGAAAGACAGACCTGCAGACCCGGCGCCCGGAAAGCGAAGCGTTACGCGGGGAACTACCCTCTCCCCGGGGCAATAAAAACATTTAAAAGCAGTAAATCTTACCCAGGGCATCCTTGCTGTGCACCTTGGGGTAATCTTAAGCAAAGGAGATGAGCTATGAACCTCGGCTATTTCCATCTGGCAGTAAACCATCTTCCCGTTTTGGGGGTCGTTTTCGGCACCATTCTGTTCGCCTGCGCGCTGCTCCGCAAAAGTACCGAATTGCGTCGGGCGGCCCTGTGGACCTTTCTTGTCGCCGCCCTTCTCGCCCTACCCGCTTTTCTGACCGGCGAGCCGGCCGAAGACCTGGTGAAGGGGCTGCCGGGGGTGACCCATCAGGTCGTCGAGGCCCATGAAGAGTTTGCCTCCGTTGCCCTGAGCGGGGTGATCCTGCTTGGCCTGGCGGCGCTGGGGGGACTGACCCTTGCCGAACGATCAGATCGGCTGCGGAAAAATTTCACTGTTGGCGTGCTTTTCTGTGCGGTCATATCCGCCGGCCTGCTGATCCGCACCGCCCAGCTTGGGGGGCAGATCCGCCATACGGAGATTCGCTCCGGAGCCCTGGCTCTCCAGACGGCCGAACTGTCTGACAGCCGGGCAGAGTACACTAAAAACCACGACAGTGACTAACGCAACTACTGGGCCCGCCCACCTCTGGGCGGCCCTTATCCAGGAGGTGGCGATGAGATTGTTGATCATCGAGGACGAAAAACCTCTGGCCAAGGTTCTGAAAAAAGGCTTCGAGGAACACGCCTTCACCGTCGATCTGGCCTACGACGGCGAGGATGGCTTGTTCAGGGCTGAATTCTACGACTTTGACGCCATTATCCTGGACATCATGCTGCCGAAAATGGATGGTCTGGCGCTGTTGCATGCCCTGCGCAGCAAAGCGAACGACACTCCGGTACTGATGTTGACAGCCAAACGGGAGATGAAAGACAAGGTGACCGGAGTGGAGCTGGGGGCCGATGACTACATCCCCAAACCTTTTGAGTTTCCCGAGCTTTTGGCCCGCGTGCGGTCGACCATTCGGCGCAGCAAAGGAAAACCCTCGCCTGTGGTCAGCATCGCTGATCTGTCCCTGGATACCAACGCCCGCCTGGTGCAAAGGGGCGGCAAGGACGTCATTCTCAGCGCCAAGGAATATGAATATCTCGAGTATCTGGTCATGAACAAGGACCGCGTCGTCAGTCGCAATGAACTGATCGATCATGTCTATAACACCCACTATGACTACGACA
>CAMYNC010000163.1 GCA_947259685.1 uncultured Desulfuromonadales bacterium | reverse complement strand
GACTATGGAAGAGTTCGAGGAAGCCTCGACGATCATCCATGAAAAGGTTCACGAAGATGCCAACATCATCGTCGGCTTGGTCATCGACGAAAATCTCGGGGAACGCATCAAGATTACTGCGATTGCCACCGGTTTCGGTGAAAGTTTCGATAATAAGCGGCGGGTGACCGATGTGGTTCAGGAACGTGCTCGTGCGCTGGCTCAATCGAGCGGTAAGATCGACCTCGACGTGCCGACCCATATCCGCAATCAGCAGCAAATCGATCCCTATGGCAGTCACAAACTGCGGGAGAGACCCAGTCAGCCGCGCGACGTTTTCAGCGACGACGAACAATTCGATATCCCTACTTTTTTGCGGCGGCGGGTCGATTAAATCAGGGAATCTTCCAGCCTGATTGTCCATTAAACGGACATTTTCGGTTTTATCGCCGACGTAGGAATAACTGCGGCTCGGCTGTTGGTTAGCTCCAGAAAGTCTGTTTCGCTGCCCGCTAGGAATAAATTGATATTTAAAGTGTAATGCTACGCCGGTTCTCCGCCCGGCAGATGTACAGCATTCTGTACGTTGTAATGACTTCCCTGACGACTCCCTCGTCACTTGGGGCCGCTTTGGCGGCCCCTTTTTCTTTTTCCTCTTCCTCATTTGTGGTACACAACGACCATGTCTCGCAATTTGCTAGAGCATATCCATCAACGCCTAAATGCTGAAACTGGAACCATTTTCCATCCTTGGCAGGATCGTTATCGGGTGGCGCTGGTTTACCCTAACAATTATCACCAGGGTATGAGTAACCTGGGGTTTTTAAGCGTTTACCAGCTGCTTAACAACCGTGACGATTGTCTTTGCGAGCGGGTCTTTCTCCCGGATGCTTCCGATCTTATTGAACATCAGCGCAGCGGCTATCCACTGGTTTCCCTCGAATCGCAGCGGCCGCTGGCGGAGTTCGATCTGATCGCCTTTTCGATCTCCTTCGAAAACGATTATCTCACTCTGCCGACTATCTTTGAACTTTCCAAGCTACCCTTATTTGCGCGCCAGCGCACCGGGGCCCAGCCGTTGGTTCTCTTCGGTGGGGTCTGCGCTTTTTTGAATCCAGAACCGCTGGCGGAGATCGTGGACCTGGTTGCCGTTGGTGAGGCAGAACCAATTTTACCAGAGCTGCTTCCTGCTTTGATAAATGGAGCGGCAAGCAAAGCCGAGCGGTTAGCACAGCTGTCTCAATTGCCAGGTATCTATGTCCCCACAGCCTATCGGGTTGATTATCAAACTGACGGTCGAATTAAGACAATCTCTCCGCAAACATCTGCCCCAGTACAGGTTAGGCGGCAATATCTTGCCGATCTGGATGTTTCTGCCAGCCGCAGTTTTATCCAGACCCAAACGACAGAATTCGGCGATATGGCCCTCACCGAGGTCTCGCGCGGCTGTTCCAGAGGCTGCCGCTTTTGTGCGGCGGGTTACATCTACCTGCCGCCTCGAGAACGGGCCTTGGAGAATCTTTTAGGGCAAGTGGATGAAGGGCTTTGCCAGCGCAAAAAGATCGGCCTGGTCGGTGCCGCGGTGGCCGATCATACCCAGGTTGAGCTTTTACAGCAGGGGATTCTTGAAAAGGGCGGGCAAGTCTCGGTGTCCAGTCTCAGGCTTGATGCACTCACGGCTGAAGAGGTCGCTTCGCTGAAGGAATCCGGTCATAAAACCGTGGCCATCGCTCCTGAAGCCGGCAGCCAGCGGATGCGTGACCTGATCAACAAAGGGATTGATGAAACACAGATTCTCAGCGCTGTCCAACTGCTTGCCGATGGGGACATTTTTAACCTGAAGCTGTATTTTTTGATCGGCCTGCCGGATGAAGAGCAGACCGATCTGCAGGAAATGGTTGCCCTGGCGGAAAAAGTTCGTCTGATCTGGCGGGAGGCAGGGCGTGCCCGGGGGCGGATGGGCAGGGTCACTTTGAGTGTCAATCCGTTTATCCCCAAGCCGTTCACGCCACTCCAATGGGCAGGAATGGAAAGCGAAAAGAGTTTGAAAAAGAAGATCCGGTTTCTGCGTTCGGCCGTTTCGCGTATGCCGAATACGGACCTGATCAGCGAATCGATCCGCGCAGCGGTATTGCAGGCGTTTTTATCGCGTGGCGATCGTCGGCTTGCAGAACTCCTGCCGGATCTGGCCCAGGGCGGTAACCTGAAACAGCTCTGTAAAAAACATCGCCTCGAGTTTGATTTTTATGTGACCCGGCAACGGAGCGACGGAGAACTTTTCCCCTGGGAAATTATCGACCAGGGAATTCGTCGTGACTATCTCTGGCAGGAGTATCAGCGTGCCCTGCAGGGGGAATTTACCCCGCGTTGTACCTCGGGCTGTCAACGCTGTGGGGTTTGCGGTTAGGGCCTGATATGCTGCTGAATCGACCACTGTTCAGGATAGAAATTTATGGCTGACCGTCTACCTTTGCTGCGCCTGTTTGTTCCTTTCGGGCTTGGTTATTTCGTTTCCTATGTCTTTCGCACCGTCAATGCCGTCATCGCGCCGGACCTGGTGGCCGATTTAAGCTTGAGCCCAGCCGACCTCGGGCTGTTGACTTCAGCATATTTTCTCACCTTTGCAGCCTTTCAATTGCCGCTTGGAATCCTCCTCGACCGCTTTGGGTCTCGGCGGGTTGAGGCCGTGTTGTTGTTGTTCGCGGCGGCTGGGGCGCTGGTGTTTTCCCTGGCCGATTCTCTGAGCGGGTTACTGGCCGGGCGGGCGCTGATCGGATTGGGGGTTTCCGCCTGTTTGATGGCCGCTTTTAAGGCATTTTCCGCTTGGCTGCCGGTTGAGCGTCTGCCGTTCGCCAATGGGGTGCAGATGGTTTCCGGCGGCCTTGGGGCATTGACCGCCACCACTCCGGTTCAGGCTGCCCTGCAAGTCACCGACTGGCGCGGTGTATTTATGGTGCTAGCGGTTCTGGGCTTGCTTGCGGCGGTCACGGTTTTCCTTGTGGTCCCGGAACAGCAGGGCGCTCAATCAACAGAATCTCTGGCGGATCAGCTGGCTGGCTTGAAAGCAGTCCTTCGCAACCCCGAATTCTGGAAGATCGCCCCCTGGGCGTTTACCGGCCAATCTGCCTATCTGTCGATACAGGGGTTGTGGTCAGGTCCCTGGTTAAGGGATGTCGCCGGGTTCGATCGCGGCCAGGTGGCGGATATGCTGTTCTGGATTGCTGTCGCGATGATTGTCGGCTATTTCGGTTTTGGTAGCCTGACAGCGCGGCTCGGCCGCTACGGGGTAAAGCCGGCAACCCTGGCTGCAACAGGTATGGGATTTTTCCTGCTAGTGCAGCTGCTGTTGGTGGTGATGCCGGAGTATGCGGCCCCCCTCTGGATCGGCTTCGGGCTGTTCGGTACGGCCTGCATTTTGCCTTATGCGGTGTTGGCTCAGGTCTTCCCGAAGCAGCTCACCGGCCGCTGTAACACCAGCCTAAACCTGCTGGTGTTTGTCAGCGCTTTTGCTGCGCAGTGGTTGATCGGTGCGGTGATTGGTCTCTGGCCGACCGACGCCAGTGGGGGGTATCAGCCAGCTGGCTATCAAGCTGCATTTTCGCTGCTGATCGGGTTGCAGCTACTGGCCGCGATTTGGTTTTTTGTCGCCGGGAAAAAGCTGGGTCGGCATAGCTGAGCTATCAATGCCAAAGAACCCGCCGATACTCAGCGGTCATCGCTTTGAAAAAGTTGGATAACTTTGGCGGCCTTATTTTTCAGTTCCTGCTCCGCTGAAGCGCTGCGCGGGTCGTTGACCACCGTCTGAAACTCAGCAACTTTCTGCCAGAAAATTTCCACCATACGGTTCATCCTGACCACCGGGTTCTTAATCCTATCCAGTTCGCAGTCAAGCGTGAACTGAATGCCCTGGGCGCGCTGCTGGAACCTTTCCGGATAACAGCTGATGGTGGTGTCGATAATATCTCGACGCAGGTCCTCAAATCGATGGGGGTCTTTTTCGAAGAGTCCGTCAAGCTGCTGCAACATTTCATCTACTTTATTTTCCCGGTTGATCATAGCGCCCTCCCTTTCCCTCTCCGGTTACGGCTACGGTGATTCCACTGAATTATGGCCATTTCACTCTAATCGGAGCGGCCTAAGTTATCGAATCGTAGATCTTTTTTTTAGGGCTTCTTTGCCCTCAATTCTCATTAGTAGGGAAATTAGCAACAAAAATGCCAGTCTGGAAACTAAAAAATTACGGCTACTTATAACGCTGGTGTTGACTGTATTGGCCAAGTGTAAATTTTATCGAGCGGTTGGTTATGGTCTGTGCAATGGGCAAGGTTACTCATTTGGAATGGGCTATGCATATCTCTGGGTTGAATTTTTGCTGACCGACATTCTAAGTAAAAATTTAACTGCAGAGTGAACGAGGGGCCGGGATAGCTGATAGGGAATATCATTTTCCTTTATAAATCAGCATATTCTCAGGCTCTTTTTTTTTTGGATTACTCGGCAAAATATTTATTTTTGGACAACGTTTTTTCAGCACTTAGGCCGTTCAATGCCTTTTGTCGCAGATTCGATTTGTCCTAGCGCAATGACGATAGCCCTGCCACTAACTTCTGTAGCTGTCGCGATCACTTTTGGAGGCCATAGCTCAGGAGATAGGTTTATGCCAAGGGTTCTATTTTACCATCAGTTTTTGATTGTTATTTTGCTGCTGTTTTTTTCAAGTCAGGCAGGGGCAAAGTCGGTGCAATTAACCTGGGATGCGAGTTCAAGTGCTGTGTCGGGTTATAAAATTTACTACCAGGCTAATTCGGCCACTTTACCCCTCAGCGGCACCGGCGCAGCGGAAGGGGCTTCGCCGATTAATGCCGGAAATCGGGTCAGTATTACGGTGACTGGCCTCGCCGATGACGAAGAGCATTATTTTACCGTTTCGGCGTACGATGCCGCTGGAAATGAGAGCGATTATTCGAATCTGGTGCATAGTCGAGCGAAAGCCGTGTTGCCTCCACCTGTTGTCATCGATCCCATTCCTGAAACCGAACCTGAAGATCCATTTCAGCCGGTCTCAAGCCCAGATTGGGATAGGGCCGATCAAATCGGCGCTGGGTTTCTTGATTCTGGATTTGGCGAGGGAGGTATCCTCTCCCAAATCGCTCGGCAGGCAGTCGCTGGAGGACCACAGATTTCAGTTCGGCCGGATGGCAAATTCATCCTCTTAGGGGAGACCTACCTGTCACGCTACCTCCCTGATGGCAGCCTGGACCGCAGCTTTGGTCAATCTGGAGTTGTCGATAACCTGAACGCTGCCGGGCAGGTGGTTTACTGGTCGGCATATGATCTCATCCTGCAGCAGGATGGGAAAATCCTGGTGACCGCAGCAACTTTTAACGAAGAGTCAATTGTTTTGCGGTACTTCCCTGATGGCCGACTGGATCGGACCTTTGCCCAAAATGGCATCCTCGATGGCCTGCCGAGCGGACTGCGCTGTTTCAGCTCCAGAGTTCAGGCCGACGGCAGAATCCTATTGGCGGGAGATTTCGACTCAGGCTTTGCTATTGTCCGTTTGACAGCCGCCGGAGGATTGGATGGTTCGTTTGGCAACAATGGTATCGCCGTCATTGATCTTTCACCAGATATCGATACTGCACTCGATCTGGCTCCGCAGTCAGATGGAAAGATCGTTGTCGTCGGCAGAAGTCGGCTGGAGACAGAGACTGCCTGGTCCAATGAGCGCTTCGGGAAAATGGCTTTGCTCCGCTTACTTGCCGATGGCCGTGTCGATACCTCCTTTGGGAGCCGGCGTAATGGCATTGTCGAGCTAAATCTCCCCGATCAGGATGCCTCTGCCTTGCGTGTTCTCATTTCGTCGGAGCAGATTCTGCTGGCAGGGTACGCTGCCCATGGCACGTGGGATGAAGGGATCCTCATCAACCTGAGCGAAGCTCGGCAGTATCTGTCGGCCCTTCGCATCAAGCAGGAATGACGCTCGCCGGTACTGACTGGTACCGGAGATGGCAGCGATCATATGTCCCAGCAAACCCCGGGCCAGCTCGGCGGGAAAAACCACGGGAGCCTTTACTGTGGGAATCTGCCGAGCGCCGAGCCGCCGCAGCGCGCGCTCCGCGGCATGAACGCCGATGGACGCGCCAGCCTGAAGATCCTCCGGGCCGCGGGCAACGGTGTACCAGTAATCACGCTCCATGGCATTGTCGTCCTGAGCAAGCACGGCGCAACTGTTGGAGTGATAGGTGGTCGGATAGCCCGCGCAGAAACCGTGACTATTGGCGTAGATCCGAAAAGATTCGTGACTGTTGACGGTTGCGCCGTCGGAGTTGCTGATTCGCGCATCGGCGGACCGTGCCGCAGTTTCGGTCTCCAGTGCGAGGGCTTCGGCATCTGCAACACTCAGATCCCAGGGATGATAAAGGTCCAGATCCCGCGGCTGCCTGGCAAGCCGATCCGGTTCAGCCAGGCCTGCATATTCGTCCGGCTCCGTGAAACGTGCGATGCTCAAGGCTCGGTCCACGGCTTCCTCAACCGCGGCATCGCTGAAGTCTGCAGTGGATGCACTGCCCTTGCGCCCGTCGCGATATACGGTGACCGCCAGACCGCGGTCCCGCTGGCGTTCCAGGGACTCCAGACTACCCAGGCGCACGGTGACCGACAGGCCTTCATCGTAACGGACACCCGCCTCAGCAGCGCTTGCGCCGCCTCGCTTCGCCCGAGCCAACGCCCGCTCAGCAATTTCGGCGAGCTTGGTTTTGAGAAAGATGGTATCCATAGATAGCCCGTATTCTAGCCTGCTAAGGCAAGCCAGTGCGCACCCCCTTGAGTCGTTTCCCACAAGCGGGCTGCGGAGCAACGTTGTACAATCGCCGGGGTGAAAACTCTAGTCGGCATCATCATGGGCTCCGTGTCGGACTGGGACACCATGCAGCATGCATCGGACACACTGGAGCAGCTGAAAATCCCCCATGAGACTCGCGTGGTGTCGGCACACCGGACACCCGACCTGCTGTTCGAGTACGCGGCGGGTGCCATGGACCGGGGGCTGAAAGTTCTGATTGCCGGCGCCGGCGGCGCCGCTCACCTGCCCGGCATGGCGGCCGCGAAAACCCTGTTACCGGTACTGGGTGTTCCCGTTCAGTCCAAGGCCCTTCAGGGTTTGGATTCGCTGCTATCTATCGTGCAGATGCCGGCCGGAATACCCGTTGGCACACTGGCCATCGGGCCTGCTGGTGCCCGCAATGCGGCCCTGTTGGCCGCTCAGATTCTGGCGCTGCAGGATGCGGCTATCGCCGGGCAGCTGCGCGCCTTCCGCGACAGCCAGACCGATGGCGTACTCGCCAGGCCCGACCCTCGTAATCCCACCTGATTGATCAGTATGAGGGGCCGATAGACCGTGCGGGTCGGTGTAATTGG
>CAMYNC010000162.1 GCA_947259685.1 uncultured Desulfuromonadales bacterium | reverse complement strand
CGGACAGGCGCATTGAGTTTAACCGATAGTCCTTAAATGCCTCCCACACAAACGGAACCCAACGGGCGACAATTTCTTCACCGATCAGCTTGGCATACTGCCTGATTTCAACTTGGGCATGGGCATCCATCCGCAGCTGGAGGAAGTGTAGAAGATTATGTAAATCGATCGACCAGTAAGCTTCAGTGTAAGTAGACAGAGGGAGATCTTTTCTGGCCTGCTCGCGGGCCACCCCACTATCAAGGCGGGACTGGTAGAGTTCTCTAGCGGCTTGGTGGAAGTTTTCTTCCGTATCCGACAGGCTTTTACCCGTGGCAACATCGAGAAAACCATCGCTGCCTTGTTTGTTCTGCGCGGTCTGAAGACGCCAGTCTCCAGGCAGGGTTGATTGCTGGTCTGCGATCGCCTCAGAGTAGCGGGTACTGTATTCATTCACGGAGGCAGTCCGGTGGCGAATCCACTGCCGCCAGCAGTCCATCGGAACGCGAATGTGCAGCTTGATCTTGCACATTTCGAAAGGTGTCGTGTGAGCGTTGCGCAGCAGGTAGCGGATCAAACCTCGATCTTCATGGACCTGTTTCGTCCCTGCCCCATAAGAAACTCGTGCCGCCTGAACGATTGCGGCATCATCGCCCATGTAGTCGACGACCCGGACATGCCCGTGGTCCAGAATCGGAAAAGTTTGCCCCAAAATGTCGTCTAAGGCCGAGACACTGGCACGTGTAATGTGGCTATCCTTCATTTCACTTTCCTTTCACCACCCAACTATTGTGGCAATTATTGAGACTACCATAATAAGTAAAACCAAGGGAGAAGCGGAACGAATACAAGTTTCATAAATAACACCCTCGTCCATCTAGCCCCATTGGTACCAGCAATTGGCGCTTAACGTCGTTGTGCCGTCAAACGTTTAAACAGCTTCAAACGATAATAGGCTTCCCGCTCCCGCTCGGCAAGGTAGTGGGAGATCTTTCGGATATCCTGATGCAGGCTGGGCAACACCCGCTCTTCGAGCACCCGAATTCGCCGGGTAATCCGTAGCAGTTCTTCGCCAAGCCGCCGAAACATTCCTTCGTAGCGGGCCATGGCGAGCATTTCCTCGACGATCATCTCGAACAGCTGTAGGGCTTCATCCAAATGCGGGGTCACCGAGGGGTAATCGTAGCCACGGTCGACCAGGGAACGACTGGCCGACTCAACCTCTTTGAGATCGCGGTAACGCAGCCCGAGGATGTTCATGTTGACCAGTTCCACGCCCATGTGGCGCTGGCTGATCAGCGCCAGCGAGGCGATGTAATCCCGTCCTTCCAAGCCGAGGCTGGTCTGCAGCTCAGCGATCGCCTTACCGTAGCGCTGGCGGGTCTCCTCGCGTGAAGCGAGTAGCGGGCGGCCGATTTCGAGAAATTTTTTGATCAGTGCCTGCCGCCGCCCTTTGAGAATTCCGGTACAATTGACGACCGCTCGGCGACGATCCTTAAGCTGCAGCAGATTGGTCCGGGTCGCCTGAATCATAACTCCACCTGATATTCCTTGAGCAGCTTAATCCCCAGATCAAGGCTCTGGAAGATATCCCGTCGCTCTTCAGCCTGATGGACAAAGCTGTTTTCGAAACTGTCGGCAAAAGCTAAAATCACCTGGTCCTCTTCCAGCAGGCCCTCCTTGCCGACCACCGCCTCAAGTTTGCGCAGTTCGCGCCCCTTGGCGTAGCTCTGGTAGAGTCGATTAGCGACCTGTCGATGATCGGCGCGGGTCAGCCCTTCACCGATGCCGTGCTGCATCAGCCGTGACAGGCAAGGCAGCAGGTCGATCGGTGGAAACAGCCCTTTTTGTTGCATTTCCCGTGACAGCACGATCTGCCCCTCGGTGATGTAGCCGGTCAGATCGGGAATCGGGTGGGTGATGTCATCCTCCGGCATGGTTAACACCGGCAGCATGGTCACCGAGCCGGGACGATCACGCAGCCGGCCGGCCCGCTCATAAAGCGAGGCCAGATCGGAATACATGTAGCCGGGATAGCCGCGCCGGCCGGGCAGTTCCTCACGCGATGTGGAAATCTCGCGCAGGGCATCACAGTAGTTGGTCATGTCCGAGACGATCACCAGTACATCCATCTGGTGATTAAAGGCCAGATCCTCGGCCACGGTCAGTCCTAACCGCGGCGCCAGCAGCCGCTCGACGACCGGCTCGCCGGCCAGGTTGAAAAAAGCGACGAACCGGCTCGGCATCTGTTTGAGGGTCTGCTCGAAAAAACTGAACTCATGATAGGTCAGCCCGAGGGCAACGAAGACCACAACGAAGTCTCCGGTTCCTGGCAAACGCGCCTGGGCGAGAATCCGCGCCACCAGTTCCTGGGCCGGCAGCCCGGCGCAGGAGAAGATCGGCAGCTTCTGCCCCTTGATCAGGGTATTGAGGGCATCGATTGCCGAAAAACCGGTTTCGATCATCTCTCGCGGGTATTCACGCGCAACCGGATTGATCGGCGCTCCAGAAACCGCCCCCCAACGCTCAGGAATAAACATCGGTGCCCCATCGATCGGCTCAAAGGCACCGTTGAAGAGTCGACCCAAACAGTCGCGCGACAGCGGCGCGCGCTTGACCGCATCATGAAAGGTAACACTGGTCTTTTCCAGATCGAGGCCGTAGGTTTCACCGAACACCTGGATAAGAACCTGCCGGGCGTCTATTTTAAGGACCTCCCCTTCCAGCAGTTGCCCATCCGGCGCCTTGAGGGTGACGGTTTCACCGATCCGCGCAGCAAAGACATTTTCGACGAACACCAGCGGCCCGCGGATCGAACTGATGGTCCGGTAGCAGTGTTCAGCCAGCCGCATCGCCCGATCCTTTCAAAACCTCGGACAGCAGCAGCCCCTCATCCAGCTGCTGTAGCGCCTGATCATAATTGCTGATGATCGCACCGATCCGTTCGACAGTTTGTTGCGGCGAAGAGAAAGCATCCTCGGAAAAACTGTTCTGGCAGAGAAAATCGCGCCGGACCCGTTCTGCGGCGTGCATCAATAAGCGGTCGCGGTCCTGCAGACCTTCCATACCGACCACCTCGACCACCTCACGCAGAGCATCCTCCTGCTGCAGAATTTCCCGACAGCGGCGCTGCAACTGCGGCCAGTGTTCAGCCACCTGCTCGCGGAAGTATCCGGTGCCTTTTTTAGCGAACAAAGAATAGCTCTGGGTCCAATTGATCGCCGGAAAGTGGCGGCTATGCGCTAGGCTGGTATCGAGCAGATAAAAGGCGCCAGCAGAACGCAGGCAGGCTTGGGTAACCGGCTCGGAAAAATCGGCGCCAGGCGGTGAAACCGCCAGAATCATACTGAGTGAACCAAGTTTTCCGGTCGGCGTTTCAACCACCCCGGCCCGTTCGATAAAGCTGGCCAGCCGCGAGCCGAGGTAGGTCGGGTAGCCTTCTTCACCGGGGATCTCCTCAAGGGCGGAAGAGATCTCGCGCAGCGCCTCTGCCCAGCGGGAGAGGCTGTCGGCCAGAAAGAGCACGTCGTAGCCCATATCGCGATAGTACTCGGCCATGGTCACCGCGGTAAAAATCGAGGATTCGCGGGCTGCGACCGGCATGTTGGAGGTGTTGGCGACCACGATGGTCCGTTCCAGCAGCGGCCTTCCGTCCGCATCACGCAGCTCGCCGAACTCACTGAGCAGTCCGGCCATCTCGTTGCCGCGTTCACCGCAGCCGACATAGACCACCAGGTCGGTGTCGGCAAACTTTGCGATGGTCTGCTCCAGCACGGTTTTGCCGGTGCCGAAACCTCCAGGGATGATTGCCACCCCCCCTTTCATCATCGGGAAGAGAAAATCGATGCAACGCTGTCCCGTGATCAACGGCCGTTCGGCTGGACATTTCCGGCCGCCGATGCGCGGCCGCCTAACTGGCCAATTATGCCAAGCGAAGAGTTGTTGGCCAGAGATCAAAGTCGCGATCGGATCGGCCAGGCAGATCTCGCCGCTGGCAATCGTTTCGAGCTCTCCACTTTGGTTGGCGCAGAGGGGATGCTGCAGGTGCCCCTCAGCGACGCTGCCAATAACCTCGCCGATCTCGACCCGCTCGCCAACCTGGCGACTCGGTGAAAAAGACCAGCGCCGCTGGAGATCGAGGCTGCCCAACTCCCGGGTGCTGTGAATAAATGCCCCACTTTGCTGCTGCAGGGCCGGCAAGGACCGCTGCAAGCCATCGTAGATACCACCGATCAGCCCTGGGCCCAACGCAACCGTCAATGGGGCCCTGGTCCCCTCGGCCGGCTCACCGACGCTCAGCCCGTGGGTATCCTCGAAGACCTGCACGGTGGTCTGCTGCTGTTCTAGGTGGACCACCTCGCCAGAGAGCCGCGCATGACCGACATAGACCCGGTCGTAGAGCTGCAAGCCACGCAGATCGACGCTGACTGTTGCCCCGGAAATCCTGGTGATCGCCCCCTTCATAGCTGCAACCTCACATGATAGCCGAGCGCTCTGCGGATCAGGCGCTGCAGATAATCCTCTTCAGCATCGACCTCGAGCACCGGGGCCGGCAGTGTCACCAACAGGCCGCGCCAGTTCTCTTCCAATTCAGCAAAATCTTTCTCCGGTATGGTTTTGACCAGCCGTTCATCGATCACCACGACGCCGATATCGGGGTCGGCGATGGTCTGGCGCAGCAACTGTTCGGCCTTTTCCGGCTTGATGGTCAATTGCATCGAACCCGCCAGGCTGAAACCGTAGCGGGCATCCTCCGGGGTCATGAACACCACTCCAGTCATCAGCTTGCCTCCAGCCCTGGCTGAGTTGCCAGACCCCGATCCTGTTCCAGCCGTAGACCCCGTTTCCTGGTCGCCTGCTGACAGCGCCAGAGATAATCGATCACCAGGCCCGGCTGCAAGGGATCGCGGCCAGCGCGTTGCATCCGCTGGGATAATCCCTGAAACAAGAAATCCTCCACCCCGAGCTGTTCCGGATCACCAGTCTGACCACTGAAATTCTGCATGAAACTCAACAGACCGTTTAAATCCTTGGCCCGCCACAATTTTATGCAAACCGCCAAATTAAGATCACCGCCAGTCAACAAGGGTGGGGCTAAGGGAACCTGCCAGCGCAGATGTTTGTAGATTGCCAGCAGATTTCGGGTATCGAGCAGGTAGCGCAAAAACTCCTTGAGGACAGTCAGCCGACAACGGTTAAGCGAACGCTGCAGTTGGCCACCGATCAGCGCTTGCTCCAGCCCGCCCGGACCTTGCCGCAGGTAGGTTTCTGACAGGCCGCGAAACTCCGGTTGCTGCTCAGCCAGCAGCCGCTCGAGAGTTGCCACCAACGGCGTCGCCCGTTTGGCAGCGAGCAGTTCCCGCTGCAGTTGTGGATTCAGCAGGCTAAGCTTGAGCAGACTGCCGATGGCACTGTGATCTTCTGCCGCCAGATAACGCAGACAAAGCACCAGAGTGCGTAATTCAGCTGCCTCAAAAACCGGCAGCAGCTGGCGTCGCAAGCGAGCGTTCATGCGCCGGTAAATCCAGAGATATTCGCGTCTCAGCAGCTCCTGGGGATCACCACCTCCCCCCCAAGGCTTAGCTCCGCTGAGATCCAAGGCGGCGCGCCGGCAACGGATTCGAGCGTACAGATAATCGTTGGGCGCCCCTGCGGCGGTGATTTCAAGCAGCAGTTTCATCGGCTTTCACCCGCGTTCGCAGTTCAGTCATCAGCGGTGGCAACAAATCGGCCCAGAGGTGGGCTAAGCGCTTCTCCAGGGTATTGATAATCACCACCTTCCCCTGCGGCTCCTGAACCATCAGACCGCCAATGATCTGCTCACTCAACCTGACCTCGGCCTGCGGAAAGAGTTCCTGGGCTGCGAGCTGATCGCGTGGATGAACCTTAACCAGCTGCCAGGGGTGGTCCGGGATCTCTGTCGCAAGCTGCTTAAACAAGGAGGCCCCACCAGTCCGGGACAGTTCCTCTAACCGGCCTTCTGCAAGCATTTTTAGGCGCTGCGCCAGCTGCTGCTCCGCATCGAGACGTCTTAACTGCGCCTGCTGCTGGGCAGTTGTCCGGGCCGCATCAAGGAGGTCTTCGGTTTCAGCGGTGATCCGGCGCTGCAGGCCCTGCTGCTCAGTCTCCAGCTGCTGATCCAGTTCTAATCGCAACTTGGCCGCTTCGGCTTCAACCTGCTGCCATATCTCTTGCGCCTTGGCCTCACCCTCACAGCGTAGGGCCGCTTCGAGTTCGCGGTGCCCCATGGTCTCAGAGAACCAGAATCATCGCCGCGATGACAAAACCAAGGATCACCATGGTTTCCGGAATTGCTAACAGGATGATGATGGTTCCGGTCAATTCCGGCTTTTCTGCCAGAGTTCCCGCTCCGGCCGCGCCGATCCGTGATTGTGCCCAGGCGGTCGCCAGCGCTGGCAAGCCTACAGCCAGGGCCGCGGCAAAAGCCAACCAGACTTTATCCATGGCATTCTCCTTTCTTCTGTGGGTCGATCGCAATCCTTCCCTCTATTTGTGTTTGTTCAAAGGCTCAAATTTTCGCCCGCCGAATTCAAGAAACTTGCTGAAGAACTCGACATAATGCAGACGTAAGGAATGCACCGTCGGCGCAAAAACACCTAGCAACAGGTTGAACAGATGCAGGACCCCGGCAACCAGAAAACCGGCCAGCAGATTGCCGGTCATTCCACCGAGTTGATTGGCAACCTGGGCCAAAAGGACTGAGCAGAGCCCGATCGCCATGATCCGCACATAAGAGATAATGTTGCCAAAATTCTTCAACAGTTCCAGCGGAGCAAGCAGACCACCGGCAAGGATCAGCAGTGGCAGCAGCACCAGAATCGTCAATAGCAGCGGCATGCTGAACTGCCAGGGAGTTGGCATAAACTGTCCAATCAGCCAGAGGCCAGCGAGCAGGATGATCAGCAGGTTGATGATCTTCACCACTGCCTCGCGGGATTTTTTTCGTTTAATATCGTAGCGGATGCCAAGGACTATCCCGAGGAGGAGGTGGGTGACTCCGACTGAGATGGCAAAAAAGATCATTGGCACCACGGCCTGGCTGCGCTCCACCCAGAGCGGCTGCAGATGTAGAAGCTGCTCACCCAGACTGCCGAACAGCTCGCCGAAAATAATGCCGAAAATAATCGTGTAGGCTGCTGAAATTCCGAGAATCCGTGCCCCGTCAGTCAGATTACGGCGTTCGGGGAAAAAATGGATCAGCAGCCCGGCAATCATTGCCAGCAGCAAGCCATAGCCGATATCTCCAAGCATCATACCGAACAATAGGGGAAAGAACAGACCGAGGAAGGGGGTCGGATCGTAGGAGCTGTATTTGGGGAGTGGCAGAATGCGAGCGAACAGCTCAAAGGGTCTAAAGTAAAGGGGATTATGCAGAATCACGGGGACCCGATCGAGGTCCTCATCGTGAATTTCCAGGACATCGAGAACCACCTGACCATGAAACTG